>JBKPSV010000336.1:0-6499 GCA_046735215.1 Pseudomonadota bacterium | reverse complement strand
CGCGGGATCATTTCGGGCTGTCCTCCTGGACAAAATAGGACGTGACGACAATCCCCTGGGGATTGAAAAGGCGGCTGGCGGCGGAGACCGGCTCGTTGACCCGGTAGTCCAGCGTCGCCGTCCAATGCGTCTTCTGCGGCGCGGCTCCGTCCATTGCCACGGTGCGCCAGAAGAAGATCCGGGCGACCGGTGCATCGCGGGACAGCACGGAGCCGTCATACTGGATGCTTACCTGCCCATGCTGCCCGACCTTGAGCTGCGGGCTCTCCGGATTGGACGGCAGGAACCACAGTTGGTAGGCGTCGCGCACATTCGGCGCCGACATCGCGCCCACCGCCTCGTAGTTCTGCCGCGCGTCGGTCGCGTTGTAGTTTTCCCGGCTGCGCACATAGAACCACAGTGCCGCGGTTACGACAGCGGCCTTGTTATCGGCCATGACTTCGCGCCAAGACCAGGCGATCTCGGTGCTTCCGTCCTCGCGCATGATGATCGGGATCGGAACCTGCCGCTGCAGCGGGATCATCGCCGCAATACTGAAGGCCTCGGCGAGCGCGATCGCCGACATGACGCTGGCCACCACCCATGCCGACCGGCGGCTCTGCTTTCCGAGCCTGACCCGCTCCGCCTGGAATGCCTCGACCGTTTCGTAATGCGCTGCCAAGTCTGCCGCCTCGGCGGGCGTTGCCTGCCAAAGCCTGCCCCGCACCTGACCCGTAGCGTGCGGCAAGGGCGCAACATCGTTCATTGCGGGCACGGAAGCTCTGCTGGAACCTGCCATTGCACCGGCGGTCCCTGGTTGAGCGGATAGCAGGGGCCGCTCACCTTGGCGAGCTGCGTCGCGGCGGGGGCGCACGCGGCCAGCAACCCCGCGGAGAGAAGCAGCAGGAACAAACGGGTCATGAGCGCATCCATCGAATGAAGCGGAAAAGTGCGTAGCCGGCGCCGCCGATCGTGCCGATCACCATGCCGGCCATCATCAGCACGCCGCGAAAGCCGAAGATGAAGATCGCGATACCGAGGATTGACGCGATGTCGAGCAGCGTCGTGAAATGCATCGATCAGATCCCGCCCCAGCGCCGCACCATGTTCGACGGCAACGAGGCGACCCGCATGGCCGCGGCGCGATAGGGGCCAGCGCTCATGTGATACGCGGCATGCTCGAGGCCGACACTGACGCCGGAGCCGATCCGTTCCATCAGCCGCGGGACATAGCGGACCGACCAGCCAAGAATGCCCATGACGATAGCCGCGCCCCAGAAGCTCGGCACGTCGGTCTGCGGTGTGCCGGTCACTGTCACGGCCTGCATCAGGGCAATCATCACCGCCGCATACAGCGACAGCAGGATGTCGATCGCGAGCATGGAGAGCACCAGCGTCGCGGTCGCCCACACCCAGCCGCGAAACAAGACGGCGGTCTCGTCAAACAGTGCGAATGGGATACAAACCGGGCCGATGATCAGCATCACCAGCGCCAGCAGGGTCAACATCGCGTAGGCAGTGAACAGCGCTGCCAGCGAGAGCATGATCACAACCTGCGCGCCGAACAGCGCAATCGCGACCTCAATCGCGTGAAAAGACCAGGGCGTCGAAAACCAGATCTGGGCCTCGGTCGAATAGGTCGTGTTATAGACCCAGTCGAATAGCGCCACCGGCGACGAGCCGGTGACCTGGTATCCCGAGGAGTTTGTGAGGTATCCCTGCCACCAGGACGGCAGCCCCACCACCGGATCGACCACGTAGGTCTGGTAAAGGGACGAGCCGACCGCGATGAACGGCATGACCCAGCACACCTTCAGTACGAACCTGGCGTAGCGGTCGACGATGAAATGGCCGAACAACAGCCGGATGCCGACCGCCACGAGAGCCAAGGTCAACAGCAATGAGCTGTAGGTACCAACCGCCGTCTGCAGATTGGCGATGTCCGTGGTCGCGGCCTGCTGGGTTGAGGTGATCAACTGCTTGTACGCCCAGCTGAAGGGCGACGAGAGCACGCTCGCCTGCGACGTGACAGCCGGTAGGGTTGTCCCGGACGCCGGGTCTGCCGCCGTGAAACCAATATCGTCCGTGCCGGTCTGATCGCCGCTCGTGAGTGTCTGCTGAGTGCCGGTTAGGCTGGCCTGATCGGTGCTCGTCAGGCCGAAGGCCTCGGAGCCGCCCTGATCGGCCACGTATTTGGCCAGAGCGGAATTACACCCGTTGCACGTCCACGGGCTAAAGCCCTGCTTCGAATAAAGATACGCCGCGCCCTGCTGCTGCTGCGCGAACGACAGATCCATGGCCCCGTTGGGGTTCGCCGTGCCGGGGCCGACTTTGGGCAACCCGGTGGCCGGCGCGATCGTACCGTTCCAGGTCGAATTCGTAATCTGGTAGTACCCGCTCGCCGTCGAGACGGAGGTAGGGACCAGCTGCTGCTGGATATTCCGCCCGCCGCTTTCGAACTGCTCAATCGTGGCGAGCGCGTCGAGCGTGGCCAAGGACGCCTCCTAAAATTGTCCTTCCAGCTTGATCTCGCATCGCTGCCCGACCTGGCGGCCATCGGGGGTCTGCGCCTTGGTTTCGAGCTGCCCGCCGTTGGCGGCGAGGCAGGCTTCGCGGGTGGCGAAAGATCCGTAGAGCCCCACTGCGCACTGGCCCGCGGTTTCGGAAATCTTCCAGCAGACCTGCCGCAGAATCGTCCATGTCGGGGGCGCCCCTTGAGCCGGCAGAGCCAGCGGAACGATTGCGGCAGCAAGCAGCAGGTTCTTCATTACGTGCCTCATCATTGGGTTAGCGCCGTTCCGGTGGTGACGTTCTGGCACGCCGCGACAGCCGGGTAGCCGGTGGCTGCGGCGGCACCGCAGGCCGCCTGAATGCCCGCCTTCTCCTGTGCTGTGGTCAGCCGGCGGACATAGGCCTCTCGGTCGGCCTGAGCGGTCTGATGAGTCAGCATCGCCTGCAAGGCGCCGCTCAGTGTCGCCTGTTGCGATTGGATCTGCTGGCCAATCGTCGCCTCGATGCCCGCGAGGGTCTGTAAGGTCGCTTGCCGCCCGCCGGTGCCGAGGGCCTGATTGTGCAGCTCAGCCAGAGTCGTTGCGTTGGTTTTCAGCGATGTCTGCTGCTGCTCCAAGATTTCGGCCGCAGCGCGCATTGCCCGCGAGATGGTGTTGTCCTGGGTGATGAGCTGGTTCTGCCACTGCGCCAGGCTGCCGGTCGGATATCCCGTCGCACTTGCCAACCTGTTAAGCATTACCCGGGTGTTGCCGTTCAGCATGTTCGCCTGCTCGGCAATCGACCCGATCTGCTGCACCTGACCGGTCATGTCGCGGTACACTGTGCTCGGCAGCGCGAGCGTGTTGGTGACCGCCTGCCGTGCCGTCGTGATTTCTTGCTGCAGCTGGAGCAGTTGCCGGGCATAGCCCGCCAGCTCCTGGGTCAGGGTGCTGCAGTTGGTGCAAAAAACCGCCTGCTGGGCATGCGCCGGTTCGGCCGCCAATAGCGCGGCGACCGAGACGGTGGCGAACACAAGCCTGCGCATCGTGATCCCTCTTAATCCCGTGCCTCGGTGTGCGTGCGCATGAATTCTGACAGCCAGTCCTCGCCGCGCTCGTCGCGAAGCCGCGCTGCATGGCGCACGGTGCGCGCTCGGCCGGACAGCACAGCGACGTGGTCCGGCATCGCCGTGAGGTCGAAGTCGACCACCACGGATTCCGCGCTCTCCCCGCGCCGCTTGATCAGAAAGCGCCGCGAGCCCGGCTGCATGTCCTCGCGTATCGCACGCAGCTCCCCCTCGCTGAGGAAAAGCTGGTTTCGGTAGACATCCTCGTCGGCGGTCGGTGTTGGGAACAGGAAGAGGGAGTGGCATTGCCCGATCAGAGTCGCGCCGAATTTGTCGCCCAGGACGTGCTCGGGCTGCTGCGTCACGAGCAGCACAATCCAGTTGCTCTTTCTGCTGGTTAGCAGGAAGTCCTCAGCCATCTCGCCGAACTGCGGGTGCAGGAAATACTTTCGGAACTCGTCGAGAGCCGCGACGCCGCGACGGCCGTCCATGAACAACCGCACGAAGTACAGGAGGTAGGCGCCGGCGGGGTTGACGATCTCCGGGTCGTCGAGGATCTCGGTGAGGTCGAACCCCATCAACGTGACCCCACTACCTGCCCTGATGCTGTCCCGAAAGGACAGCAGGACACGATCCTCGTCCCCATCGAAGGCCCAGCCGAGCGGCCCGCCGCTGCACCAGCGTTCGAGCCGGGCACCCGCGCCACGCGAGTGCCACCCCAGAAACTGGCGCAGCCCCAAGAGGCTGCGCATGGCGTGCGGCAGTCGCATCACAGCGGCAACGCCGTCGGCGATGCGCCCCTCGTCTTCTGGATCGATCGGCCCGTGCCCGTCGAGTTGGATCAGCGCCCTCACCCAGCGCGAGAGGAAAGCGCGATCAGCCGGGGTGTTGCTGAGACCCTTCAACGGATTGAGGCCGCTGTCCTGGCCGGCACGGATCACGAGGTAGCGGCCCCCGACCGCATGGGCGAGGATTTCGCCGCCACGATCCTTGTCGAAAAAGAACAGGATGCCGTTGTTATCGACCATGTACTGATCGAACATCGCCAAGAGGAACATCAGGGTCAGGCTCTTGCCTGACCCGATGCGGCCGAAGATTGCCGTCATGCCGACGTCGTCGACGTGCGGGATAAAGTCGTAGGCAGTTGCTCCGGTGGTTTTGAACCGCGCCATAGCGCCGCCCCAGCGGCCAGTGGGCGCACCGGTCGGGAAGGCGGAGAAATCGGCCATGTGCGCGAAATTCACCGAGCTGATCGCGCCGGGCCGGACCTGCCATTCGAAATTGCCGGGGAGCTGACTGAAGAAAGCAGATTCCAGGCCGCCGCGGCAGGACTCTTGAATGACAACGGCGCCGCTGTCGGCCAAGCGGGTTCGGGCCAGCGCCGCGAGACCCGGCAACGTTGACCGCTCGTCGGCATAGACGGCCAGCGACAGGCTGTGCGTTCCCATGACCCATTCGCCGCTCATCAGCTTGTCGAGGGCGCCGCCGGGTCTCTGGATGTCCTCGATCTGTGAGAGTGCCCGGTCGCCGGCATTGACCATGTGCCGGGCCTTGGTCGAAAGCCGGCGTTCGGTATCCGTCTTGGGCAGGAAGCTGAACGACTGCGAGAAAACAAGCTCGCAGGGCAGCGACAGCAACGTGTCGAATAGGCCTGGCCACGTCTGCATCGGATATTCGCGCAGACTGAAGAGAGCGCCGTAACGGGCGCGGCCGGGGTGTTGGATCTCAAAGGTGCGGGACAGCCGGCGCCCAAAGCGGTGCAGCCGTGGACCGAACACGACGCGGTCGGTGCAGATCGCGTTGCCGAGATAGCCGCCGGCCAGCGGCACCGACACACCGTCGCAATAGAGGATCTGGCGCAGGGCCTCGCCGATCTCGCTGAACACGACGCCCCGCCTCTCGCGCAGGCCCAGCCGGCGCAGGTTGTAGCTCTCGAGCGAGCGCGGCACGGCGAGCCAGGTGTTGTCGGCCGCCGCTTTCAGATCCGCCTGGGTGTCGAGCCGGGCGCTGGTTACGTGTGAGGTGACGCGGCGCCAGCGCTCGCCGCGCACAACAGTCCCCGCCACCGTCCGCGGCGTGTGGAGGATGGACAAAAACCAACGGTTTTCGAACAGCTGTCCGCGCAGAATGCGCTCGCGGTAGACATGATCGAGTTCGGCCGAAAAGCGGTTGCGGAATACCGGCGGCGGCGGCAGCTCGCCGGCACGGCGGCGCACCAGGTGTACGCAGACGGTGAGGTTCTCGGCCGCGATATTCTTCCAGAGGCCCGCAATCGTGCGGGCGGCAGCGTTGCGCTCGTTGGCGGCCGAAAGCTCGTGCGGCTTGCCGTGCAGCGCCGCCATCACGAACACCGAACCGTCCTTCAGCAGCACCTTGTCGGGCGCGATGTGCCCAATGTAGGGCAGAAGTGAATCTGTGTTCCGCTCCAGGGAGGTGAGATCAAACGGCACGGAGCACCCCCCGCGCCGGTGTCTTCTTGCCCCGGCGCAGCGGTGCCGGGTTCGGCGAGGCGCCACCCCACAGCCCCGCCTCAATCGAGACGAGCGAGGTGCGGCTCCACAGGTCGAGGACCCGCAGTGCGTGATAGTCGTGACGCACCAGCGCCACCAGGGCGACCCAGACCGGCCCAAGGATGATCATGTAGACCGGATTGTGCCCGAAGATGACAATCAGCCCGGCCGCCATGATCAGCACGACACCCGCACTGTACGGCACACCCAGCCACGGGATCATCGCCGGTCTCGTCGCCGCCAGATAGAGCGGCGCGCTATCCAGCTGCTCGCCTTGCATCAGCGCTTCCTTGGCCTAGACCCCGAGCAACTGCGTCACGACATAGGCCGAGCCGAAAATGCCGGCGACTATGCCGACATAGATCATCAGCCCGGCGAGGCCGAAGCGCGCGATCTGCAGCAGCATGACGATGAGCCCGAGGGTCGCTAGGCCGGTGCCCATTGGCCCCAGGAT
>JBKPSV010000335.1:0-23861 GCA_046735215.1 Pseudomonadota bacterium | reverse complement strand
CGACGGCCAGACCGACCAAGTCATCCGTGACATTCTCACCGGCGCCCGGCGCATCGCCGTGGTCGGTGCATCTGACAAGACCTGGCGCCCATCGTATGGCGTGTTCGGGTTCCTGCTCTCGCGCGGCTATGACGCCACGCCGGTCAATCCGCTGCTCGCCCGACGCACCATCCATGGCCGCACGGTCGTCTCCAGCCTGGCCGAGGCGGCGCCGCTGGACATGGTCGATATCTTCCGGGCTTCGGCCAATGCCGGTGCGGCGGTCGATGAGGCAATCCGGCTTGGAGCGCGCACGGTGTGGATGCAGTTGGGCGTGGTGGACGAGGCGGCCGCAGAGCGCGCTCGAGCCGCCGGGCTGACTGTCGTTATGGATCGCTGCCCGGTGATTGAGGTGCGCCGGCTGGGCTTATCGCGCCATTGAAGCAACGAGGCGGCGAGGCCACATCGCACGCCAGGAACCCAAGGGTGCCCCAATGACCAACGAAGAACGCGACATCATCACGCAATTCATCGCCCGGGTCAGCGGCGACCAGGCGCAGGGCCGGTCCTCGTTCGGCGGCTCGGTTCCGGTCGCGACGCGGCCTTTGCCCCCGGTGGACCCCGAAGCGGACCGACTGATCTCCGAGCTCTTCACCCGCTATCCGTCCGCGCGTTATCGGCTGGCACAGCTGGCCTTTGTTCAGGAGCATGCGTTGACCGAGGCGCAGAACCGGATCCAGCGAATGGAGTGGGAACTGCAGCAGGCCCAGCAGGCCGCGCAGCAGGCGCAGCAGCAATCAGGTTCGGGTGGAGGATTCTTCAGCGGGCTGTTCGGTGGAGGCGGGCGCTCCTCCGGACCGCCGGGCAATCAGGGGCCCGGATGGAACCAGAACGCTCAGCAGAACTACCAGCAGGGATATCAGCCACCGCCGCCGCAATACCCGCCCAATTTTCAGCCGGGTATGTTTCAGCGGCAAGGTTCAGGCTTTCTGGGCTCGGCGCTGACCACGGCGGCTGGCGTGGCCGGCGGTCTGGTCGCCGGCAATGCGCTGATGAGCCTGTTTTCAGGCGGGCATGGGTTTGGCGGCAGCGGTTTTGCCCCAGGATTCGGCAGCAACTCGACGATCGCCGGGGATAACAATCCCTGGGGCGGCGCAGCCGCGCCGGGCGCGGACCCGGGCTATGTCGACAGCGGAACCTGGGATACCTCGGGTAGCGATCAGAGCTCCTGGGCGGATAATAGCGGCGATCCGGGATGGGATTCCGGGGACAGCGGATCGGACGACGATACGTTCTAAGCCACTACTCGGCTGGGAGCGTGACTGGGGCAGCGCGCGCGGTCGAGCGCGCTGTGCCCGGACGGAACCGGTGTCAGCGCGGAGCCAGGTGGCAAGCCGGCACTGACAAAGCCCACCAACCTGCCCCGGCGGCGATGCATCCTTAAGCATCGCGTCGCGGGGTGTGCGGCTGGCGCCAAGCGCCAAACCTGATGCGAACATCAATCCGATGACCGCAACAGGCATCGCCGGGAGCCAGTTCACCATCAGCGTCAACACGGCGGAGGCGATTGTCAGCGTTACCGCGAAGCCGAGTACGTGCCGTTTGTTAGGTATCGGCAAACCATCAGCCGACCAGCACGCCGACCGTCGATCCAGCCATGTATCCCGTCAGGGCCGAAGAAGCGGCCTCCAGCGCCATGCCCTCCAGGCTGTGCAGCACCGTAATCAACCAGGACTGCACGCCGGATCCGGCCATCGCGCCGAGTAGGAAGAATGCAAAGAACAGCAGCATGGTGCGGCTCACCAGCAGCTCGCGGCCGGAAAGCCAAGTATCGGCTTTGGGCTTGATTTACGTCAATGCGGGCAGATAACGGTCGTGATTGAGTTGGCGCATCCGCACCTCGAAGGTGACGCATGCGCATCTACAAGACGATTAACAAGGTTCCCGGCGGCCTGATGGTCGTGCCGTTGTTCATCGGCATGGTCATCAACACATTCTTCCCGCACCTGCTCAAGATCGGCGGCTTCACCGAGGCGCTGAGCAATGTGGGATACCCGACCATCCTTGGGATGTATCTGTTCACTGTCGGCACCAAGATGACGCTGCGAACCGCACCGCGCATGTTGAAGCGTGGTTTCGGCATCATGGCTGCCAAGGTCGGGATTGCGACGCTGATCGCCGTATCGGTCGGCAAATTCTTTGGCGGCGACCTATTCGGGTTCAGCACGCTCGCGCTGCTGGTCGCGATGAGCGACACCAATGGCGGCATGTTCATGGCGCTGACCAGCGTGATGGGCGACAAGGAAGATTCTGGCACCTATGTGCCCCAGAGCATCGAGACAGGCCCGTTCCTGACGATGGTGATCCTGGTCGGCGCAGGCCTGGCGAACATCCCGTGGCTCACCATGGTATCGGTGATCGCGCCGATCGCTGCCGGCGCGGTACTCGGCAATCTGGATGAGGATCTGCGGGACTTCTTCGGTTCGCACGAACCGATCATCGTGCCGTTCATGGCGTTCACACTGGGTCAGACAATCAACCTCTCGGCGGTGGTGACGGCCGGCATCCCTGGCGTCGTGCTGGGTGTGGCGGTGGTCATCATCACCGGCGCGGTATGCATCGCCGCCGACCGTCTGCTTGGCGGTTCCGGTATCGCGGGAGCAGCCGCATCGAGCACCGCAGGCAATTCAGCTGCCGTGCCGAAAGCCGTTGCCATGGCCGATCCGGCCTACGCCGCCATCGCGCCGATCGCCACAATACAGGTGGCGGCCTCGGTTATCGTAACCGCGGTGCTAACCCCGATCCTGACGTCATATGTGTTCAAGCGCGTGCAGCGCCAGCGGGCATTTGAATCAGCGGCTGCGCCGCCGGCGATGTCGGTGGCAGCTGCGCATGGCGACGATTGAGATATCCGGACTATGAGCGGTGATGGAATTGCGCGAGAACCAATTCGTCACCGCTCTCACCTGCGTTTAGCCGTGAAGCTCACCGGTAGCTCAGAAGCGCCGGCAGCGGTGTCACCGGGCATGCGGTGTGGCGCAGAGAAGAATTCCAGGTAGGTCGGCGGCACACGCTCGTGCGCGAAGAACGGATTGGCGAACGTGCCGTCGGCGAGCGCGAAGCCGAAGCCGTTGTCAGTCAGTTGCTGTTCACCTGGGCCGAGCAGATTATCAACCGGATAGGGTTCATTGCCGGGAATCGCAGTACCAGCTGGCTGCAGCCGGACGATGTTGACGCCATTCCGTGATCCGGTGATCCCGATGATCTGGAAATAGCCGGCACCGTTCGCGACCTCATTCGTCATCAGCGTTCCGCTGGCAGAGACGCCAGGGCTGACATATTCCCAGCTCCATTGCAGCGGAGCGGCAGCGGCGTCCGAGACCGAAATCAGGACACCACCAGCCAGCGCAACGAGGCAACAAAGATGCCGGCGCTGACGCACGCCTCTTGCCGGCTATTGCCTAACCGCCTGATACGCAGCGAGGCAGGCCAGATCGACGATCTGGCTGACCGAAGCGTCCATAGGCATGATCTGCACAGGCCGCTCCATGCCCATCAGCAGCGGTCCGATCGTGCTGCCGCCACCCAAGCGGGTTGCCAGGCTCGAGGTGATGTGCGCCGAATGCAGCCCCGGCATCACCAATATGTTGGCATCCGCAGTCAGTCGACAGAACGGATACAGTGCGCGGATTGAAGGCTCCAGCGCCACATCCGGGCTCATCTCGCCGTCATATTCGAAATCCACCTTGCGCTGATCGAGTATGGTCACTGCATCACGCATCGGCGCATTTGCCGGCTGAGTCGGATTGCCGAACGTGGCATGCGACAGCAGCGCGACGCGAGGTTCGTGGCCAAGATGGCGTGCCGCCTGTGCTGCGCCGACGGCAATGTCAGCCAACTCCTCGGCGTTTGGCCGGAAGTGCACCAGAGTATCAGCGATGAAGATGGTGCGGCCGCGCATGCCCAGTACCAATGTCAGGCCAAAGGCGCGGCCACCACTTGCAGGCTCGATCGCGTGGGTGATGTCGTCCAGACAGACCGCGGCAGCGCGCGTCAACCCGGTCACCATCGCATCCGCATCGCCGGTCGCAACCATACAAGCCGCGAACACGTTGCGATCCTGATTGACCAGGCGCTGGCAGTCCCGCTGCAGGAAGCCGCGCCGCTGCAAGCGACCGTAGAGGAACTCGACGTATTTGGGGTTGGCGCTGGACAGGCGCGCGTTGTGTATTTCTATCCCCTCAACAATACCCAGACCAAGACTGGCGATCGTTGCTTTCACGCGATCCTCGCGGCCGATCAGCACCGGGCGACCGTAACCGGCATTGCGGTAGGCCACAGCGGCGCGCACCACCTTTTCTTCCTCGCCTTCGGCGAACACCACACGGCGGGGGTTGGTGCGCACACTCTCCATGATCGCATCGAGGGCACCGGCGGTGGGATCAAGTCGTCCCGACAGCTCGCGTGCATAGCGGCGAAGGTCAATCAGAGGCCGGCGCGCCACACCGCTTTCCATCGCCGCGCGCGCCACCGCCGGCGGTATCCAGGAGATCAGTCTTGGATCGAACGCATTTGGAATGATGTACTCCGGCCCGAAGGTCAGCCTTCGTCCAGCCGACGCAGAATGCACTTCGTCCGGCACATCTTCACGCGCCAGATTCGCAAGCGCCTCGGCGGCGGCGATCTTCATTGCCTCGTTGATAGTGGATGCGCGTACGTCAAGCGCGCCGCGGAAGATATACGGAAAGCCGAGAACGTTGTTGACCTGATTAGGGTAGTCGCTGCGGCCCGTGGCAATAATCGCCTGCGGGCTGGCCTGGCGTGCCTCCTCCGGTGTGATCTCCGGATCAGGATTGGCCATGGCGAAGATGATCGGCTTATCCGCCATGCAGCGGACCATCTCCTTGGTCAGCGCCCCCTTCACCGACAGTCCGAAGAACACGTCGACGCCGTCCAACGCATCGGTCAGCGTGCGCGCCCTGGTGACCGCGGCATGCGCGGATTTCCACTGGTTCATGCCCTCGGTGCGGCCCTGGTAGACGACGCCCTTCGTGTCGCACAGCACGACATGCTCCGGACGCATGCCCATTGCCTTCAACAACTCGACACACGCGATGCCGGCGGCGCCAGCGCCGTTGACCACTAGCTTCGTCTCGCGCAGATCGCGTCCGGTAAGGTGGCACGCGTTGATCAGTCCCGCTGCGGCAACGATTGCGGTGCCATGCTGGTCATCGTGGAACACCGGAACGTCCATCAGTTCGCGGAGCCTCTGCTCAATCACGAAACATTCCGGCGCCTTGATGTCTTCCAGGTTGATGCCACCGAACCCGGCAAGAAAGCGCACCGCATTGACCACATCGTCCACGTCCTCGGAGCCGATTTCCAGATCGATCCCGTCGATATCGGCAAAACGCTTGAACAGCGCGATCTTGCCTTCCATGACCGGCTTCGCCGCGACAGCTCCCAAATTACCCAACCCCAGCACCGCGGTCCCATTCGAAACGACCGCGACCATGTTGCCCTTGGCGGTATAATCATAGGCAAGCGCGGCATCGCGCTGGATGTGCAGGCACGGTTCTGCGACGCCCGGCGAGTAGGCCAACGAAAGGTCGCGCGCAGTCGTGATCGGCTTGGAGATCCGGGTTTCCAACTTGCCCGGTCGGCCGGCGGCATGCAGGGCCAGTGCCTCTTCTGCGGAAATATGTGCGGTACGCGTATCGATGCTGCCGTCTGCCATCGTCGCTTCCTCTTGTGGATGCGCTTGCGCGCAGATCGATCATGCCGATGCCAACGGAGCAATGGAAGGGCGGCCCTGGATGAAGACGTTAACCCCGTGATAATTGGGTTAAGCCTCTATGACACCGGGAGGAAAACGAGATGGCGTCAGCAACGACCGCACAAGTCGAGCCGCTGGAGCATTCAACCATAAGGCAGGTCACCTGGCGCCTGATGCCGGTGCTGATGCTGGGTTATTTCTGCGCTTACCTCGATCGCGTGAATGTCGGTTTCGCCAAGCTGACGATGCAGAACGCGCTTGGCATGAGCGACGCGATATTCGGGTTTGGCGCAGGCGTCTTTTTCGTCGGCTACTTTCTCGCGGAAATTCCCAGCAACCTGATCCTCAACCAAGTCGGTGCCCGCAAGTGGATCGCCCGGATCCTGCTTACCTGGGGCATCATATCTGGACTGACAGCCTTTGTCTGGAACGAGTGGAGCTTCTACACCATCCGGTGCGTGCTGGGCTTGGCGGAAGCAGGCTTCTATCCAGGGATCGTTCTGTACCTGACCTGGTGGTTCCCATCGTATTACCGCTCTCGCATGATGGGGATTTTCCAGTCGGCCAGCGTCATCTCGTTGATCATTGGCCCGCCGGTGTCGGCTTATCTGCTCACCCTCGACGGCTGGCTGGGCCTGCAGGGCTGGCAGTGGCTGTTCCTGATCGAAGCGCTGCCGCCTATCATCATGTGCGTCGTCACCTGGATGCTTCTGACCGACCGGCCATCGGAGGCGCTTTGGCTGCATCCTGACCAGCGGACCTGGCTGCAGCAGCGTCTGGACTCCGAGCAAACCCAGCGCGAATCCGTGCATCACTTCCACCTCGGCGAGACGATGCGCAACCCGCGTGTCTGGCTGCTGACGCTGGTGTACTTCGGGCAGAACGTATCCGGTTATGGTCTGCTGTTCTTCCTGCCGACCATCGTCAAGTCATTCGGCGTATCGACGCTCATGAACGGCGTCATCAGTGCTGTGCCGTTCGTGTTCGCAGCTGTCGCGATGATCTACTGGAGTCTGCGTTCCGATCGATCCGGTGCGCGCATCATGTACGTTGCGTCGGCGTGTCTGCTGTCAGGTGCGGGATTGATCGCCTGCGTCTTCATCGGCCCCTCCCATCCTGTCTGGATGATGGTCGTGCTGATCCTGGGGATCATGGGCCAGTACACGATCGCGCCCACCTTCTGGCCGCTGCCCACCGCCATGCTGTCCGGTGTCGCGGCGGCCGGTGGCATCGCGCTGATCAATGCCGTGGGAAACCTGGGCGGGTTCCTCGGGCCCTACATGTTCGGCCTGATCAAGGACGCGACCGGGGGCAGCGATCTTCTCGCCCTGCTGGCGATTGGCGCCGCGCCGGTCATATCGGCCATCGTCCTGGTCGCGCTGGGTCATGACCCCCGCCTGGAACGCATCCCGCCACGGGCTGCTGCAGCGGAGTAGCGCTCAGCACCAATTTCGTTCGCGCGATCTACCGCGGCTTGATCTGTTGCCTATCCAGCAGGTTCCCCGAGTTGTCGCGGTGTACCCACTGGCTTCCTTCCTGCTGCCAATAGCCATGTCGGTTGCCTGCTTTGTCACGCAGAACGGCTCGGTTGCCCTCAAGCTGGATAGAGCCCTCGAGGTTGCCGTTCTTGTCGCGGAGCTCGGTTCGCTGCGCCAGCGCGACGGTGTCGTGAGCACAGGAGCGATGCATATCGCCGCAGCAATGCTGCACACGTATCGGATGAAACGAACGAAAGTCATTTCGGCATCCTCGAGGAGAATTCTAACGAATGTGCCAGACCTACCAGTTGTTCTCACGTGGGCATCGTAGCCTCCAGCAGCTACGCCGACACAACCCCTGTGCGATTCTTGGGCGCGCTGCCTCAAGCCGCGTCTTGAATAGCTCAGCAGTACTGGTGCACCGATCAAGTCGTCCAGCGCGGACCAACGAGCTCGGATTCTCTTGGACCCGTAGCAGAGCTCGGGGAATGCGAGCCCCACGCTGCGGAAGTTATCGCGCCCGCGTGGAGCGGCCACGAGTTCAGAACGCGCGTTTCACGCCATTGGTCGACGAGGCGGCAATCCAAGCGGTTGTGTCGTAGCGGCAAATGGCGCCTTGGATCGTTCTCCCTTACCAGTCAGGTCGTTGCGGGCTAAACCGGCGCAATGGCTGCCTCGTCCCGCATTCCGCATTCTGCCGGTGCGACGCCCGCGATGGCGCAATGGTTCGCGGCCAAGGAGGCACACCCGGACGCCCTGCTGTTTTTTCGCATGGGCGATTTTTACGAGCTGTTCTTCGCCGACGCGGAGGCCGCAGCAGCAGCGCTCGACATCGCACTTACCCAGCGAGGCGAGCACAACGGGACACCGGTGCCGATGTGCGGGGTACCGCAGCATGCCGCAGAAGCCTACCTCGCTCGTCTGATTCGCCGCGGCTTCCGCGTTGCGGTGGCAGAGCAGATGGAGGACCCCAAGTCGCGCACCGGCAAGGCGCCAATCCGGCGCGAAGTGGTGCGTCTGATTACTCCCGGCACAATCACCGAGGAGGCGCTGCTGGACGCAGGCCGTGCCAACCTGCTGCTGGCCCTGGCGCAGCATGGCGAGCATATCGGTGCGGCATGGCTCGATGTGTCCACCGGACTGTTCGAGACAGTCGGGCTGGCGCCGGTCGAGCTGACGGCCCTGTTCGGACGATTGGAACCGGCGGAGATCCTAGCGCCCTCCGGGCTGGCGCTCGGCGAGTGGGAGGACAAGCGTGCACCGAATGTGACACCGGCGCCGCCCTTGGTGGCGCGGCGCCGATTGGCTGGCGCGTTCGGTGTCGCGAGCGTCGATGCGTTTGGCAGTTTCGGTGATGCCGAAGCAATCGCCGCATTGATGGCGGTGGACTATGTGCGCTCAACGCAGGCAGGCACGCTGCCGCGCCTGGCACGACCTGCGCCGCAGGGCCGCACCGGGCTGCTGGCGATGGATGCGGCGACCCGTGCAAGCCTGGAGATTCATCGCGCACGTGATGGCGGCACCATGCACACGCTGTTCGGCATGGTGCAGCGGACGCTGACTCCTGCTGGCGCACGACTGTTGGCCAACTGGCTTGCCGCGCCACTGGCGGACCCCAGCATGATTGCCGAGCGCCAGAACGCGTGGGGGTGGCTGGTTGCGGAACGCGATAGCGCGAACCGGCTGCGGTCCGCGTTGCGGACCGCACCCGATATTGCACGCGCCCTGGGTCGATTGTCGGTCGGTCGGGGCAGCCCACGGGACCTGGCCGCCATCCGCGATGGGCTTGCCGCAGCACGCACCGCCGCGGGTGTGCTGAGCAAAACTCCCCCTCCCCTTGCGGGAGGGGGGAAGGGTGAGGGGGCCTTGGGTAATGCACCGCCCCCTTCCCCCAACCCCCTCCCGCAAGGGGAGGGGGAGATTCGTGGAGCACTTCCCCCATTGCTGCATTCGGCGGCTGTGTCGCTATGCCTCGACGCGGCGCTTGAACAAACGCTAACCGCGGCACTTGCAGATCCAGCGCCGCACCGGCTGGAGGACGGCAGCGCGATCCTCCCGGGCTACGATCCCGAACTCGACGCCGAACGCGGATTGCGTGACGACAGTCGGCGGGTGCTTGCCAAGCTGCAACTCGACTATGCGCAGCGCTATGGCGTGGCCAGTCTCAAGATCAAACATCATGCGCAGCTTGGTTACGTCATCGAGGCTCCCGCCGCTGCGGTGGAAAGGCTGCGCGATGATCCGAACCTGACGTTGCGACAGGGGATGGCCAACGGTGCCCGCTTCACCACGGGCGAGCTGTCAGATCTCGACCGGCGCATCGCCGAGGCGGGAGAACGCGCCGCCGCCCGCGAGCGGGTGGTGTTCGATCACCTGGTGAAGATTGCTCTGGCCAACGCCGATGCGCTCGCCGCCTGCGCGGAGGCGCTGGCCTTGCTGGACGCCATGCAGTCTGCGGCGAAGCTCGCCGAAGCAGGCACATGGTGCCGACCGCAGGTCACCGACGATGATGCTTTCCTCATCCGTGCCGGCCGACATCCGGTGGTCGAAGCGGCACTCGCCGGACAGGCGCAGTTCGTGCCCAACGACTGCGACCTATCGGCCGAACAGCGCGTGCTGCTGCTTACCGGGCCGAACATGGCCGGCAAGTCCACCTTCCTGCGGCAGAACGCCTTGATTGTGGTGCTGGCGCAGGCGGGGCTGCCGGTCCCTGCCGAGGCGGCCACTATCGGCGTGGTCGATCGGCTGTTTTCGCGCGTCGGTGCCGCCGACGATCTGGCGCGCGGGCGTTCTACCTTCATGGTGGAGATGACCGAGACGGCGGCTATTCTGCACCAGGCCGGCCCGCGCTCGCTGGTCGTGGTGGATGAGATTGGGCGTGGCACCGCCACGTTGGACGGTCTGGCAATCGCCTGGGCCGTGCTGGAGGCCCTGCATTCGGCGATTCGCAGCCGCACGATCTTCGCCACACATTTTCACGAACTGGCCGAACTCGCCGATCGGTTGCCGCGTATGAGGCCGCACACCATGCGGGTGAAGGAATGGAAGGGCAGTGTGGTATTCCTGCACGAGGTCGCCGCTGGGGCGGCCGGCCGGTCGTGGGGCGTGCATGTCGCGGAACTGGCGGGGGTTCCTGCCCCAGTGGTCCGCCGTGCTGCCAGCCTGCTCACCGCGCTGGAGAAGCAACGCGGTGCGGCGGGAATGCCGCTGACCGCACTGCCGCTGTTCGCGGCGTCCGCATTCGCGCCGATGCTCGAACCAGATCCGGTGACGACAGCCCTCGCCAATCTGGAGCCCGACCAGATGACGCCGCGCCAGGCGCTCGACGCTTTGTATCGGCTGAAATCGCTACTGCCAGTTTCCGACACGGCAGCGAGCTAGTACCATCGAAAAAATGCTGACACCTTTATCCCCTCCGCCAGCCCCCGATGCGTCGGTAGCCTCGCTGACCGACGCCCTCGCGGCCCTGGCCGAAACGGGCGCGCCGGTGTCGCGGGATGATGTGCTGGGCGCCTTTCGGCGCCATCTCGCGCGTATTCAGCAGCATGTCCAACACGCGTTCGAGCAGGATCAGATCACCGGTCTTCAGGCTGCCCGCCTGCTGGGTAAGCTGACCGACGGGCTGATCTCTGCGCTGTACCAGCACGCCGTTTCGGACACTGGCCTGGGCGAACCGGACCATCTCTCCGTTGCCGGCACGGGTGGCTACGGCCGCGGTGTGCTGGCACCGTTCAGCGACATCGACCTGCTGTTCCTGACCGCGACGGAACCATCGCACCAGACGCTGCAGGTGGTCGAGTACATGCTCTACTTCCTGTGGGATCTCGGCGTTAAGGTTGGCCACGCCACACGCTCGATTGAAGAGTGTCTGGTCGAGGGGGCGAGGGACACCACAATCCGCACAGCATTGCTTGATGCGCGTCACATCGCGGGTGACGCATCGCTGTTCGGCGCGTTCCATTCGCGCTTTCGAACAGCCTGCAAGGAAGCCGGCGTCGCCGACTATATTGCGGCCAAGCAAGTCGAGAGGGCGGCCCGACATCGGCGCTACGGCGACAGTCCGTTTGTGGTCGAACCGAACGTCAAGGAAGGTCGCGGCGGCCTGCGTGATCTGCAGACGCTCTATTGGATCGCGCGCTATGTCTACGACACGCAGACCATGGGCGAATTGGCCGACGTCGGTGATGTGCTGACGCAGGCCGAGGCCAAGCATGGTCGTCGGGCTTGGGAATTCCTGTGGACCGTGCGGTTTCATCTGCACTACGTCGCCGGGCGCGCGGAAGAACGCCTGACCTTCGACCTGCAGCCCGTGGTCGGCGCGCGCATGGGTTACACGCGGCACGGTCGGCAGGACGGTGTCGAACGTTTCATGCGACACTATTTCCTTACGGCGCGCGAAATTTCCCGGCTTACTCGTATCCTTGAACCGGCGATTCTGCGCGAAGCGCTGGGGCCCCCGGCGATCGCACCGGAAACCGATCCGGCCTTGTTGAAGTGTGGCTTTGTCCTGGCCGAGGGCCAGCTGATGCCTGCCTCGGGCCGCGACTTCGACGAAGAGCCTCTGCAGATGCTGCGCATCCTGCTCGTGGCGCGCGACCGAAACCTGGAACTGCACCCGTTGGCGATCCGCTCGCTGATTCAAAACGAGCGACGCGCAGTCGAATTGCGCGGCAACCCGCGAGCGGCCACCCTGTTCATGGATCTGATGTGCGGCAAAGAGCCGGATCATCACCGTGCCAGTCAGCACCCGGATGGTGCGCGCTGGCTCTCGATCCTCAACGAGACCGGCTTCCTCGGTCGCTTCATCCCCGATTGGGCGCGCATTGTCGGACAGATGCAGTTCGACACCTATCATGTGTTCACCGTCGATGAGCACACGATCGAGGCGATCCGGGTGCTCAATACGCTGGAACGTGGCGAGTTGGCCGAGATCGCGCCGGTGGCGACCAGCCTGGTGGATCATCTGCAGTCGCGCCGCGCGCTGTATCTCGCCATGCTGCTGCACGACATCGCCAAGGGACGCGGCGGTGACCATTCCGAGATCGGTGCCGAGATCGCACTGAAGGTCGGCCCCGAACTTGGTCTTTCAGCTGAGGAGACCGAGACGGTTTCCTGGCTGGTACTGCACCATCTTCTGCTGTCGGCGGTGGCTTTCAAACGCGACATCGATGATCCGAAGACGATCCTGGATGTGGCTGACACGATCCAGTCGCCGGAACGGCTGCGCCTGCTGCTGATCCTGACGGTCGCCGACATGCGGGCCGTATCGGCCAAGGTCTGGAACGCCTGGAAGGCGACGCTGCTGCGCGAGCTCTATGCCCGTGTGGCAGAAGTGCTGGCCGGGGGATTGTCCACGACCGAGCGCGACGTTCGCGTGGAGCGGGCGCGCCACGCCGCGGCGGCTCTGTTGCCGGACTGGTCGAAAGAGGAGATCGAGCGCTTCACTTCGCTCGGCTATCCCGGCTACTGGCTGTCGTTCGACCCGGAGACACATGCGCGGCACGCGCGTCTGGTACGCGACGCCGAAGCACGCCAGGCCCCCTTGACTGTGGACACCCAGCCTCTACCGGCGCGGGCGGTGACTGAGGTCACGGTGTACTGCGCGGACCATTCGGGGCTGTTCAGCAAGATCTCTGGGGCCCTGGCAGTGGCCGGTGCATCGATTGTCGATGCACGGATCCATACCCTCACCAATGGCATGGCGCTTGACACATTTTGGATTCAGGACGCTGCCGGAGGCACGTTCGACGCGCCGCATCGGCTCGCGCGACTGGCCGTTCTGATCGAGCAGGCGCTGTCGGGACGGATGCGCCTGACCACGGAAATACGCAAGCTTTCCAAAATGTTGCTCGGTCAGCGCATGCGCGCGATCCATGTGCCGCCGCGTGTGGTGATCGATAATCATGCGTCGCATACCCATACGGTCCTGGAGGTTAATGGCCGCGACCGACCCGGGCTGCTGCATGATGTGACCGCGGCGATCAGCGACCAGGGGTTGCAAATCGCATCGGCGCATGTAACGACTTACGGCGTGCGTGCGGTGGATGTCTTCTATGTCAAGGACGTGTTCGGCCTGAAGGTCGAAAACGAGCGCAAGTTGTCGGCGCTTCGCGATGCTCTGCTCGACGCCCTCGGCAACCCCGACGAAGTTCCCATGCCCGCGGTGCCTCTCGCCAAGCGCCGGCGTACTTCGGCGGCGTAAGGATATTGTAATCTCGTCACCACAACTGAAATAGTATAGGCACGGAAGAGTCCGAGGAGGGCGGCAACGTTTCTGGCTGTGGTTGCCGGTGCACTTTCGCAGGGTCTAACGTCCGTCACAGCCGACCAACAAGGAGACTGATCATGCGTATATTGCCGAATGTGGCATTGGCCGCGCTGTTGCTCGGCGCGACTGGTGCTGCGCCCGCGATTGCGGCCAATGATACTGCGGGTTGCCCGCCTGGCATGCATCGCGCCGAAGCCGAGGGCGGTGGTGTCGGTTCCAGGAACCTGGACACGCGAAAGGCGGAAGCCGAGGGCGGCGGCGTCGGTTCGCGGAACCTGGACACCCGCAAGGCGGAAGCCGAGGGCGGCGGTGTCGGTTCGCGGAACTTGGACACGCGCAAAGCCGAGGCTGAGGGTGGTGGCGTCGGTTCCAGGAACCTGGACACGCGCAAGGCGGAAGCTGAGACCGGCGGCGTCGGTTCGCGGCAAGTCGCGTCCATTCCGTGCACAAAGTAAACGGCCGACACTAGTCGCGATATTTCTCTACAGTCCCGGCTGCGCAGCCTGCCAGCCGGGACAGCGTTTCACGAGGCAGTGCCGCCCATCGAGAGCGACACCCACCTCGTTCCATTTTTCCCCTGTATCAAGACTGCCAGATAAGGGCGGCGCTCGTCGTGTGCGGCCCGCACTGCCCGCCTGACGTCGTCCGGCGATGCGACGGGGGCACCCTGCACACCCGTGATGAGGTCGCCGGCAACGATGCCGAGATCCTGCGCCTCGCAATCTTTTTCCACTGAAGCAACGAGGACGCCCTGCACTTTGGCATCGATCCCGTATTGTTTGCGCGCTTCGTCAGTCAGGGCCGCAAGCCGCACGCCGGGGTCAGGCATCCGCTGGATCATCGCTTCGGCGGCGGTCGCTGTCATCACACCGCCGCCCGGCATGTGATTCGGCCATTCGCCGACCGCAGCGGCGACATCCTCTCGCTTGCCGCCGCGCCAGATCGTCAGCTTAACCTGCTGCCCCACCGGCAACTGCACGATCCTGCGCATGTAAGCGCGTGAGTCACTTGGGCTGAAGCCATCTATCGCCAGCAATACGTCGCCGGGCCTTAAACCTGCAGCGGTCGCCGGACCGGGGTCGTCGACGGCTGAAATGATCGAGCCTTTCGTCATGCCCATGCCCAAGGCAAGAGCCAGTTCGTCCGTCAGATCCTGCAAGTTGAAGCCCAACCAGCCTGGCGCCGGATGCCTCGGATCGAGCAGGTGCTCCACGACGAACTTGGCGGAGTCGGCGGGGATGGCGAACCCGATACCGATGAAACCACCGGCTTCCTCGGGATTGTACAGCGCTGTATCGACACCTACGACCTCTCCATCAAGGTCGATCATTGGACCACCGGAGTTGCCGTGGTTGATCGCCGCGTCGGTCTGAATATAGTTGTCGAATGGCGTGTCCTGGATGTCGCGGTTGAGAGCACTGACAATACCCGCCGACACCGACATGCCAAGCCCGAGCGGATTGCCAATCGTCAGCACGGGATCGCCGACATGCAGTGCAGTACTGTCGCCCCATTTCAATGCGGGCAACGGATGATCGACCGAGATCTTGAGCACCGCAACATCAAGCATCGCCGCGACGGCCAGCAACTTCGCGCTTGCCCGTTCGCCGCTATCGAGAACGATCGTAATGCTCAGCGCACCATCGATGACATGCTTATTGGTGACGATGATCCCGGACGGGTCGATGATAAAACCCGACCCATAGGTCTTCACCCGCCTCGATAGATCACCAGGATTCGTTGGCGGACGCAACTTCCAGGTGGAAATGTTGACGACAGCCGGCATTGCCTGCTGCGCGACAGACGCCTCGCCGCTCTCCATGACACGTGCCAGCGCCGGCCCGTCGGCAACTGCTGCGACAAGCAGGATTGCCAGAGCGGCTATGAACAAACGAGGCATGAAACCCCCCTACGCTTTTAACCACTGATAGCACAAAATATGGTGGCGCCTGGTCATCGGCAGCGGGGGAACGGCGCAAAGCACGGAACTTCACGACGGTATTGGCTATAGGCGCCGCCGAACTCCTCTTCCAAGAACCGCTCCTCGATCGCAACCCTGCGGAAGAAAGCGACGAAGAACAGTGCCAAGGCTATCACGCCGCGCAGTTCGCCTTGCGCCACCACCGAACCGAGCAGCGCTACAAGCAGGCCCGTATAGATGGGATGCCGCACCCAGCGATAAGGGCCGGCCCTGATCAGCTCGTGTCCCTGCTTGACGGTCACGACACTGCTCCAGTTCCCGCCGAGCCAGGCGCGCGCGGCGAGAACAAATGCCAATCCGACGGCGACGAGTACAAATCCGACCCAGAACCAAACCGCACCCGATGGCACGACCCGGACCGAGAGCCATGGCGCAGGGAGATGGCGTGGCACCAGCAGAACCAGTCCCAACCCAAGCGGCACGAGGTGTGACAAACGTGAGGTAAAAGCCTCATGACGCCGGGTGGGCTTGGCGCGGAGTGCGGCGATGATCCAGTACAGCAGCCACACCAGCCAAAGAGCGGCAATCGAGTACTGATGGAAGGCCCGCATTACCTGACGCGCGGCTTTTCGGCCGGCGGCGGGGACTTGTCCGGATACTGGCACCACGTGGCCGCGACGCAGCGCCAGCACTCGGGCAGCCGCGCCTTGCAGACATAGCGTCCGTGAAGGATGAGCCAGTGATGTGCATCGCGCAGCAATTCCGGCGGGATGCGGCGAAGCAGAGCGTCTTCAACGGCGCGTGGCGTCGCGCCGGGCGCTATACCGGTGCGGTTGCCGAGGCGAAAGATATGCGTGTCGACGGCCATTGTGCTCTCGCCGAACGCGACGTTGAGCACAACGTTGGCGGTCTTGCGGCCCACCCCCGGCAGTTTCTCCAGCGCCTCGCGGTCCGCGGGCACCTCTCCGCCGTGCCGCTCGATCAACTGCCGTGAGAGCTCGATGACATTGCGAGCCTTGCCTTGCCACAAGCCGATCGACCGGATGTGCCTGGCCACACCTTCGACGCCGAGGCGAACCATGGCTTCCGGCGTCGCGGCGTCCCTGAACAGCACTTCGGTGGCACGATTGACCGAAGCGTCGGTCGCCTGCGCCGACAGCACCACGGCGATCAACAGCGTGTATGGGTCCACGAATGTCAGTTCGCTGCGCGGGTCCGGATGGGCGGTCGCCAGAGCCTCGATAAAGCCACGCACCTGCTCGCGCGTCATCGGGCGAGCCTTCTTGCGCGGTCTTGCCTTCTTCGCCGGAACTGCTTGCGGCATCAGAATACTTGTCGCGCCGTCGGGTTCACACGGCAAGGGTTTGCGCGAGGCCGAACTGCGTTAGATATGGCCTGATGGAGCACGCAGATAGCGCGACGGTGTTCGAGGCGGTGATTGTGCCGCACCGCAGTCTGACGCTGCGCGGCCTGGTGATCCTGATCGGTGTCCTGACGACCCTCTGCGGCCTGGTTGGGCTGCGCTTTTGGCTGATCGGCGCCTGGCCCGTGGCGTGTTTCGGTGTGGTCGAAATCGGGTTGGCGGCGTTCCTTTTGCTGCTGAACGCCCGCCGCGCGCGCGCCAGCGAACTGATCATACTGTCTGAAGAGGCTTTGCGCATCGTGCGCACCGACCCGCGCGGTCAGCGGACGGAGAGCGTTCTGCCGGTGGGCTGGCTGAATGCGCTGTTAGAAGAGCCGCCCGGTCGGGTTCCTCGGCTGTTGCTTGTCGCGCATGGCGTTCGAGAGGAAATCGCCACATCGTTGGGCGAAGCCGAGAAGCGCGATCTATCCGTGGCACTCGCCCAGGCGTTGCACCGCCTACGGAATCCGCGCTTCGACAATCCGCAGCTGTAGCAGCCGCCGCAGCCCTATGATTCGGTGGGTCCCATCGACTTGATGAGTTCGAACACGCGCTTGCGCACCGCCGGTTCCGTGATGCGGTAGTAAGCGCGAACCAGCTCCAGTGTCTCGCGCCGGTTCAAAGCATCGTCAGAGAAGCTGTCCTGCGTCTCGGCGAAGCCGGTTGAGCGCCGAGTCGACTGGCCACCGTAGGTGCTGGCGAGGCTCTCTGGCATATCGTCGAAAAAGAAACTGATCGGGACGTCGAGAACGCGCGACAGGTCGAACAACCGGGAGGCACCGACGCGATTGACCCCACGCTCATACTTCTGCACCTGCTGGAACGTGAGACCAAGAGCCTCCCCCAGTCGTTCCTGAGACATTCCAAGCAATGTGCGTCGTAACCGAATTCGCGATCCGACATGCACGTCGATCGGGCTCGGCCGTCCTCCTTCTTTTTCGGGACCGCCGACGTGTTCGCCGCGCGCCATCTCCGCATTCCCTTTCACATCCAACATGATCGCTCCCTTTGGCAAGCCGGCACGACCGCTTGCCGGGCTATCGTTAACAGGAACTTAACCGCACAACCGACAATTGTCAAGCCGTGTATCAAAAGTCTAGCTTGGTTTAAAAAGCGTTCGCGTCAGGAGGTATTTTATTGGCCTAAAGGCGCATTGCGTCAACTTTGCGGTGCTAACTTGCGGGCCGCAAGTGCAGCGGTTAGTGCGACAAATCCCGCGATTGTAGGCAGCCAAAGGCCCAGGCGGGCGTAGAGTGTCGGCGGCAAGGCACCCGGCAGCGTCACCGACAATGTTCCGGTGGTCTGCATGGCGATCCGACCAAGCTCGTGACCGCGCGCGTCAAACGCCGCAGATATTCCAGTATTCGCCGCACGCAGCAGCGGCAAGCCCTCCTCGACGGCACGCATGCGCGCCGCAGCCAGATGCTGACGCGGTCCGGTCGAATTGCCGAACCAGGCATCGTTGGTGATGTTCACCAGCCAATCCGGCCGATCGTTACGGTCGACGATTTCGCCCGAGAATATCGCTTCGTAACAAATCAGTGGGCCGACCGGTGGTAGCCCTGGAAGATGCAAGGTGCGTGGTCCGGGACCCGACGCAAACCCATTCCCGGGCATCACCATAATGGGCAAGGGCAGCCAGTCCGGAATGTACTCGCCGAATGGCACCAAGTGCCACTTGTCGTAAATGTCCGCGATCGTGCCGCCATCCACGATGGCAAACAGGCTATTACGCGGCCGTCGCTGCTGGTCGTAACGGACGCTGCCGATCAACGAAGGGACGCCGCCATTCACCTGCTCTATGACCTGGCGCGCGCGCTCGTCGAAGTCGAGAAGCCCAGGGAATGCGGTTTCCGGCCATACAGCGATGGCAGGCCCCTGCATTCGGCCAGCGGCGGACAGATCCAGGTAATGCTGGAAGATCCGCGACGCAAATGCCTGATCGAATTTCTGGCCCTGCGCCACGTTGCCCTGCTGCAGCGCCACGGTCACCGATTGCGATGGGATCGCACCGTCCAGCCGCAGCAGTCCATACGCGATCCACGCGGCGAGCATGGCGCAGCCGGCGAGCCACCAGCGCGCGCTCAGCGTCGGAAGCCCTGCCAACAGCACCGTGGCGAAGGTCAGGCCATGCACGCCGACGAGGGCGGCGGGCTGAATGAAGGCATCGCCGATGGGGCCAGGGATCGCCCAAACACTCCCCCATGGGTTCCAAGGGAAGCCGGTCAGCACAAATTGACGCGCCAGGTCGGTGAGCACCCACGCGCCAGCCAGTGCCACGACACGGGGCCAGCCGCGCGGCGCCAGCCGCGCCAGCAGGCAGGCGACCGCGATGAATACCGCGAGCGCGGCGGCCAGTGCCGGCACTGCGAGGGGGACCAGCCACCAGAAGCGCGCTGCTTCGAACAGGATCGCTTCGGTGAGCCAGTAGAGACCGAGAACATGATGGCCAAGGCCGAACCACCAACCGCGACGCGCGGCCACCCAGGGCGAAGGCGCGGCGTCCAGTAGGGTGAGCAGTCCAGGCACCGAGACCAGCAGCGCCGGGATGACGTGGAATGGCGGCAAAGCCGCCGCGGCCAAGCAGCCGAGTGCCAAGGCGACCAGATCGGCGCGCAGCCCCGTAAGGGCCGCGAGACGCAATTGCAGGCGCAAGGGCATAGGGGCCGGCTACACGGCGCCGTCCTGCGAGGCAAGCGCAGCGGGTACTTGATACAATATAACGCAGTGTCCTGCGGCCGAATGGGGCTGTATCGTCCGTGCGGTTCAGTCAGGGGAAGCACAGCATGGCAACGTGGGAAAAGCGGCGCATCGGACGTACGGCGCTGCATGTGACCTCGCTCGGCCTCGGCACGGCAACTATGGGCGGCAGCCGGATCCCCATGAGCAACGAGGCACGCCTCAAGCTGGTGGATGCGGCTTGGAATGCGGGCGTGCGCTATGTCGATACAGCACCGTTCTACGGGGTCGGCGCCGCCGAGCGCGCCGCAGGTGATGCGCTGCGCGACAGGCCGCGGGACGAATGGGTGCTGTCCACCAAAGTGGGTCGCCTGCTGCGACCGCGGAGCGCCGGTGGTGGCGCGACAGATGGGCGGCTCGCACCACTGCCGTTCGAAGTGCAGTACGACTATTCGTACGATGGCATTATGCGTTCGGTCGAGGACAGCTATCAGCGGCTGGGGCTGGCGAAGATCGACATCCTGTTCGTGCACGACATCGGCGAATATCAGCACGGCAAAGAAGCCAACGCGGCGCATATCAAAGTGTTGCGTGAGAGCGGCTACCGGGCACTGGAGGAACTGAAGCGCACCGGTGTGATCAGCGCCTTCGGTCTTGGGGTCAATGAGAAGGCCGTGCTGATCGAGGTGCTGCGGTGGGGCGAGTGGGACGCATTCCTGCTGGCTGGTCGCTACACGTTGCTGGAGCAGGCGCCGCTGGACGATCTGTTGCCAATGTGCGCCACACACGGCACGTCGATTGTGGTAGGTGGCCCACTGAATTCCGGCATCCTGGCCGGTCGCGACACCTGGAACTACGCTGCAGCGCCGCCGGACATCGTCGCACGGGTGAACGCGATCCGCGCCGTTTGCGATGCGCACAAGGTGCCGTTGCCGGCCGCGGCGCTGCAATTCCCGCTGGCACATCCCGCGGTGGCTGCGATCATCCCTGGCCCGCGCTCGGCAGAAGAGTTCGAAGAGAATCTGAAGCTGATCAGCCACCCAATTCCTTCCGCGCTTTGGGCGGAACTGCGCGATAAACAGTTGCTGCATCCGGAAGCGCCGACGCCGTCCTGATCCAACGACGGAGTACTCATCATGCAAGATGCGCAAGGACAGACCATATCGGGCGCTACTGCTGAAGCGGTTGCGCATTACATCCAAGGCGCGCGTGCTTACAACCTAGGCTATGGCGATGCGCCGGGGCTGCTCGATACCGCGCGCGAAGCATCGCCCGATTTCGTCATGGCGCATCTGACAAAGGCGTGGATGTTCGCGCTGGCCAATGATCCAAGCGTGCTCGTGCAGGCACGCTCATTGGTGGAGTCCGCTGCAGGCCTCAGCATGAACGAGCGCGAGCGCGGGCACGTTGCGGCGTTGCAGCAGGTATTGGCTGGGGCACGCGGTGCTGCCGTCTCGACGTTGGATGCGCTGCTGATGCGCTATCCGTTCGACCTTGTGGCGCATCAGGCGGCGGCTCTGCTCGATGGATATCTGGGACGCTTTCGGTGGGTGAGAGACCGCTCGGCGCGCGCTTTGCCGTTCTGGTCGAAGGAAATGCCCGGCTACGGTGGCATGCTGGCATTCCATGGCTTCGGCCTTGAAGAAGCCGGCGACTATGCGCGGGCCGAGGATGAATCACGCGCGGCAGCCGAGCTGGAACCGCACAGCTTCTGGCCGCATCACACTGTTGCCCATGTGATGGAGATGACCGGACGACCGGAGGATGGTCTCGGCTGGATGGTGGCGCGCCAGCCGTTCTGGTCGGCACCGGAGAACGTCACGCAGGTGCATATCTGGTGGCACAAGTCGCTGTTCCACCTTGAGTTGGGGCAATACGCAGACGCGCTGGCAATCTACGACGGACCTTTGCTCGACACGCTGCGGCCGCTGGCACTCAACCTGTGCAATGCCTCCGCTCTGTTGTGGCGGTTGGACATGCTAGGGCACGACGTAATTGATCGATGGTGCGATCTTCTGCCGCAATGGGAGGGGCACGCCGACGGCAAGACTCTGCTGTTCATCGACCTCCACGCCGCAATGGCGGAACTGGGATCCGGTCAGACGGCGCTGGTCGAGCGTCGCCTTGGCTGGATGCATGAAACCGCCGCGGGCAACGCCGAAATGGCCGGCTGTTATCGCGATGTCGGCATTCCGCTGGTCGAAGGGCTTACTGCGTTCCATCGCGGCGCGTATCAGCAGGCGCTGGATCTGCTGCTGCCGGTGCGGTTCGATCTCTGGCGCATCGGCGGCAGCAACGCCCAACGCGATGTTGTGGACTGGACCTTGACCGAGGCGGCGGTGCGTGCGGGCTTGCGCGATGTCGCCACGTCGCTCGCCAATGAGCGTCTGGGTCTTCGCCCTCGAAGTGCGGTGAACCGGAACCTGCGTCGCCGCGCCGAAATGATCGCCGCCTGACGATCAGCCCTTGATCGCACCCAGCGCAAGGCCGCGCACCAGGTGACGCTGCAGCGCCATCATGAACGCGACGATCGGCAGCATGATGCCCACGGCCGCAGCGGCCGAGAGCGACCAGTAGTTGATGTCCTCGCCGCCGTATTCGGCGATTGCTACCGGCAGGGTCTTGGTGTCGGGCCCGGTCAGCACCAGTGCGAATAGGAATTCATTGTAGGCGAGCAGCAAACTGAACAGCGCGGTGACCCAAAGGCCAGGGCGCACCACGGGCAGCGCGACGCGAGCGAACACCTGCCAGGCGCTGCAGCCGTCGATCGCCGCCGCCTCGTACAGTTCGTGTGGCACGTCGACGAAGAAGCTGCGCATCAGCCAGATGGTGAAAGGCTGATTGATCGCCACCAACGCCAGGATCATCGCCGGATATGTGTTGATCAGCCCGAGTGACTTGGCCAGCACGAAGAACGGGATCGCCAGCAGAATGTGCGGAAACATGCGCATCGCCAGCAGACCGAACAACAGACTGCGCGATGCCTGATTGCGCATGCGCGACAGCCCGTAGGCGGCCATGGTGCCGATCGACACCGAGGTGACCACGGTGGCCACCGAGATCACCACACTGTTGATCAGATAGTGCCAGAACGCCTTCTCGACCCAGACCTGCCAATGAAATTCAAAGGTTGGCGCGAAGATCAGCTTTGGCGGAACCGAGAATGCATCCACCGGCTGCTTGATCGAGGTCAGTACGCCCCAGATCACCGGCGTCAGGTTGACGGCAGTGAAGGCGCACAGCGACAGGAACAGCAGCGCCTGGGTCTTACCGCGCTGGCGCATCAGAAGGCGCCGCGTTCGCGGCGGTAGATCAGGCGGATCATCAGCGCGATCAGCGCCGCGGTAATCAGAAGCGTCAGCACACCCAAGGCCGAGGCCTTGCCGATCTGCAGCAAGCGAAATGCCAGCGCATAGGTGTATAGCGTGATGGTTTCCGTCGCCGTGCCAGGGCCGCCGGAAGTCAGCACGTAGATCGTGTCGAAGAAGCGGAATGAATCCATCAGGCGGATGGCGAGCACGAAGATGATCAGCGGCCGGATCGACGGCAGCATGATGCGGAACAGCAGCATCCACACTCCTGCGCCGTCGATCTGTGCCGCCTCGATCTGGCTCTGATCCACTGTGTTGAGGCCAGCATACAGCACCAGGATCATGAACGGTGTGAACTGCCAGGCGTCCGCCAGAACCACTGTGACGCGCGCCCAGGTCGGGTTGCCCAGGAAATCCGGTGGAAAGATCCCGAGACTGATCAGCGCGGCGCTCAGCAGGCCCCAGCGTCCGATGAAGATCCAGCGCAGGAACAGTGCCGCCACCACCGGCGTGACGATGCTTGGCAGGAACATCAGCAGGTTCAGCGTGCGCACGCCGAAGGTGAGGCGGTACAGGCCGTAAGCGACCAGCAGGCCGACACAGAATTCAAGCCCTACCGCGGCGAGCACAATCAGGATCGTGCGGCTCAGCGTGTCCCAGAACCGTGCGTCCATCAGCAATGCGAGATAGTTGCCCAGACCGATGAAGTCGCGCGCGCCGCTGCCGATGTCGTAGTTGTACAGGCTGAGCCAGATCGCGTAGCCCAGCGGATAGAGCATGATCGCGGCAAGCACGAACCCGCTGGGCAGCAGGAACAGCCACCAGTTGCCTTCGGGGGCCGAGAAAGCACCGAGATGCCGGCGCCGGACGCTACTTGTAATAGCCGTGGCCCTTGAGGAAGTCCTGGGTCTCATTCGCGGCCGTGTCGAGCGCCTGCTTGACCGGCATTTCGCCGGTCACTGCCTGCAGGACGCGCCGGGTGATGAATTCACCGACTGCGTAGAACTCCGGGAGGGCCGGGGCGGGTGTGCCAATTTCGTATGATGC
>JBKPSV010000334.1:0-15919 GCA_046735215.1 Pseudomonadota bacterium | reverse complement strand
GCTGCGGGTGCTGATCGAGCGGCACCTGCTGTACACCGGCAGTGTCCGGGCGCGTGAGCTGCTGGACGATTGGGATCGCACGCTGGCCAGCTTTGTGAAGGTGATGCCGCTCGACTTCCGCCGCGCACTGATCGATCTGCGGGCCGAGCGTCAGGCGGCCAAGGCCGCTGCCGCCGAATAACAAGGTTCAACGATGGGCAAGGTTACTGGTTTCCTCGAGATCGAGCGGCACGACCGCGGCTATGACAAGCCCGAGGTACGGCGCAGGACGTGGACCGAATTCCTCAAGCCGCTACCGGATGTGGAGCTGGCAGATCAGGCGGCGCGCTGTATGGATTGCGGCATTCCGTTCTGTCACCAGGGTTGTCCGGTCAACAACCTGATTCCGGACTGGAACAACCTAGTCTACCGTCATCAGTGGGAAGCGGCGATCCGCGCGCTGCATTCCACCAACAATTTCCCTGAATTCACCGGCCGCATCTGCCCCGCTCCGTGCGAAGCCTCCTGCACGCTGAACATCGACGACAATCCGGTCACCATCAAGACGATCGAGTGCGCCATCGTCGATCGCGCGTGGGAGGAAGGCTGGATTGTACCGCACCCGCCGTCGCACCGTACTGGCAAGCGCGTTGCGGTCGTGGGCTCTGGGCCGGCGGGCCTTGCATGCACACAGCAACTCGCGCGCGCCGGCCATACGGTGACGCTGTTCGAGAAGAGCGATCGGATCGGCGGTCTGCTCCGCTATGGCATCCCTGATTTCAAGATGGAGAAGCATCTGATCGATCGCCGCATCGACCAGATGACGAGCGAGGGCGTGGGCTTCCGCACCGGCATCGAAATCGGTGTGACCTTGCCGATGGATGCGTTGCTGCGCGACTTCGACGCGGTGGTGATGGCGGGTGGTGCGGAGTGGCCGCGTGATTTGGAGGTGCAGGGCCGTGGGCTCGATGGCGTGCACTACGCCATGGATTTTCTGACGCAGCAGAACAAGCGCGGTGCCGGTGATGACGAGGCTCGCGCCACGATGGGACGCGGCACGATCACCGCGAAGGGCAAGCATGTGGTGGTGATCGGTGGTGGCGACACCGGGTCGGACTGCATTGGCACCTCGGTGCGTCAGGGAGCGGCCTCAGTCATCCAGTTGGAGATTCTGCCGAGACCGCCGGATCGCGAAAACAAGGCGCTGACCTGGCCGGACTGGCCGCTGAAACTGCGTACGTCGCATGCGCATGAGGAAGGCGCCGATCGCGACTGGGCGGTGCTGACCAGGCGCGCAATCGGCCTCTCCGGCAAGGTGGAAGCGCTGGAATGCGTGCGCGTCGAATGGCTGGGCGGCAAAATGCAGGAGGTCCCGGGCAGTCAGTTTCAGCTCAAGGCCGATCTTGTGCTGTTGGCGATGGGTTTCTTGGGCCCGCGCAAGCCAGGCATGATCGAGCAATCGCGCGTGGCGCTCGATCCGCGCGGTAACGTGTTGGCCAATACCACGGACTATCACACCTCGGTCGATAAGGTGTTCGCCGCCGGCGACATGCGTCGCGGACAGTCGCTGGTGGTATGGGCGATCCGTGAGGGCCGTCAGTGCGCGCGGGCGGTGGATGAGTACCTGATGGGCGCAAGCACTCTCCCGCGCTGACTGCCCCTTCCCCTAAACTTTCCCGCAATGGAAGGGTGCCGTTTGTTTTAGGCTCTCGTTACCTCCACCCGCGTGTCGTTGAAGCAGGCGCCCTCGGCGAGGTCCGCCCGCATATCGGCGGAGACCAGGGCCGAAATTGTCTGGCCGGTGCGGCTGGTCGCCAGCCAGGCGCCCTTCTCGCTCGCAACAACGCCGGGCGGCACCGCGGCTGTGATATCCAGCGACAGGAACACATCACCGCGTTCGTTCCATACCCTTACCTCGACGCCTTGTGACAGGCCGCGCGCCGTCGCATCGCTCGGGTGCATCATCAGCCGCGGCTTGGGAATAGCGAAGCCGAGCGTTGAGCTGATCTGTCGATCGGATGCAGGTGAAATCAACATCAGCGGATAGTCGCTGGTGCGCTCTCGCCAAGTAGGCAGCAGTGCTGTCTGACCCCAGCGCTGCGCCAGAGATTCCGAGCGTAGTTCGATGCGGCCGGATGGCGTGGCAGGAAAGACGTTGTCGAACAGCACCAGCGGCCTGCCATCCTTGCCCTTCATCTGGAATGCGCTGTCGGGGGCGATTTCGCTGGCACGAACAACCCCCAGATCAACGGCCGCATCCATCAACTCGAAGTCGGATGCGAGGAAGGCCGGATCATCGAAACCGAAGCGCGCGGCGAGGCGGCGGAAGATCTCGGTGTTCGGCAGCGATTCACCTACCGGCGGAATCACCGGTTCGGCGCGTTGCAACCAATGATGACCATAGGATGGATAGAGATCGGCATACTCGAAGTGAGTCGCTGCGGGCAGAATAACATCGCAGTAGTCCATGCTTTCCGTCATCGCCACGTCGATACCGACGGTAAATACGTCCTCGCGTGCGAGACCGCGGCGCATCCGATTCTGGTCGGGATGCACCACCACCGGATTGTGGTTGTAGATGAATACCGCGCGCAGCGGCGGGTCGAGCGCATCGTCCGCAAGGTAGCGGCCGATGTCGAGCAGGTTCAGGGTGCGCATGCCGTCAGGCGCGAGATCGGGGCGCTGCAGCCGCGCCACGGTCTTGGGAAAGGCATTGCTGGCACCAAGGACGATGCCGTTGCGCCCGCCCAGCTTGCCCAACAGGGCCGGCAGAGCGATCAGAGCACGGATCGAACTGCCGCCATTGCGGCCGCGCTCCAGCCCGTTGCCCGGAGCGAACACCAGCGGATCGGACTCGGCGAGCCACTGTGCGCATGTGACGATCTGGTCCTCCTGCAGTCCGCATGCCGCGGCGGCGCGCGATGCTGGCCAGGTGCGGGCAAGCGCCATGAAGTCCTCGAAGCCAAGCACGTGCTGCGCGATGAATGTCTGATCGAAGGCGCCCATGCGCTCCAGTTCCGCGGCCAGCGCCCAGGCGAGCAGAACGTCGGTGCCAGGCAGCGGCGCGAGATGCAGGTCGGCCTGTTCGGCGATCTTCGTGCGCAGCGGATCCACGACGATCAGACGACCACCCTTCCGCTTCGACTGGCGGATGCGGCGGACCAGATGCAGATTGGTGACGGTGGCATTGTTGCCCCATACGACGTTCAGTGCCGCATCGGCGGCAAGTTCCGGCGGGCAGCCGGGCACCGCACCATAGGTGCCGGCCCAGGCTTCGCTGCGCACGCCGCCGCACATCGAACGGCGATAGAGCTGAGTCGCTCCCAGCTTGTAGAAAAACCGTGCCGACATGCTTTCGCCTGCGAGCATGCCGTGCGGGCCGGCATAGTTCAGCGGTGTCACCGCCTGCGGTCCCCAGCGATCGATTTCCGCGCTGGTGCGGGCATGGATTTCGTCGAGGGCGGCATACCAGGAGATGCGCTCGAAGCTGCCTGAACCCTTGGCGCCGGTGCGGCGCAACGGATGCAGAATGCGCTGTGGGCCGTGCACGAATCTGGTCATGTCGCGCGCCACCTTGTTGCAGATGACGCCGGCGGTGAACGGCGCCGCCTCGGAGCCGCGCACCTTGCTGATGCGGCCGTCCTCGACCGTGACGCTAAGGCTGCAGGTGTCGGGGCAGTCGAAGGTGCAGACGCTGGGGCGCTGGATCACAGACATTCGGGCTCCTCCTGATGCGACACTAGCGCCGCGGCCGCGCGCAGGCAGTGCCGATGCGTGGCGCCGGTGCTAGACCACCCGCAGCAGAGACGGGGGCTGAGATGGCTTATGGACCGTTCGACCTGAGCGGCAAGGTGGCGCTGGTGACCGGTGGCAATCGCGGCATCGGCTTCGGCATCGCCCAGGCGGTGGCGGAAGCGGGTGCGGACGTGGCGATCTGGGGCACCAATGCGGCCAAAAACGCTGAAGCTCAGGCGGCGCTGACGAGAACCGGGCGGCGCGTGGTGGCGCTGCAATGCGACGTCGGGGACGAGACGGCGGTGGAGGCGGCCTTCGCCGAAACGTTGAAGGCGCTGGGCCGGGTCGATGGCTGCTTCGCCAATGCCGGTATCGGCGGGGGTGGGGCAAAGTCGTTCCTGGAGATGGACAGCGAGCTGTGGCACCGGGTGCTGCGCGTCAACCTCGACGGTGCGTTCTACACATTCCGCACAGCCGCGCGGCATATGGTGGAGCGAGGTGGAGATGGCGTGCTGGTGGGCACCGCGTCGCTTGCGGCGATTGAAGGGGCGCCACGCAGCGAGCACTACGCCGCCACCAAGGGCGGCATGATCTCGATGGTGCGGGCGATGTCGGTCGAATTCGCGCGGTATGGCGTGCGGGCGCACGCGATCCTGCCGGGGTGGATCGAGACCGACATGACGCAGCGGCTGACAACGAACGAGACGTTCCATGACAAGGTCATGCCGCGGATACCGATGCGCCGATGGGGCAAAGGCGACGACTTCGGCGGGATTGCGGTGTACCTTATGAGTGCTGCCTCCCGCTATCACACCGGCGATACGTTCGTCATCGATGGCGGTTATTCTCTGTTCTGACCCAGATCACCAGCGGCGTTCTGCGGAAAGACGAACATGCCCAGCGCCGCTTTCGCTTGTTGTGTGTGCCCTACCTGGGCGTGGCGAACACCGACGAGAACCTGTTGACGATGTAAGGAGCGAAGAGAGTCATTCCGCCCAGCAGGTAAGTCGTTGCGTCACCTGCGCCCTCGGGTACCTTGCCCGTCTTCGCGAACCACCAGAGTGCGAAGGCGCCAAACCCCAGGAACAGCGCCAGGATGCCGATCATACCCATGAACGCGATGACACGGCTGGAGCTTGCTGTCAGCTGCACTTTCTTTAAGGGGACGTTGTTGACGATGACCGGTGCCCCATGCTCGTCCAGCACGGTTACCTCGGTCTCTTCCGACAGCGCATTTGCCAGCGACCAATTCGTCTGAGCCGCGCCTAGCCGCCGGGCGATGGTCCCCAGCGCGATGATCAGGGCAAGGAAGACAATGAGGATTACCGTGTAGATGAACCAGTCCGCCGGTGGAGCCATGTTCGATTCCGTCCTGTTCGATGAGGTTTCGCTTTGTCTGACCGTTGCACAGGGATGCGCACGCGTCCTGTGATCTGGTTCACCAGTGATCCAGCCATCGTCTCATGCCTCGGTGCCTGAGAGATCTGCAAAGGAGCGGTCGCCGACTTTGGCTTGCACGGGCCCGGTATCGATGCCACGGAGACTTGCCTGTAAAGTGCAACGCTGGATGATCTCATCCCCACGTCACCTTGAAGCCGATGACATCCGCTGAATGCGGTTTGTCGCGAAATCTTCGATGCCGCCGTCGATGCTGGCGCCGGATATTCTCCCGAGGAGCGAGCAGACGGTTGGCGACATGAAGCGCATGAAGCGCCCGGATAGCACAGCGGCATCTGCCCGCATTTGCTCTCGTCTCGAGATGAGCGCCGCTCTCGACGCGACCATTCGCGAAGTGGACGTGCCACTAGCAATTTTCGCCTGACGCTCGGACTAAGCTGTGAAGAACGGTGCGCCCGACAATGTCATCGCGCACACCTATCAGTCACAAGTTTCCGCTTCTTCTTACCTTCAACCAAGACCAGGCATTGCTTCCCATCCATCACAGCAAGGACGGCCGCACGTTGTAATCCCCTATCCGAGCGGCTGGTCAGGTTCAGGTTACTTGCACGGGCTCGCTCCCCGACAGCCCGGACAAGAAGTGGTCCATGCGCGTGGCCGCCTGATCCGCCAGAGCACTGGGAAACAACGTGAAGCCATGGGCACCGCCGGGATAGACGGCGAGTTCCGCTGCATTCCCTGCCGCCAGCCAGCGTGCGTGCATAAACAGCGTGTCGTCGAGCAGCGCATCGGCGGTGCCGACGCTGAACAACGCCGGCGGCATGTGGTGCAGGGATGCGTACAGCGGCGAAATGTCCGGCTCGCGGCGGTCGGTGATGGTGGGCAGGAAGGCATTGTAGAACTGCACGATGTCGATGGTCCGCAGCACCAGCCGCTGTTCGCCGAACAGACGCTGGCTTGGCGTGAGCGAGAGATCATAAGCGCCGTACACAAGGTTCGCGCCGCGGAAGCCTGTATAGCCATGGCGATCCCGCAAGCGCAGCAGAGTGACGGCCGCGAGATGCCCGCCGGCTGACTCGCCGCCGATTGTCAGCGTATCTGTGCCGAACTCGGCCTTCGCATTGCGCGCAAGCCAAAGGGCGGCTGCTTCGCAGTCGTCGGGGCCGGCTGGATACGGATGCTCCGGTGCGAGGCGATATTCGACGCTGACCGCGGCAAGGCCGGTGTTGTCGGCGATGCGCTCCAGCTTCGGGTCCTGCATGTCGGCTCCGCCCAGCACCCAGCCACCACCGTGGATGTGCAGGTAGACGCCACGCGGCTGGTCCGGGGCGATGATGCGCAGCGTAATGGTGTTGCCGTCCTTGCCGGGAATGCTGCGCGTCTGCGCGCGCGGCGACATCACCGGGGCAGGGAAGGGACCGTCCCCGCGGCGTCGAGCCGCCCTCGAGGCTTCGGCACCGGTAACCCACCAGTCAGTCGTAGGCGCGAGCATCTGCACCATCGCCTGGTTCAACGCACGGGTCTCCGGCGTCACGGCATCCGGTTGGAACAGGGCCGGGTCGAGCGGGTTGGTCATCCTGGTGCCTCCGTCTCACAATGTCAGGTCGCTGCCGGACCTTACACAAGTCATGACTGGCATCGAGACGCGTGCGTCCTGGATCGTCGCCTTGGCCGCATTCGGCATCATGTCGCGACGTTCTTTGGCCTGAGCTTCACTGGGATGATCCCCGCGTATGTGGCTGACAATCCGCGAGCGAGGCGGCCTGGCGGATGCCGACCTTGCTGCTATTCAGTGGCTCGGGGATTGCGGCTGGGAGTTAGCTCGCCAGACTCCTGTACGACAGCTTCGGCTTCTACCGAGCCGCATTCCTCGCTGGCTCAATCCCCAAGCCTCGCATCTGCTGCTGGGCGTGAGTTGGCAGCGGCGGCCTCTGACGGCTTGGGCGCAGTCCACCCGTCCTCACCGGAATCGTGAAGTCAACCAGGCTGCGGCGCGATCGTTCCCGCTTCGACGGGCACGTCCCGTCATGCTTGAAGGAGGACTTACATGGCGGAACAGCATCATACCGGTAATCCGGGCAACTTTGCCGAGGACCGGGAGAAGGCGTCCCGCGCCGGTCATATTGGTGGACAGCGCAGCTCGGGCAATTTTGCCAAGGACCGCGCGCGGGCGGCACAGGCCGGTCGCAAGGGCGGCGAGAATAGCCACGGCGGTGGTGGAGCAGAGCATAACCCCGGGAACTTCGCGCAGGATCGTGAGCGGGCCGCTGAAGCGGGCCGCAAGGGCGGTCAGCACTAGCTGTGACAGAAAAGCCTGATGGCCAGGTCGAGCAGCGGATCAAGTCCGCTCGCGACAGCTTGCCTGGTCGGCGTAACGGTCTGCCGGAGGGCGCATTGGCTCGCCCTCTGGCAGCGCCGCAGGGCGATGAGAATCGCGATCCGCCGCCCAACGCACCGACCATACCGGAGTGACGTAGGAGCCCGAAGATGGCAGACCTGACACAGGAGATGCGTGACGTTCCGATTGAATCGCTGCACGAGGTCAGGGCGCGATTCCATCATGCGGATGCGATGGACAGGGCGGTAGCGAACCTGGAGATGTCGGGCTTCGACCGCGCTGACTTAAGCCTGCCTGAGGCGATGCCGTCACGAGCGGAGGATACGCCGGAGGCCGGTGCAAAATCGGTTGATACCGAAGAGGACGCGCGGCAGGCGCGGACGCTGCACACGAGCGCCGCTGCGTCGCTTGCAGGTATGGCAGCGGCTGGAGTGGTCATCGCGACCGGCGGTGCCGCTGCACCCGCGGTAGCGGCAGCCGCGGCAGGTGCGGGCCTCGCGGGTAGTGTCGCCTATGGGCTGAGCAGCGTGGCTAATCGTGACGAGCAGGTAGACCGCAATCAGCGGGCAGCAAGCGGTGATTTGATCCTGTCAGTTCGTGCCACGGACCCGGCGAAGCGGGAACAGGCGAAGGCGATCCTGCGGGAGGCAGGTGGCACCGAGCTGGCGTCATCCGACGATCCGAGCGGAGACCGGCATGACGAGGCGGTGGCTGAGAGCTTTCCAGCCAGTGATCCGCCTGCTTCAAGTGGAATTGTGGGCCCCCGGGTTGGGGGCCCCACTCAGCCCGATGGCTGAACCTGTTCAAGCGGACCGGGACTGAACAAACGGAGCGGGCGATAACCTCTAAGAACGGTGGTGGCCTAATACTCAGCTACTAAGATGACCCAAGACACCGCCACTCTGAGACTGCTCGCTGATGATTTGACGGGAGCGCTGGACAGTGCGGCCCGATTTGTCACGGCGGCGGCGCCGATTCCTGTAATTTGGCAGGCGAACGCTGCCGTTGGTTCAGTGGCAATGGACAGCGGCACGCGTGACGTGCCGCGTGCGCTGGCGGCATCGCAGCTTCAACCCTTCATCCCAAAGCTGGCAGCCGGCGAGCTTTCGTTCAAAAAGATCGACAGCCTGCTGCGGGGCCATGTTGCGCTGGAGCTGGCTGCGTGCCTGGCCGCATTCGACCACTGCATCCTCGCGCCGGCGTTCCCGTTTCAAGGTCGGATTACGCGCCAGGGGCGCCAGCTCCGCAGGGATGGTGATACCTGGCGGGACACGGGGGTCGATCTGCAGGTTGAGCTCCGTCGATACGGCATTGCAGTGCCGGTGTGTGACGCGGAGACGGAGCAGGATCTCGACAGGATAGTCCGTGAAGGCAGGCGACTGGACGGGCGAGTGCTGTGGTGTGGGACAGGTGGCCTGGCCGGTGCGCTCACCGGCCATCGCCTCGTGCCGCGACCAACGCTGGTGCCACCCATACTGGCCGCAATAGGCAGCGATCACCCCGTCAGCCGGGCGCAGATCGACGCTGTCCCTCGCGCGTTGCGGGGGAGCGTGATTGTCTGCGACTTGCCCTCACACATGGATCGGCGGATCGCGCGCCGCCGGATTGGTGAGGATTTCGTAAGGTTTCTGACGCGTGGTCCCCGGCCGGGGACGCTGTTCGTGTCTGGCGGTGAGACGCTGCGGGACCTATGCGTGAATCTCGGGGTCACCCATCTTGAAGTGGACGGCGAACTCGAGCCCGGGGTGCCGACATTCCTTATGCGCGGCGGCAGTTGGGATGGTCAGCGATTAGTCTCGAAGTCGGGCGCGTTCGGCGGTAGCAACTTTCTGGCGGACCTGCTGGAGGGAATAAGATGAGTGCGCGAGCGCCGCGGTTGGCGATCACCATGGGCGATCCGGCTGGTGTGGGGCCAGAAATCATCGTGAAGGCATGCAGGCGGCTGTTGCCTCGGATCGAGGCAGGCGGATTGCACCTGCTGGTCATCGGCCATCGCTCTGCCTTCGAGGCAGCTCAGGAGCTGTTGCGCGAAGATCTTCGATTGGAAAAAAACGGCGATGCATCGCTTGGCTTCACGGCGGCTGGGCAGGAGGATGCGCCAGTCAGTTTCGGAGCTATTTCGCCGGAGGGAGGGCGGTTTGCCTACCTCGCGGTGGAGCATGCTGTGGAGCTGGCGATGTCGGGGCGGGTCGACGCCATCGTAACCGCCCCGCTGAACAAGGAGGCGCTGAACCTGGCTGGCTATCACTACGCCGGCCATACCGACATGCTGGCGGCACTTACGAAGACGCGCAGCTCGGTGATGCTGTTGGCACACGGGGATATGCGTGTCGGGCACGTGACGACACATGTCGCGCTGGCGGAGGTGTCCCGGCTGCTGACGCCGGAGCGGCTGCGCCGGACCATTGACCTCACGTATGAAGCCGTGCGCGACCTCGGGATCGAGGAACCCCGCCTTGCAGTGGCGGCGCTCAATCCGCACGCCGGGGAAGGCGGACTGTTCGGGCGGCAGGACATCGACATAACGACGCCGGTGGTGGAGGAATGCCGCGCGGCCGGAATGGATGTCAGTGGTCCGGTGCCGGGCGATACGGTGTTCGTGAAGCTGCGGGCACGCCAGTTCGATGCAGTGGTCGCAATGTACCACGACCAGGGGCACATCCCCGTCAAGTTGCTGGGGTTTGACGTCGATCCGACAACAGGGACGTGGCGGGCCCTTTCGGGGGTGAATATCACCCTGGGCCTGCCGGTGATCCGCACGTCAGTGGATCATGGAACGGCGTTCGATATCGCCGGCAAGGGGATTGCCAACGAAGAGAGCCTGATCGAGGCGATCGACTACGCCGAGAGGCTTGCTGCGAGGCGACGGGTACGCATTTGATCTGCATCAATGGCAGGCAGGCAGTCTTCATGCGAAGTTAATCGCTGACAACGCAACGGGCAGGAGGTACGCCATGAACCGCGAGATGGCGGAAATCGTCAGGAATCAGCAGCCGCTGACGATGCGGCCCAGCGCTACGGTGCAGGACGCGTGCAAGGCGATGCATGAACGCAAGGTAGGAGCGGTGCTGATCACCAACCCTGATGGTGAATTGGTCGGCATCTTCACTGGTCGGGACGCGGTGCGACTGTTGGGAGAAGGGAAGAGTCCGTGCGATACGGATCTCCATCAGGTCATGACGCGCGACCCGCACTGTCTGCCGCCACGGCACAAGGCGATCGAGGCGCTACGGTTGATGCGCGATGGCGGGTTCCGCCACGTTCCGGTGGTGCATGAGGGCTTGGTGATCGGAGTCGTCTCCCGCGGCGACTTCCGCGGCCTCGAGCAGGACCGGTTGGATGAAGAAACCGGTATTTGGGAGCGGATGCGCTAGCGCAATGAGCGGCCGCGTCGGAACATATTGACCCCGACGCGGAGCGCCTGCGCGGCCAGCGTGGAATAGGTCAGTGCGCTAGTTGCGTTCTCAAGCGCGCGTCGCCTGATCTCGAGCGCCTCGGTCTCGAGTCGACCGGGCGAGGATCGCGCGGCGAACAGACCGAAGATCAGGGCGATCAACAGATCACCTCCGGCAACGATAAGCGAGGTCGCGGGGCTTTCAAAATGTTGGCGCAGCCAGAACCAAAATGCGATGTGGAAGAACCCGAGTGCCGCTAACACGAATATCAGCGCGATTACTCCGACGATGACCCGGGTGACCGTGCGTTGTGCGACGTAGCGGAGCCGGAGCCCCTCCGCCTCCGCTGCAACACGCGCAAGGCGGAGTGGTCTTAGCATCGATCAGCGAGTAACCCGGCCGATGACGTAACCTAGGCCGGCGGCGATCAAAATCGCTATCAGCGGCTGGTCGCGAACCCTGCCTGAGACGTTCTCCATCTGCTCCCGGACCGTGCCGGCCGCGCCGTATACCGCGGACTCGGCGCGACCGGCCGCCTCGGCGACGGCCGGTGTGATGCGGTCCTTCATCAGTGATTCGACCTGCTCGCGCAGGCGGGCGATCTGCGTATGGGCGTCTTCGACCCTACTACTGGTGTCGGCTGCCATGACCCTAATTCCCCTTTATTGCGGACACATCGATTGCCGTGATTGATGGCGAAATATGGTCCGTCGCGACGCATTGTGGTCGCACGGTTGCGCGAGCGGGGTCAGGCCTGCGCCAGCAGCGAGGCCTACTCCGGGCGGTGCGCGGCGCGAATGATCGTTGGCAGTCGCGCGAGCAGGTCAGCGACATCGGCGGCGGGAACCGCCGGACTGAACAGGTAACCTTGCGCCTCGCTGCAACCGATCAACCCGAGCGCGGCGAACTGGTCCGGCGTCTCTATGCCCTCGGCAGTGGTGCACATTCCCAGTTCATGACCCAGGCTGGCGATCGCGCGCACGATCGCGTTGCAGTCATCGCGTGTATTGAGTTCGCGGACGAAAGATTGATCGATCTTGATGCGGTCGAACGGAAAGCGTCGCAGGTAGCTGAGCGAAGAATAACCGGTGCCGAAATCATCCATCGCGATATGGACGCCCAAGGCACGCAGCCGGTGCAGCATCGCCAGGGTAGCCTCGGTCTCATGCAGCATCACGGTTTCGGTGATCTCCAACTCCAGGCGATTTGCCGACAGGCCAGAGTCCGCAAAGGCCTGGGCAACGAGATCCACTAGATCAGGGCTTTTGAACTGCACCGGCGACAGATTGACCGCGACCTTGAGCCCGTCGGGCCATGACGCTGCGTCCATGCACGCCTGCTGCAGCACCCACGCACCGATATCCTTGATGAGGCCAATTTCCTCGGCCAGGGGGATGAAATCACTCGGCGGGACGAGGCCCCGCTGCGGATGACGCCATCTGATGAGCGCCTCGAAGCCGGCGCTTCGGCCGCGGTGCAGATCGATCAGCGGCTGGTAGAACAGCGCAAGCTGTCGCGCCGCCAACGCCTGGCGCAGGTCCAGTTCCAGCAGCCGTCTTGTCTGCATCTGCGCGTCCATCTCGCGATGAAACAGACGATACGCGCTGCGGCCGTCTGCCTTGGCGCGATATAGCGCGAGGTCGGCGCAGCGGAGCAGATGATCTGGCTCCACCCCATCTTGTGGGGCGAACGCTATGCCGATGCTGGTCGCGATGACGATCCGGTGGCCTTCTACCTCGAATGGCGCAGCGAATGCCTCGAGCAGGCGGGTGGCTAAAGAAATCGTGTCGGCCGGAGTGGCGATGGCGGTTTGGATGACGCCAAATTCATCACCGCCTAGTCGGGCGACTATATCGGTATCCCGGATCTCCCGCACCAGGCGTTGAGCGACCATCTGGAGCAATGCGTCGCCCACCGGATGGCCGAGCGTGTCATTGACCCCCTTGAAGTGATCCAGATCCAGGCACAGAGCGGCGAGCATGCCTCCCCTCCGCGCGAACGGAAGCGCTTGTGCCAACCGGCCACGGAACAGCCCCCGGTTGGGCAGGTCGGTCAGCGGGTCGTGTTCCGCCAGGTGCTGCAATTTCGCTTCTGCTGCCCGACGCGCAGTGATCTCTTCATAGGTGGTGAGCCAGCCTTCTTCCATCGGCTGATGGGTCACATTGAAGGCCCGGCCATTCGCCAGCTCCCAAGTCACAATGGCGTGTTTGTTGCGCGATAGCAGTGCGCTGCGGCGTTCACGGACCCTTTGCATATCGTCCGTGGATACCTGGCCAGCCGCGACTATGGCATCCGTCAGGTCAGCATACATCATGCCGGCGGTCAGCTTGTCCTGAGGCACACTGAACAAGTGACAAAACTGCTGATTGACCACCAAAAGTCGACCGCCGTGATCGAACATCAAAAGCCCCTGGAGCATGTTGTTCAGTGCCATATCAAATCTATGGCTGTGCTGTTCCAGGGCGCTGAGCCAATGCTCTCGCTCCTCGGCACGGGCGTGGGCAGCAAGCAATGTCTCTGAATGGTTCAGATGTCGTATCGCGAGGGTGATCGATGCGGCGAGAATCAGTTCGACCAGCGCGGTTATCGCGACGAACCCGCGGGTTTCATCACGCCAAGTTGCCAGCGCACCACGCAGCGAAGAGCTGACGGCAACCAGCAGAGGGAAGTGTGCAACGCGCTGGGCGGCGACCAAGCGCTCCTGACCATCGAATATGCTGGTGAGCAGGGTCGGGCCGGTTTCCATCGAGCCCAACATGCGTTGGTAGTTCTTGGTTGCTGCCAGATTGGTTCCAATTCTGGCGTCGGCATGTGGATAGCGAGCCAGCACCGTTCCGTCGTTGCGATAGAGGGTGAACGCATTATCCGGCTGGCCATCGCGGTCTTCATCGTCGATGACGAGGTTCGAGAAGAACTGTTCGAAACGATCAATATATATCGTGTTCAGGACAATGCCGATCAGGATGCCATTCGGTGCGGTGATTCGGCGGCTGAAGTAGAGCGTCCATTGGCGCGTGGTCAGGCCCTTCTGCGGTTCGCTGATAAATGTCTGCGGTGCATCCGGGGCAAGCAGCGCGGCGATGAAGTTCCGATCGTGAAAGTCGATGTCTGGCGGCGGCCAGGCTTGTGAGGAATTGATCAGCCGGCCGTTGACGTCATACACACAGAAGTTGGCCACCAGCGGGAATCGTGCGACGCGATTTGCCAGATATTGGTGCGTCTCATAGGTCCCCATCTGACTTCGGAGCGCATCGGGTGAATTGACGCCCAATTCGCGCGTCCGATCCACCAAGTTATGCTGCAAGAAGTCGACGCCTTGTAGGCTACGGTCAATTTGCTCCGCCAAGGCGATACTGAGGTTGCGCAGTTCGTGCTTTTCGTGGCCGATTTGATCCGCACGCAGGTCCATGACGACCCAGTAGGTCGCAGCCGCAACCAGCAGGGCGATGAGTATGCCGGAACCAAGGATGAAGTTCCGCGCCCGGGCGTGCCCAACCAACGTAACCAGCCGTGCAAAGCAGGACGGCACTCAGGGGCACTCCCAAGCCTGCTGGCAGAGTGCCCCCGAGCGGTGAAGCTTCGGTTAAGTCGCCGGAAGGTATCGTCTCTAGGCTGTGGTCTGCTCCAGGCTGGTCAATGATCGGCCACGGGTCTCCGGCAGCAGCAACAGCGCCACGATCATCACGCCGTAGGCGCTGAGGCTGAAGATCGCGATCGCGGTGGTCAGGCCGACCTTGGCGGCAAGGAAGCCGACCAGCGCCGGGAACAGCGCGCCGATGCCACGGCCCACATTGTAACAAAATCCCTGGCCGACACCGCGCACCGCTGTGGGGTACAGCTCGGTCATGAATGGACCCATCGGCGAGAACATGATCAGTGAGACAAACCCAAGCACGAAACCGACGGGCAGGAACCATTCATTGCTGAGAGGCGCGAACAAGTAGACCATGGTGAGGACAATGGATGCGACAGCAGACAGCAGAAAAGTCCGCTTCCGCCCGATCCCATCTGACAGGTAGGCGCCGGTGACGAAGCCGAAGAAGGCGCCAAGGATCAATACGAGCGTATAGCCGCCGGTGCCGACGGCGGACAGGCCGCGGACTGTCTTCAGGTAGGTTGGCAGCCACACACCCAGGGCGTAGCCGCCGCCTTGCGCGCCGGTGACCATCAGGGCGACACGCCAGGTGACCGAGAGATAGGGCGGCTTCAGCGCAGAGAAGATGTGTAGGAGGCCGGTGGGTGCCTCGACATCGCGACGGATCTCTGGCTCCTCAACGTAGCGGCGAATGAAGAACACCAGCGCCGCCGGCGCGAGGCCGATCCAGAACAAAGTGCGCCATGCATATCCTGCCGGCAGCACGGCGCTCAGGAATGTGTAGAGCAGAGCGGCGACCCCCCAGCCGACCGACCAGCCGGTCTGCACGAGGCCGACAGCGCGGCCCCGGTAGCGGTCGCGGATGACCTCGCCCATCAGCACGGCGCCGGCCGCCCATTCGCCGCCGAACCCCAGACCCTGCAGGGCGCGGAAGATGAATAGCTGGGTGAAATCTTGCGCAAAGCCGCACAGGAAGGTGAACACTGCGTACCATACGATGGTGACCTGCAGGACGCGCACCCGGCCATAACGGTCCGCGAGCGCGCCGGCGAGCCAACCGCCAAGGGCGGAGACCAGCAGGGTGATGGTGCCGAGAATACCCGCCTCGGCGGTGGAGATGTGCCAGAGTACAAGCAGGCTGGGGATGACGAAGGAGAAAATTTGCACGTCGAGTGCATCGAGCGACCAGCCGCCGAAACAAGCGGTCATGGTGCGCCGCTCGCGCGGGGTCAGATCGGAGAACCAGGCAAACATGTCGTGTCTTCCCTTTTGGCGTTCGTTCTTGGACCTGTGTCGCAGTACGTGACCGGTCGGCCGCACCCCGCATCGTCCTGGCCCGGCGCATCATCACCGGGAGCGACTGTTCTTATCAACAGTCCTAGGGAAGGCGCGACGCAACCAGGATCATGTCGTCGTCGGGGGGGGTCGTTAGCAATCGCGCGCGGGGTGGGCTGCGGAGCGGGGGTGGGTTGCGGGGAG
>JBKPSV010000333.1:0-21158 GCA_046735215.1 Pseudomonadota bacterium | reverse complement strand
CGGCTTGCTCGTCCAGCAGTACGACGCGGGCCTGCTGTTCGGCCAGCAGCGTCGCCGCGGCCAAGCCGGCCGGGCCAGCACCGATCACCGCCACGTCCCAGGTCTCGCTCACCGAACGTCTCGCGCACCGCGCTGGCGTTGGACCCGCATTCCGGCCGCGACCGGCGTCAGGCAGGCCTGCCGATTACCGACGCCGTCAATTTCCATCAGGCACTCGAAGCAGACGCCCATCATGCAATACGGTGCGCGCGCCCCCCTGGATATCGGAGTCGTGCGCAGGTTCGTCTCGCCTGCCAGCAGCAAGGCTGTCGCCACCGAGTCATCGGCGCGTGCAACGATTTCACGGCCCTCGTAGACAAAGCGGACCTCGTCCGCTGCGGGCTCAATGCGCCGGAACATCGAACCGCCGGGCGGAGAAGGCGGCGAAGCGCTCCGGCAATTCGCCCGCGACGATCGCCGGCGCCAGGGCGAGAGCATGTGCGCCGGCAAGCGTCACGCCACTGTGGCAGGTGGCAGCGAATGCGCCAGGATACCGCTCGGACTGCTCATAGATCGGGAAGCCATCGGGGGACATCACCCGCAGCGCCGCCCACACCCGCACGATCGACGCCTCCTTCAGTGCGGGGAATGCCGCGGTATTGCGCTCCGCCATGGACTGCAGCACCGGCACCCCGACCGAGGTGTCGAACCCGGCGTCCTCCTGCGAATCCCCCATCATCACCGAGCCTTCCACCGTCTGGCGCAGCGTGTGGCAGGTGTAGTCAAGGAACGGCTGCAGCCGCTCGGTAACGATAATCTGCCCCCGCAACGGCGTCACCGGCATGCTGAGACCCACCATCGGCGCAAGTTCACGCGATCCCAAGCCAGCGGCGATGACCAGCTTCGCCGCCATGAACCTTTCCGCGCCAACACGTACCGTGAAGCTGTTCGGTGCCGCATCAATCGCATCGACGGTGCGGCCCGGCAGGTAGTCCCCGCCAAGGCGCAGCAGGCCGGCATGCAGCGCGCGCAGCAGATGCAGCGGATGCGCCTCACCATCGATGGGGCAGAACGATGCCCCCACCACGCGATCGCCGATCCCCGGCACCATCGCGCGCACCTCGTCGCGATCAACCATGCGCGTGCCGATGTCGCCACTCTCGTTGTGCATGCGGGTGAGCAGCGATGCACGCTCCTCCAGTTCCGCATCGGACAGGCAGAAAGCCAACCCGCCACGCTGGCGCAGCGCGACATCGACGCTAGTCATTCCAGCGAGCGTCTCGGCCAGTTCAGGCCAGAGTTCGGACGACGTACGGGTCCAATGCGCATAGGCCGGCATGCCAGCGCCTTTGCTCTGCACCCATACCAGTCCGAAATTGCCGCGGGCAGCGCGGAACGCGATGTCGCCCTGGTCGATCAGCGCAACCGACGCGCCCTTCGCCGCGGCGCCCCAGGCGATTGCCCCGCCCACCAGGCCGCCACCGATGACGATCAGGTCGTAAGCCATGTTGGCAGGGTTGCATTGCGGCCGTTGTGGGGTCAAACCGTGCGCGTCTCAGATGTCAGCTTGGAGCCATCCATGTCGGAAACCATCGATGCTCTGCTGTACGACATGCTCGCCTGGCTGGCGCAAGGCCCGCACCCCTACGCCGACGTGATGGACGCGTGGCGAACCTCGTGCCCGCGATTGACTGTGTGGGAGGACGCGGTCGAACGTGGCCTGGTCGAACACGCGCGCATCGACCGTATCGCGATGGTGCAGATCACCTCCGAGGGCCGCGCTTTTCTCGCCAGCCGGTAGCTATTCGGAAATCGTCATATCGATCTGAGTCCGAACGCGGTGGCGATCCACTCGTGCCTGCTGCCGTTTGACCGCGGCAGATAAGCACATCCCTGTGGATAACCCAGGCTTCCAATCGCTTGCGGTATGAACCTTACACATCCTGCAGGCATCTGGCTATGATCCCATGCGAATCGGGCGGAATGGCCAGCCAAGGGGTGTGTGTGGGGATGCCGCTAGACATGGTGAGGGCCAAAGGCAGGCAGGCTGCCCAACAGGTCCCGCAACAGTGGACCGTCGGACGCCAGACGGTGATTCGGGCCGATTGCCTGCACGTTCTACGGACCATGGATAGTGACCGCGTGGATGTCGTTGTGACGTCTCCACCCTATAACATCGGAGTCGCTTATCGGAGCTATGACGACAGGCGCCCCCTGCAGGACTATCTCGACTGGCTAACCGAGGTCGGGCACCAAATCGGCCGGGTACTGAGATGGGACGGTTCGTTCTTCCTTAACATAGGAAGCACAAGCACGGCCCCCTGGGTTGCGCTCGACGTTGCTTTGGCGTTCAGAAAAACGTTTACCTTGCAAAACACGATTATCTGGGCCAAGTCCGTCAGTATCGGTTCTGATACCGTTGGGCATTTCAAGCCGATCACCAGCAAGCGATACTTAAACAACAATCATGAGACGATCTTCCATTTTACCAAGCGCGGGGATGTGCCGATCGATCGCCTTTCGGTGGGCGTTCCCTTCAAGGACAAGTCAAACATCGCAAGGTGGGGCCACCAGAAAGATCGCCGCTGCGCCGGCAACGTTTGGTTCATTCCGTATACAACGGTCCGGTCAAAGGCTCAGAAGTTTGATCACCCTGCAGGCTTCCCGATCGAACTACCGATCCGGTGCATCAAGCTTCATGGAGCCAAGAGAGCAACGGTGCTGGATCCCTTTGCGGGAACCGGCACAACTCTTGTGGCGGCGGAAACGCTCAACTGCAGCGGAATCGGTATTGAGGTTGACCCGGAATATGCCGCAAAAGCCGTCGAGAGGCTGCGCCAGACCCAGGCGCACACTGACCATCTGGAAAACGGCTCTGTCCGTCGACCAGATCAGCCAGGCGCTTAAGGTCACGCCGGACGATGTTGCGCGTAAATTCCAGGATGGTCGCATCACGTCCTGGTTCGCTGAAATCTGGGGTGAGCGGCTGTTCAGCTATAAGGCGCACGCGAACACCAACCATCCGGGTTCGGACGCCAGTATCGATATAGGGGCGCTGGGGTCGTTTGAGATCAGTGTCCGCAGTCTGACGAAGTCCGGAACCAAGTTCCAGAAATCGGCAAACATCGGTTCAGGCAGGGTAGCCACTCAGCAGGACGTAATAGACGCGGTGGCTTCGGTAGAACGAGTGGTAATGGTGGACATCAGGGATTTCCCAAGCCTGACGTTCATTCCGTTGGATTCCAAGTGGCTGTTGCAGCATGCTTTCAACCGCGTGATCACTCCGAGCGGTTTGAAGCCGCGTCAGTTCTATGACCTTGTCTCCCAGGAGTTTGAGATCGAGCAGAAATCCTTTAACTTGTCTCTGGCGCTCGATGAGACCGCTGCACCGTTGCCGACGTGACGGCCTAATCAAGTCGAGCTTGGAGGCGGCCTACCAGAATGCAAATCCCTGAGCGGCCAGCCCAGCAATAGTGACGACGACGACCCCACAGGTTCGAAATCCTGCCTGCGGAGGATGCCCAGGCAGTTGTCAAGAAAACATCTGCTGGTCGCCGATCCACGCCGAGGACATCCGTTGCTCTCCCATTCGCGCAGATTACAGCCCAGTCGGTTCCGGCTGGCCGCGCCCTTGCTCGGGAATGCAGTCACCTTCAATTGGCTCTATGGATGTCCGACGCCAGGCCCAGGAGGAATTCGATACAGCGCCATGGCATGCCTCGGTGTCATCATTCCTTGTCGGTTTGGGACTCCCTGCCCACGTCAGGATGTGATCGACGAGTTCCATCAGTTGTTGACCCGCCTCGTCCTCCTGCAATTGCGTCGGCAAGCTGGACTGAGCCGAACTCGATTTCCATGCGGGGGCTTCCGGGCCTAACCGTCGCCACCAAGGGCAGCCTGCTCGATGGCCGAACGTGGGACGGCGAAGGCGCTTCGTTGGCAGAGTGCCGAACTGAGGAGCTTGGCGGCCACCGCGTGCGCACGAGCACAGGCATTGTGTGAGCGGTGCCGGCGGATCGAGGGACGCGGTTCCCGGCACCGGCCACCAGGGTGACCGCGGCACAGATCGCGCATACCGGCCAACACCAGTCGTCGCTTTACAAGAACTGGACTCTCTGGTGCATGCGAACCGCCACCACAGGGTCGAGCGCATGAACACCACAGTCCCCAAGCCCCGCGGCCGACACTTCTTCGCCAATCCCGGCCCGACCAACGTCCCCGACAGCGTACTGCGCGCCATCGACCGGCCGTCGATCGACTTCCATGACCCTGACTTCCGCGAGGTGATGGATGCCTGCTTCGAAGGCGTCAAACGCGTTCTTGGCACCCAGCATCAATTGTTCATGTACACCGCCTCGGGCCACGGCGCCTGGGAGGCCTCCCTCGCCAATCTGCTGTCGCCGGGCGACGTCATCCTGCTGCTCGAGTCCGGCTATTTCTCCGACGAGTGGGCAAAGATGGCCCGTGCGCTGAAGGTCGAGGTACAAGTGGTCGCAGCCGATTGGCGCCACGGAGTGGACATAGCCGCCGTGAAGACGGCGCTGGCCAATGACAAGGGCCATGTCATCAAGGCCGTTTGCGTGGTGCACAACGAGACCGCCACGGGCATGTTCATCCCGTTGCCCGAGGTGCGTGCAGCACTCGACGAAACCGACCACCCGGCGCTGCTGTTGGCGGATACCATCTCCTCGCTCGGCTCGATCGACTTTCGCATGGACGAATGGGCGATCGACACAGTGGTAGGCGGCAGCCAGAAGGGACTGATGCTGCCCACCGGCATGAGCTTCACGGCTGTTTCGCCGAAGGGCATGCAGGCGCATGCGACGGCAACGCTGAGTCGCTACTATTTCGACTGGTCGGTGATGTCGACGCGCAACCCGCCCAGCTTCGTCGGCACCATTCCGGTCAACTTCTTCTACGGTCTGAAGGAATCACTTCGCCTCCTGGAGGAGGAGGGGTTGCCGAACGTGTTCGCCAGGCACCACCGGCTGGGCGAGGCGACACGGCGGGCCGTCCAGGTCTGGGCGGGCAACAAGGGTCCGCAACTGTTCTGCACCAATCCGGGACGCTATTCCGACTCGGTGACGGCGGTCCTGATGCCGGACGGCCACGACGCCGAGGCGATCCGCCGAACGACACGGCAGAAGTTCAATGTGTCGCTCGGGGGTGGACTGGGAAAGCTGGGGGGCAAAGTGTTCCGCATCGGTCACCTTGGCGATCTCAATGAGCCTATGGTGCTCGGTGCTCTATCAGCGGTGGAAATGGCGTTGCGCATCAATGACGTGCCACACGGCAGAGGCGGCGTGGATGCGGCGATGGATTATCTGGCTCGCGCCTGACCTCGACGCGGCTGGCCTGCAAGACCAGTCAGAGCGGCAATCAGCACAGCGAGTACACCGGTCAGGAAGATGCCGTCGAACGTGCCGGCACCGCCAATCGACGCGATCGGCGCACCAAGGTGACGGATCTTTTCCAGGTTGAGCAGGTCGGCGCCAATCAGGACACCGATACTGCCACCGATATAGGCCAATGGTGCTGCCTGCCGGCGCGACAGGATCAGCGCCACCACTGCCGTCGTCACCGCGGGAAGAAAGACCGGCACAGCGATGCCGAGCCCAGGTACCGGCTGGGCCTGGATGTGCGTAAGTGCGGCGATGCAGGCGATCGCAATGGGCGCCGATACCCACAGCCGGTGACGCAGCAAGAGATAGATCGATATCAGCACCGGAATGACGGCGCCGCCGACGTTGACGGCAATGATCGTGCCCGGCCAAGCATTCACAACGGGAATTACATAATGCATGCCGAAGTAGTTGATTTGATGTCCCGATACAATTTTCCGTTGTGGAAGCTGGGCCACCGGGAGGTTGAAGTAGCTGCCGACAAGCGACGCCAAGAGCACCAGCAATGCTGTCCCTGGGCCGAGGCCGATGCGCAGATAAGCGAAACGCAACGCGCTGACCTGCAGCAGCAGACACAGCACCAGGAATACGCCGACCAGGATGGAAAAGAAGGGCAGCGTAAGCGGCAGATAATGCAGCTGGCTGTGCATCAGTTAGCGTTTTGGGCACGCCTCGATGTTTGCGACTGAGCGCGCCGATTGAGGTCGCGACCGGATCAGGTGCGACCAGGGACCGGAACAATGGCGCCGGTCGTAACCTTGTTGTCCGGGGATGCAAGGAAGCCGATCGTTGCCGCAATCTCGTCGGGCTTCGGCCACGCCGCGTGATCCGCTTTAGGCATGGCAGCGCGGTTGGCTGGCGTATCGATGATCGAAGGCGCCACGGCGTTTACCAGAATGCCTTGACCGGCTACTTCACCCGCCAGGGACTGGGTGAAGGCGGCAATTGCCGCCTTGCTGGCGGCGTAAGGCGCCATTCCGCCGCCTAGGCGGGGTTCGAGGCCCGGCCTCGCCGCGATGTTGACGATACGGCCGCCGTCGGGACCAAAATTCTGCACAGCGGCACGGCAACACAGATAGCAGGTGACGAAGTTCATGCTCAGCATGTGCAACATGCCGGCCTTATCGGTTTCCGCCACAGCGCCCATGGCAAACCCGCCGGCAATATGGATCGACGCCCAGAGATCGGTCAGGCCATCATAAAGTCGGGTGACGTCGTCTTCATTGGTCAGCTCGCAGCGCGGCACCAACGCCACGGTATCCTTGTAAGGGAACGTCTCGGCCTCTGCGTCGACCACGTAAGGTACGCGGCAACGGGCGCCTTGCGCCAGAAGCAATCCGACCACGGCACGACCGAGCGCTCCCGTACCTCCGGTAACGACAACTGTACGATTGGCGAACTGCATACCGGGCCTCCGCTGCTATCCACATAGCAACGGCAAAGCCGAACAAGATCAAGCCAGCCGTCAGGCCGCGATGGCGAAGGCGTCCAGCTTCCAGCCCGCGGCGGTCATGGCACGCTGAAGCGTCCCCATAAACCGACGCGTCACGTCGATACCTCCCGATCGTGGCCACGACCGGCCAATGTAATGCCGGCCCAAGAGGTCAAGCAGCCTGTCGCGCTCGGCCTTATCCAGCCCGCCATCCGCGGTTGCATCACCGTAAAACCGGTTTAGGTCAGAAACCAAAGGTGGATCGGTCTCAATGATCAGTCGCAATGCCTCGTTCGAAGGGGGCACCATTCTGCGACTCTCGAGCTCCAGGCGGCAACAGGCCAGTGGAGCAGCAAGCAGCGTTGACAATTGCATCTCCTGATACCGGGGGTTGAACTTATCCCGGCTCTAAGTTGCGCCCATATGGGACCTGCGAAGCGATCCGTCCACCCGGTAATTTGGTCGTTAGCCGCTCAATCGTTCAATATCTGCTCCGCACGCCGCCAACTTTTGTTCAAGTGCCTCGTAACCGCGATCCAGGTGGTAAACCCGGTTCACCACCGTTTCGCCATGCGCTGCGAGCCCGGCGACGATCAGCGAAACCGAAGCGCGTAGATCGGTCGCCATGACCGGGGCCCCGGACAACGCCGAAACACCGCGCACGATCGCCGACGCGCCGTGGACGTTGATGCGTGCTCCCAAACGGTTGAGTTCGGATACGTGCATGAAGCGATTTTCAAAGATCGTTTCGGTCACCATTGCTGCACCGTCAGATACCGCCATCAGCGCCATGAACTGCGCCTGCATGTCGGTGGGAAACCCTGGATAGGGCTCGGTCATGACATCGGCGCCGTGTAGGCCGTTCAACCGACGAACGCGCAGCCCGCCGGGACGTTCATCTATTTCAACCCCGGCCTCACGCAGGATGCGGATGGTGGCCCCAAGATGATCCAGTCGCGCATTGTTCAGGGTCAATTCGCCGCCCGTTATTGCGGCGGCGCACGCGTATGTTCCTGTCTCGATTCGGTCGGCGATGATGGCGTGGCTGGCGCCCTGCAGGCGTGCAACGCCCTCGATGGTGAGGCGGTCACTGCCGATGCCCTCGATCCGGGCGCCCATCGCGTTGAGGCAGCGCGCCAGATCGCCAATTTCGGGTTCGCGCGCGGCATTGGCCAGCACGCTGCGGCCGTCGGCCAGCGAGGCGGCCATCAGCAGGTTCTCGGTGGCACCGACCGAGATAAAGGGGAACACGATCGTGGCCCCGCGAAGTCGGCCCACCACGCGGCCATCAATGTAACCTCCGTCGAGCCGGAACGTGGCACCCATCTGCTCCAAGCCCTTAAGGTGCAGGTCGATCGGCCGTGCCCCGATCGAGCACCCGCCAGGCATCGAGACTCGCGCTTCGCCGGTCCGTGCGAGCAGCGGGCCGAGCACCAAGGCCGAGGCGCGCATCTTGCGCACAATGTCATAGGGCGCCTCGGTGTTGGTGATGGCGCCGCCAACGGACAAAGTGCGCCCATCATTGCCGACCGGTTCGACTGCGAGACCGTGCTGTGCCAGCAGCAGGCTCATGGTCTGAATATCGGCGAGGCGCGGCACGTTGCTCAGGACCAGGCGCTCGTCGGTGAGCATGCCCGCCGCCATCAGCGGCAGGGCAGCATTCTTGGCGCCGCCAATGCCTATCTCGCCGGAAAGCGGACGGCCGCCACGAATACGGATACGGTCCATTTAGTGATTCCCAATGAGTTCGCAACAAACGTCGTCACGCCGGGCGAGGAACATCTACAACCTTGGCAAGGCGACGCCGCGCTGTCGCATGTACTTGCCGGCTTTATCAGCATAGCTCGTTTCGCAGGGTTCGTTGCCCTGCAGAAACAGGAACTGGCAGATGCCTTCGTGTGCGTGGATCTTTGCGGGCAGGGGCGTGGTGTTGGAAATCTCGATCGTCACCTGACCTTCCCACCCCGGCTCGAGCGGCGTCACGTTCACGATGATCCCACAGCGCGCATAGGTTGATTTGCCGAGGCAGATTACCAGCACGTCGCGCGGGATTCGGAAATACTCCACCGTGTGGCCCAGCGCGAAACTATTGGGCGGGATGATGCAGGTGTCGATCTTGCGATCGACGAAGCTGGTCGGGGCAAAGTCCTTAGGATCAATGACGGCGGAATCGATATTGGTGAAGATCTTGAACTCGTCCGCCACCCGGGCGTCGTATCCATAGGAAGACAGGCCGTAACTGATAACGCCGACACGCTTCTGGGCTTCGACAAACGGCTCGATCATCCTGTGTTCCTGCACCATGCGGCGGATCCAGCGATCAGACATCACGGACATCTTGTCGCTCCGGGCCCGGCAGCGCCCTTGGGGTCAGGCAGCATCACGATCCGCGCATTGTAGCGTCGTCGTCGCTCGATTCGGGGATAATTCACGCCTGCTTCGGCTTTTCCCGTGCCCGCGTCTGGTCCTTGCGTTTGCGCAGATTGGCGCGCAGGGCCTCCGCCTCGCGCTTTCGGCGAGCGGTGAGCTTGGGTGTGGCGCCCACGGGTTTTTCGGGTGCCGACGGTGGCTTATCCATGGAATCCGAGGCGCCCGGCATGGCACAGCTTACCTCGCCTGCCGAGAGCCGCCAACTCGCTGCTGGCGTCGCAGCGCCTGCTGGCAGGAGTCGTCATCCGCGTAAAAGATCATCTGACGGTTGGTGGTATCGTTGACGGTTACGACCTGGGGCCGCCCGGCGAAGTCCCGCGAGACCTCCCGGGATCGATACCGATTGTGCTTTTGCAGAAACTCCATGTAGTCATCGGGGCTTGGATAATCGGTTCGGGCGGCACGTTCGCACTCACCCTTCGTCCCGTTGATTGTGTACCACTGGGCGCCATCGGCAGCGGTCGTGCAGAGACCCCACAGGATCGCGACTGCCGCCGATTGCAGAACCCAACCACGCGGCGCATTGGCGTTGGTGTCGCGCATCACTCCGTGCCCCGTTTCCTCTGTATGCCGCGTAGCTAATGCCGGCCACGGCGCCGGATTATATCTATTCGGGGGTATGACCGGCCTCGCATTCTCGTGTGCGATCCGGCGAGCGGATCCGCAACCTGCCGATCGCCGACCAGGCGCTTTTGTAAGCTATCCGGAAAGTATCTAATCTAGTGCAACTACCGCTTTGACAGCCGCGGTTCTCGTGAACCGCTTGGCGTCATTCGCCGTCGATTTTTAGTGGTTTTTGCCACCCCACACCACGGAACTTCCGCTGTCGCTCACGGTGCTCTGCGTAGTTGTTGTGATGGTCGCCGGGTCAGTAGTCGTCGTGGTATTGCTGCCCATGCTACCATTGCGGGCCGGTGCAACTAAGGAGTGCCATCAGAATCGAGGCGCCGCCTGAGACCGCGTCCAGCTCGTTCTCATTCAGCACACCAGGCTGCACCGAATTCTCGGTTACTTCCATTCGCTTTCCTTCTGCCTTCGTGCGCTCCAGCAACAGGATGTCTCTGGCAAGTCGGGAGGATTCTCCAGGGTGCGGAATTTCTGTGACGCATTCCACGCCCATGCGATTCTTCCGTGCGTCCAACAGGCGCGTTGCAACGCGTGGCACCACGACGGAAGGTTTGTGCGCACCCGCGACCTCCGCCCCGTTGCCGGTCAGTCCCATCCATGGACAATGGAGAACATTAGGGATCGAAATCGCCGAGAGCCGACCGGATCAGCGCCGCACGATGGAGTGGTTTGTGCGCTGAAAGCCGCAGAAAAGGCCGAATTGATCTAGATCAATGATCCATTAAGGCGGGCACGGCAGTTTGCCTGGAGCACCTGCCGGAGTGTTCCATGGATATCGACCCGAGCGACCTCATCGTCGGCCTGATGATGGCTGCCTTTGGCCTGGTTGGCCTGATCCTCGCCTCCGGGGCGATGGACGACGAGATGTACGTCTTCGGCCTCTCGCTGTTCGGCTTTGCCTGCGTCTTCGACTTCGGTCTGTTGCGCCGGCATTTCGACCGGATGGAAGCGCGTCGTCATGGCTGATGCCGCGATCATGCCGCGCCCGGCCCCGGACTATAACGAGGCCGTCGTCAGGAAATTCGTGATCGCCACGGTGTTCTGGGCGGTGGTCGCCTTCCTGGTCGGCGTCTGGCTCGCCACCGAGCTTGCCTGGCCGCAAGCCAACCTGGGGCTTTCCTTCATCAATTTTGGCCGCCTGCGTCCCGTCCATACGTCGGCGGCGATCTTTGCGTTCGGCGGTTCCGCGCTGTTCGCGACCTCCTTCTACGTCGTGCAGCGCACCTGCCGCGCGCGGCTGTTCGGTGGTGAAGCGCTCGCCGACTTCGTGTTCTGGGGATACCAGTTCTTCATCGTCATGGCGGCGCTGTCCTACGTGATGGGCTTCAGCCAGAGCCAGGAATACGCCGAACCACAATGGCACCTGGATCTGTGGCTGACGGTCGTGTGGGTGGCCTACGCGGTGATCTTCATCGGCACGCTGATGAAGCGCGAGGAGCCGCACATCTATGTGGCGAACTGGTTCTACCTTGCGTTCATCCTGACCATCGCTGTGCTGCATATCGGCAATAACCTGGCACTGCCGATCTCGATGTTCTCTTCGCAGGCCTATCAGGTCACCTCCGGCGTGCAGAACGCGATGATCCAGTGGTGGTACGGCCACAATGCAGTCGGCTTCTTCCTGACCGCGGGCTTCCTCGGAATGATGTACTACTTCATCCCGAAGGCAGCCAACCGACCAGTTTACTCCTATCGCTTGTCAGTGGTGCACTTCTGGTCGCTGATCTTCATGTATATCTGGGCCGGTCCGCATCATCTGCACTGGACGTCGCTGCCCGACTGGACACAGACCCTGGGCATGGCGTTCTCGGTCATGCTGTGGATGCCGTCCTGGGGCGGCATGATCAACGGCCTAATGACGCTGTCAGGTGTATGGGACAAGTTGCGCACCGACCCCAGCCTGCGCTTCTCGGTCACCGCGGTCGGTTTCTATGGCATGTCGACCTTCGAAGGTCCGGTCATGTCCGTGCGCGACGTCAACGCGCTGAGCCATTACACCGACTGGACGATCGGACACGTGCACTCCGGTGCGCTGGGTTGGGTCGCGTTCATCAGCTTCGGCGCGGTCTATTATCTCGTGCCGGCACTGTGGAAGCGCCCGGGGCTGTATTCGATGCGCCTGGTGTCATGGCACTATTGGATCGCGACGCTGGGCATCGTGTTCTACATCACCTCGATGTGGGTTGCCGGCATCATGCAAGGCCTGATGTGGCGCGCCTATGACCAGTTCGGGTTCCTGCAGTACTCGTTCGCCGAGTCGGTCATCGCCTTGCATCCCTACTACGTCATCCGGATGTTCGGCGGACTGCTGTTCCTCGTCGGTGCGCTGCTGATGGCCTACAACCTGATACAGACAGTGCGCGGCAAAATCTCAACATCCGAGCAGAGGATCGTCATGCCGGCTGCCGTCGCCGTGGCGGGGGAGTAAGCCATGTTCCGCCAGGAGTTCATAGAGCGCAACGCGTTCCTTCTGCTGGTTCTGACGCTGGTGACGATAGCCATCGGCGGCATCATCGAGGTTGTGCCGCTGTTCACCATCGAGACGACGGTGGAGCATGTGAAGGGCGTGCGACCCTACACGCCGTTGGAACAGCGCGGACGCGATATCTATGTGCGCGAGGGTTGCTACGTCTGCCACAGCCAGCAGGTCCGTGCCCTACGTGATGAGGTGGAGCGTTATGGACACTTGTCGCTAGCGGCGGAGAGTATGTATGACCATCCGTTCCAGTGGGGTTCCAAGCGCATCGGTCCGGACTTGGCGCGGGTGGGCGGCAAGTACTCCAGCGACTGGCACTACGCGCACCTGATCAACCCGCAGAGCGTGGTCCCTGAATCGTTGATGCCTGCTTATGCATTTCTGGCGGAGACGCCGCTCCAGGCCGATGATATCGTGGCGCGTCTGCGCGCTCTGCGCGCGGTCGGGGTGCCCTATACGGATGCCGAGATTGCCAGTGCGGCCGCGGATCTGGCGACGCAGGCGGATCCGAACGCCGACAATGTCGATCTGCTCAAGCGCTACCCGAAGGCAGTGACCGTGCCTGGCAATGGCCGCGTCGTCACCGAGATGGATGCACTGGTGGCATATCTTCAGGTGCTGGGGACGATGGTCAACTTCGCCGATCCGGCCAACGAGAGGCTGCAGCAATGATGGAACTGCTCATGTGGCTGCAGCACCACTGGGTGGTGCCGGTGATGATTGTGTTCCTGCTGATCCTGGTGACCACCTATTGGCCGGGGCGCAAGGCCCAGATCGAGCGGCATGGCCGCATCCCGCTCGAAGATGATCGCTGAGGAGCCGCCGCAGTGCCAACCAAAATTGAAAAAGACGTTGTGACCGGCACCAATACCACGGGTCACGAGTGGGACGGGCTGAAGGAGCTGAACACGCCGCTACCGAAGTGGTGGCTGTACGTGCTTTACGCGACCATCGCGTGGTCGGCGGTGTGGTTCGTGCTGTATCCTTCTGTGCCGGGCGTCACCGGGTATTTCCCTTGCTCGGTTACTCGCAGCGCACGGAAGTGAACACCGAGGTGCGGGCGATCGAAGCGCAGCGCGCCAACACCATGGACAAGATCAAGGCATTGTCGTTTGCCGAGATCCGCAAGGATCCGCAGCTTATGGCGGCCGCCGAAGTGGCGGGGCGCATCGCCTTCGCCAACAACTGCCAGCCCTGCCATGGCGCCGGCGGCGGCGGCCAGCATGGCTATCCGGCGCTGGCAGCAGGTGGGTGGATCTGGGGTGGCTCGCTGGATGCGATCGAGCAGACCATCGCATACGGCATTCGCAGCGGCGACGATAAGGCACGCGACAGCCAGATGCTCCGGTTCGGTACGGATGGCATCCTGAAGCCCGACGAGATCCAGAAAGTCGCTGACTACGTCATGACGATGTACGGCAAGCCGACTGACAGAGATGTGTCGGCCGGGCGGAAGCTCTACGCGGACAACTGTGCTGTTTGTCATGGCGAGGCAGGGCAGGGCGATCGCGAGAAGGGAGCGCCTCGACTGGCGTCGCGTGTGCATATCTATGGCGACAGTCGGGACGCCGTCATCGCACAGATCAGTGCCCCGCGGATGGGTGTGATGCCGGCATGGCACACGCGGCTTGACGAAGCGACCATCAAGAGCCTGGCGCTGTATGTGCATTCGTTGGGTGGTGGGGAGTAAGTGTCCCATATCAGCAAGGCCGATCGTCAGCTTCAGCTCCAGCGCGAAGAGCTAGGCGACCACCTGTACGCAAACCGTGTGCGCGTGTATCCGAAGACGGTGCGCGGCCCGGTGCGGCGGTTCAAATGGGCAGTCCTGATCTTCTGCCTCGCGGTGTACTATCTGCTCCCTTGGCTGCGCTGGCATCGGGGCGTCAATCAGCCGGACCAAGCCGTACTGCTGTCGCTCTGGCATGAGCGATTCTATTTCTTCAATCTCGAGTTCTGGCCGCAGGACATCTATTACCTGACCGGGCTGCTGATCATGGGCGCGGTGACGCTGTTCTTGGTCACCAGCCTGATCGGTCGTGTCTGGTGCGGTTATGCCTGCCCGCAGACCGTGTGGACCGATCTGTTCATGTGGGTCGAGCGCCAGATCGAGGGCGACCGCAACGAGCGCATGAAGCGCGACGCGGAACCGCTCTCCTTCGATACGCTTTGGCGCAAGCTGCTGAAACATGCCGTATGGCTGGGCATTGCGTTTTGGACTGGCGGCGCGTGGATCATGTACTATGTCGATGCGCCAACGGTGACGGTCGAGTTCTGGACCGGCACGGCATCGAAGGAAGTGTACTTTTTTACCTTCCTGTTCACGGCGACGACATATTTGCTGGCCGGCTGGGCACGCGAACAGGTCTGCACCTACATGTGCCCGTGGCCACGTTTCCAGTCAGCGATGCTGGATGAACAGACAGTCACCGTGACCTATCAGGGTTGGCGCGGCGAACCGCGGACGCGTGGCAAGCGGCACCAAGCTGGACCTGCCGGCGACTGCGTTGACTGCGGCGCCTGCGTCACCGCCTGTCCGACAGGGATCGATATCCGGGACGGCATCCAGCTTGAGTGCATCAACTGCGGCCTCTGTATCGACGCCTGCAATCACGTCATGCAGAAGACAGGTCGACCGCAATGGTTGATCACCTGGGATACGTTGGCGGACCAGGCAGCGAAGGCGCAAGGACAGCAGACCACGCTGCGCCTGCTGCGGCCACGCACCTTGATCTACGTCTCTGCGTTGGTGCTGGCGGCGGTGGTGATGACGGTCGCCCTTTTGACACGGTCGTCGATCGATCTTTCCGTGCTGCACGACCGTGCGCCGCTGTTTGTGCGCCTCCCGGATGGCGATCTGCGCAACGGCTACACGGTGAAGATCGTCAACAAGACGCAGCAGATGGCGTTGTTCGAGCTGCGGACCGAGGGCCTGAACGCAGCAGCACTCGCCGAACCCGATGAGGGGCTTGGTCCGGCCGACAGGCTCGGGCTGATAGTGAAGGCCGACAGCATTGGCACGTTCCGTGTCACGGCCGCCGGTCAGCCGAGCCGGCTCGCGGAGGGATCGCAGCCGATAGACTTCATCCTGCGCAACACCGAAACCGGCGAGCAGACGGTGTATCGTTCGCAATTTATGGGGCCGCGATGAGGAATTCTCCCTGGCGCTCGTTTCCTCTGGCATTGATGGCCGGTCTGGGAGCTGTGGTTCTGATCAATGCCGGCATGGTGTTCGCAGCCTTAAAGAGCTTCCCCGGCAAGGCCGGCAGCCAGGATTTCGAATTGAGCAACCGCTACGACAGCGTGCTGCAGCGGTCCGAGCGCGACGCGGCTCTGGGGTGGACCGTCAAGGCATCGACCGACAAAGCGCGCGTGCCGGTAGTGGTGCTGACTCAACGCGATGGTACGCCGTTGCAGGGAGCCTTGCTCGAGGGCGCTGCGGAACGTCCGCTCGGGCCCGCCGAAATGCAGCATCTGACGTTCCATGAGTTGGCGGCGGGACGTTACGTCGCTGATGCAGTGTTGCCGGAGCAAGGCCAATGGGAGTTGACGCTCTCTGCATCCGCGGGCGGTAGCCAGATTGCGGCAACGCGCAGGGTCATCGTGCATTGAGCTCTGAAGTCAGGACGGCCCCTCCCCCTCTCCTCGGAGGGGGAGATGAAATGCTGGGCTGTGTGCATTGCCATCAACCGACGGCGTCGGGGCACCGCTTCTGCTGTCCCGGCTGCGCCGTTGCGTTTGAAACAATCCAAGGCCTTGGGCTAGGTCGCTATTATGCGCAGCGCGTACTCGACCCCGGGTTGCGCGCACTGCGCCCCGAACCTTCTGAACCACGCGATCTTTCCCGCTTCATCATCTCGGCACCTGATGGTGCGCACGAACTGACGCTGGCGATCGACGGCCTGCAGTGTGGTGCCTGCGTCTGGTTGATCGAGTCGGTCCTGGCGCGCGAGCCGGATGTGCTGGTCGGGCGCGTCAACATGACCACGCGCCGCCTTCGGCTGGCCTGGCGCGGCGCGGCGGATCGCGCCCAATCCCTGGTCAATGCCATCGAGCGTCTCGGCTATCGGCTGGTGCCGTTCGATACGGCATCGCTCACCGCGGCGCGCGACGGCACTGACCGCGCGCTGCTCCGTGCGCTCGCTGTTGCCGGCTTCGCTGCGGGCAACGTCATGCTCTTGTCGATCGGCATCTGGGCCGGAGAGGCGGGCGGGCTGCTGCACGACATGGGGCCGGCAACGCGTGACCTGCTACACTGGTTCTCGGCGCTGATCGCGATGCCAGCCATCGCCTATGCGGGCCGGCCGTTCTTCCTCTCGGCGATGGCGGCGCTGCGCCATATGCGGACCAACATGGACGTGCCGATCTGTGTGGGCATCACTCTGGTCACCGGCATCAGTCTCGCGCAGACAATCGAGGGCGGTGCTCACACTTATTTTGAGGCGTCAGTCTCGCTGCTGTTCTTTCTGATGATCGGCCGGGTGCTGGATCATCGGGTCCGTGGCCAGGCGCGGGCCACCGCTGAGCAACTACTGACGCTGCGGGCCGCCGATGTTGCCGTTCTGCAGCCGGACGGCAGCACGGTGCCGCGCAGTCAGCACGCGATTGCCGCTGGTGACCGGGTGCTGGTGGCGCTTGGGGAGCGGATCGGCGTCGACGGGATCATAGAGCGCGGCACCTCGACGCTGGACGCCAGCCTGGTGACCGGCGAAAGCCTGCCGGTCAGCGCAGCACCGGGTGCGTCCGTGTTCGCCGGTACGCTCAATCTTGGCGAGCCACTCACGGTGCGCGCAACGGCAACCGGCAGCGGCACGCTGCTCGCGGAATGCGCGCGCCTCATCGAGGCGGCCGAAGCGCGGCGCTGCCGCTTTGTCGCACTCGCCGACCGCGTGGCGAGATGCTACGCGCCAGTGGTCCACGCGGTTGCACTGCTGACCTTCGCGGGATGGTGTTTTGGTGCGGGTGTCTCTGTCAGCCAGGCACTGCTTACAGCGAGCGCTGTGCTGATCATCACCTGTCCTTGCGCGCTGGCGCTGGCAATTCCTGTAGTGCAGGTGGTCGCCACCGGGCGGCTGTTCCGTGCCGGCATCCTGCTGAAGTCTGCGACTGCGCTTGAGCGGCTTTCCGATATCGATACAGTCGTATTCGACAAGACCGGTACCTTGACCGAACCAACGATGGCGCTGGTGCGAGAAGACGGCGTAGACCAGTCAGCACTGCGGACCGCCGCCTCGCTGGCGGCGGGAAGCCGGCACCCGCTGGCACGCTCGCTGCTGGCTGAGTCGGGCCCCGTCGCAGTCGCCGACGAACTGGTCGAGCACCGGGGACAAGGTGTACAGGCAGGGGATACAAGGCTCGGCAGCCGTGCATTCGTTGGATTGTCAGGTGGGACTGCCCCAGTCGGCCCCGAACTTTGGTTGACTCGTCCAGGACATGCACCGGTTTGTTTCCGGTTTGCCGAAAGCCTGCGTAGCGATGGCGTTGCGACCGTGCGCAGGCTGCAACACTTGGGGCTGGAGGTGCGTCTGTTATCCGGCGACCACGCGGTTGCGGTGGCGCCGATCGCCAGGACCCTTGGCATTGCAACCTGGGAGGCGGCGCGCACGCCGGTGCATAAGGTGGACGCGATCGAAGCACTCGTCGCACAGGGGCGAAAGGTGCTGATGGTTGGCGATGGACTGAACGACAGCGCGTCGCTGGCCGCCGCCTCCGTCTCCGCATCACCGTCCAGTGCCGCCGATATTAGCCAGACGGTTGCCGATGTGGTGTTTCAGGGAAAGCAACTTGCACCGGTAGCGTCGGTGGTCGAAATCGCGCGCCATGCCCGCAGCTTGATGCGACAGAACCTGGCGCTCTCGATTGGCTACAATGCGTTGATGGTGCCGCTGGCAATCGCTGGCCTAGTTACGCCGTGGCTGGCGGCTGCGGCGATGTCGAGCTCATCGCTGCTCGTCATGGCCAACAGCTTCAGGCTGCGGGGCAGGACGATATGAACGTCATCCTTTATCTGCTCGGTGCAAGCCTGCTCCTTGGCGGTGGCGCGCTGGCGATATTCCTGTGGTCCTTGCGCACTGGTCAGTACGACGACATGGTAGGGGCCGCGAACCGGATCCTGTTCGATGACGAGGACGCCGCGTCCGGCAACTTTCCAGTGTCGCTTTCGCACCGGTCCCTCAACGGGAGGCAGCCGCGCGACCACTTGGATGACCGGCGGAACGATTGATGAACGGATTAATCAATCGTTAGCCGGAACATGGCATTACCTTGTGGCTTGCACGCCACGTGGCGCCGCAGACTCATTGCAAGACCGCACGCGACAGGATGCCGCGCCACCCTGGAAGGCATCCTATGTCCGTTGCAGCGCCCGGGCTCTTAGCAACCCAACAGTTCGCTGACGCACGGTTCAATCTGCTGCTGGAGACCATGAACGACGGCTTCATCGAGACCGATGACGCAGCGGCCTTTGTGTATGTCAACCCCCGCTTCGCAGCGTTACTGGGCTACGCGCAGGAGGATTTGATCGACCAGCCGGCGCGCCGGTTCATGGCTGACGCCGCCGCCCGTTTGTCGGTAGAGCATCTGGCCAAGCGAAAGGCCGGCCTCGGCGAAGTCTATGAACTCAACTGGCTGCATCGGGACGGGCACGAGATAGCAACGCGAGTATCAGCGAGCCCACACTTCGATACTCACGCAAACTTTGTCGGTTCGACCGCGATCGTCACCGACCTGACCGAAACGAAACGGGCCGAAGCAGACCAGCAGCGAGCAGACCGAGCTCTGCGTCCGTTGAATATTTGCGACGGTATAATGATACGCGCGAAAGACGAAGAGCAGATGCTATCCGACACCTGCCGCGCGGTGGTGGAGATCGGCGGCTATCGCTTGGCCTGGGTGGGCTATGCACGGCAGAACGCAGAGAAGTCCGTTCAGCCGATTGCCTTTGCCGGTCAACACCCTGACTATGTGCAACAGGCGAACATCTCCTGGGGGGATACCGAGCGCGGCCGCGGCCCCACCGGCGTCGCCATCCGCACCGGCAGCGTCGTCATCGCTCGCGACACGGAGACGCAGCCGGACTATGGACCATGGCAACAGGCTGCCCGGGAGAGAGGATTTCGTTCCACACTGACGCTGCCGTTGCGTCAGGACGGTCGCAGCTTCGGCGCGCTGATGATCTATGCGGACCAGCCAGACAGGTTTGATGAGAGCGAAACCCGGTTGCTGTGTCTGCTGGCCGATGATTTGGCGTTCGGTATATCGGCGTTGCGCAACGCGGTGCATCGAAGCCACCTTGCCGCGGCTTTGAACTGTGCGGGTGACGCGATCATCAGTTTTAAGTTCTCGGGAATCATCACAAGCTGGAACAAGGCTGCCGAAGACCTCTTCGGCCACACGGCTGCCGAAGCGATTGGCTCGGCAATAAAGATTGTTGTTCCCGCGGATCGCACTGAAGAATACCAGAGCCTCTTCGAAAGATTCCGACACGGCGAGTCAATTGTGAATTACGACACGATTCGAATTGCAAAGGATGGACGTCGAATTCCAGTCTCGCTGACGTTGCGGCGCATAGACGGAGCATTGCGTCGTGGTGTGGTCGTCTACCGTGATATTACCCATCGCAAACAGACGGAGGCCGCACTGCGTGCCGCCGCCAATCGGTTTCGCAACCTCATCGAGGCAAGCCTTGATCCACTGGTGACGATCAATCCGGAAGGCCAGATCACAGACGTGAACAAGGCAACGGAGCAAGCCACCGGAAAATCGCGGGAGCAGTTGATCGGCACCGACTTTTCCAGCTACTTCACCGAACCCGAGAGGGCGCGTGAGGGGTATAGGCGGGCATTTGCCGAAGGCGCCGTCACCGACTATCCGTTGACTATGCGGCATGTGTCCGGGAGCGTTAACTATGTAGTGTACAATGCGAGCGTGTTCCACGACGAGGCTGGCGAAGTGGCCGGCGTGTTTGCCGCGGCACGTGACGTAACCAGACGCAAGCTTGCCGAAGCGGAGCTCGCGGAATACCAACAGCACCTCGAGGAGCTGATCGCGGAGCGCACAAGAGATCTCGCTCATGCCAACGAAGCACTCCAAGCAGCCAACCTGGATCTTGAGGCGTTCGCCTATTCCGTATCGCACGATCTGCGCGCACCTCTGCGTGCGGTCGATGGTTTCTCCAGGATCCTGCAACAGGATTATGGCGAGCGGCTGGATGACGAGGGTCGGCGGCTTGTTCAAGTCGTGCGCGACGGCGCGCAGAGGATGGGCCGTCTGATCGCGGATATACTAGATTTCTCGCGAATTGGGCGCCGGGTGCTGACTCACACCGTCGCCCAGATGGGCGATCTCGTCAGCGCTGTCCTACAGGATCTCGCACCGGATCTACAGGGGCGTGACCTGACATTTGTCAGGAAAGAGTTGCCGCCCGTGAATGGGGACAACGAAATGTTGCAGTTGGTCTGGATGAACCTGTTGCAGAACGCGATTAAATATACTGGCAAGACCGAGAGTGGCCTTGTGGAAATAGGTGCTCGCCAGGAGGCGGCAGAGATCGTGTATTTCGTCCGAGACAACGGTGCTGGATTCAATATGCAATACGCGAGCAAGCTGTTCGGAACGTTTCAACGTCTGCACGTCTCAACCGACTTCCCGGGCACGGGCATAGGACTCGCCATCGTCAAGCGGATCATCACCAGGCATGGCGGCCGGGTTTGGGCCGAAGGCAAGGTCAACGAGGGGGCGACCTTCTACTTTGCGCTGCCAGCAGTGCATGCAGACTTAGCGGCTATCGATGCCGCAAGCGGCGTCACGTTAGACC
>JBKPSV010000332.1:0-7594 GCA_046735215.1 Pseudomonadota bacterium | reverse complement strand
TATCACGCCGCGTGTCGGTTCGCCGTTGGCCGGTGCCATTGCCTTGAACGCAGCCACCGGCTTGCCGAGTGCTGCGGTGACCGCGTCCTGCACAGCATGCGCATCGGCGACGCTCGCGGGAGTTGCATCAGCTGGCAGGGCATCCAGCAGATTGCCGCTCCGGCGCGCTTCGACGAGCAAGGTGGCGGCACGGTCGATCTGTCGCGGGTCCATCTGCCTCTCCTCCACGGGATCCCACAGCGTCGCACTCCTTCAGGCGCGGGCAAAGTCTTGGCAGTGAGCGATCCCGGTGCAAGGATCAAAACGTCTGCGACAATCCGAGACGGAGGGGAACGGCCGGGATGATCGGCCTGGTGCGCCTATCTCTGCGTCGGCCCTATACGTCGGCCATCGCTGCGCTGCTGATCTTCTTGCTGGGTGCTCTGTCGGTCACCCGCATGATCGTCGACATCTTCCCGGTGATCGATATCCCCGTGGTGCTGGTCGTTTGGAGCTACAACGGCCTTACCACCGAGGACATGGAACGGCGCGTGGTATTCATCTCGGAGCGTGCCTATTCGACCACCGTCAACGGCATTGCGCGTATCGAATCACAATCGATTCCCAGCATCGGCATTTTGAAGGTCTATTTCCAGCCGGGCACCGATATCGGCGGCGCGATTGCGCAGATCACGTCGGTGAACAACACGATCCTGCGTGGCGCGCCACCTGGCATGCAACCCCCCGGTGTGATCCAGTTCAACGCGTCGAATGTGCCGGTCGTACAGATGACGCTGTCCAGCAAGACGCTGAGCGAGCAGCAGATCTACGACTACAGTCTGAACTTCATCCGCATCAGACTGTTCACGATCCCAGGTCTGTCCACGCCCGGTCCGTTTGGCGGCAAGTCGCGGCAGATCAACGTCGACCTTGATCAGGCGCGACTGGAGGCGAAAGGGTTTTCCCCGGTCGATGTGGTGAACGCGCTGCAAACGTCCAACGTGATCGTGCCGGCGGGCACGGCGCGGTTGGGCGATCGCGAGTACAATGTGCAGCTGAATTCCAGCCCGACGAGTGTGGACCGGTTCAATGCTCTGCCGATCGGCGTGTTCAATGGCGCCCCGGTAACGATAGGCGATGTCGGCAAGGTGTCCGACAGCTTTGCCACGCAGACCAACGTGGTGCACGTCAACGGCAAGCGTGCGGCTTATCTGGCCATTCTGAAGCATGCCGATGCATCGACCCTGGCAGTGGTCGATGCGGCGCGCGACGCGCTGCCGGAGATTCAGGCGGCGGCGCCGGCCGGACTGGAACTGAAGCTGGATTTCGACCAGTCGGTGTTCGTGCGTGCAGCATTGCAGAAGGCGATTATATCGTCGGTTTTGGTGTCCGCACTGATCCTCGTATTTCTGGGCAGCTGGCGGAATACAGTGATCGTGTCCGCTTCGATTCCGCTATCGATCTTCGCCGGAATCATAGGGCTGTTCCTGACCGGCAATACCATCAATCTGATGACACTGGGTGGATTGGCGCTGGCGATCGGACTGCTGGTCGACAACGCGACGGTGACGATAGAGAATATCCACCGCAACCAGTCGCTGGGCAAGCCGCTGACGGTCGCCATCCTGGACGGGTGCGCCGAAGTGATCCAGCCGCTGACGGTCGCCACGCTGGCGATCTGCATCGTGTTCTTCCCGGTCGTGCTGCTGTTCGGTGTCGCGCGCTATCTGTTCATACCTTTGGCAGCAACTGTCGTTTTCTGCATGTTGGCATCCTATCTGCTGTCCTTCAGCGTGGTGCCGTCGTTCGCGCGCTTTCTGCTGGTGGGCGAGACGGCGCACCATGGGCCGCCCCGGGGCTTCTTTGGTCTGTTCGATCGTGGCTTCAATCGCTTCAGAACTGGCTATGGGCGGATGCTTGAAGGCGCCTTGCAGCGGCGGAAATTCGTCCTGCTGTGCTCTGGGGCGCTTCTTGTGGTCTCGAGCGGGCTGGCAACGGTGATCGGGTTTGATTTCTTCCCGACTGCTGACGTCGGCTTGATCAAGCTGCACTACCGCGCCCCGCCCGGTACTCGATTGGAACGAACCGAAGAGCTGGTACTTCAGGTCGAGGACAGCATCCGCAAGATCATTCCCGCCGACGAACTGGACACCATAAATGACACCGTCGGCGTACCTTCGGCATTCAATCTGGCTTTCGTGCCGAGCGACAATGTCGGCTCGATGGATGCAGAAATCCTGATTTCGCTGAAGCCAGGACATCGTCCCTCGGCCGATTATATTCGAGCAATCCGCAGTCGGCTGCCAGACCAGTTCCCCGGCAGCATTTTCTATTTCCAGACGGCGGATATCGTCAGCCAAGTACTGAACTTTGGTCTGTCGGCGCCGATCGATGTGCAGATCCAGGATGTCAATTTCGATCGCGCGACCGCAATTGGCCGCCGACTGCTGGAGGCCATGAAGGGCATCCCCGGCATTGCGGATGCACATCTGGTGCAAGTGCTGAACTACCCTGCATTGCAGGTCGATGTCGATCGGCTGCGTGCCGCCAAGCTGAACGTGGCCCAGCGCGACGTAGCCAACAACGTGCTGACGTCGCTGTCCTCGAGCGTTCTGGTGGCGCCAAATTTCTTTCTAAACCCGCAGAACAACGTAAATTACTCGCTTGCCGTTCAAACGCCGATCAACCAGCTCAACTCGGTCTCTGACCTGTTGCATACGCCGGTTCTGCGGCCGGACCGCGGCGCGACGACAGATCCTGCGGCATTGCCGGCCGCGCCGGTGACGCGGCTGGCGGACGTTGCCTCGGTGTCCCCGAGATCGACTCTCGAATCGGTCAATCACTACACGGTGCAGCGCGAGATCGACATCGCGGCCAATATCGACGGCCGCGACCTTGGTGCCGTGGCTGGCGACATCCGGGAGGCGATCGCCGAGGTCAGCAAGGGTCTGCCGGTCACGACCAAGATCCTGATCCTCGGCCAGAACGACGTAATGCAGACCTCGTTCAAGAGCCTTGGTATCGGCATGGTGCTTTCCATTGTGCTGGTCTACGCGCTGCTGGTGGTCCTGTTCCAGTCCTGGGTGGACCCCTTCATCATCATGATGGCGGTGCCAGGCGCGCTGATGGGCATTCTGTGGATGCTGGCGCTGTCAGGGACCACGATCAATGTCGAATCCCTAATGGGTGCCATCATGTCGATCGGCATCTCGGTGTCGAACTCGATCCTGGTGGTGAGCTTCGCCAATGATCTGCGCGCGCGCGAGGAAGTCGGTCCATTGCGCGCGGTCATTGAGGCTGGCCGTATCCGCCTGCGTCCGGTGCTGATGACGGCGCTTGCGATGATCATCGGGATGGTCCCGATGGCACTCGGACTCGGCGAAGCCGGCGAGCAGAACGCGCCGTTAGGCCGTGCGGTGATCGGGGGCTTGATCGTGGCGACGATATCGACGCTGTTCATCGTGCCGATCTTCTACACATTGCTGCGGCGCAGGCCGCCATCTCTGCACAGCCTTGATACGCGCTTCGCGGCCGAGGCAGCGGGTGCGTCCGGTTCGGGGGAAGCTCACCATGACTAAAGGCCCGGTTCGTTCGCTGCTGGTATACGCGATTGGGATACTGCTGGTCGCTGGTGCAGCGCTGACCACGTTGCGGCTGTGGCAGGACAAGGACGCGCAGCTGGTGGCGTCGCGCGAAGCAATGGCAGCGGAACTGGCAAAGGGACCGGCGGTGCAGGTGTCGGTGGTGGCGCAGGGTCCGAAGGAACGACAGATCACGCTGTTGGGGGATACGCGCGCCTATCAAGTCGCGACGCTGTACGGCAAGGTAGGCGGCTACTTGAAGTCGGTTACGGTGGATCGTGGCGATCATGTGACGGCAGGCCAGGTCTTGGCTGAAGTGGAGTCAGCGGAGACGGACCGGCAATTCGACGCGGCGATGAGTGATCTGATGAACAAGCGCAAGAATGCCGAACGGGAGAACGAGCTGGTGAAGCGCGGCTGGACGTCGGTGCAGTCTGCGGATCAGGCGACCACCGCGTATCGGATGGCCCAGGCGGCCATGGAACAGCTTGCGGTAATGAAGTCCTACGAAGTGCTGCGCGCGCCTTTCGACGGCACGATCACGGCGCGCTTCGTCGATGTTGGCGCAATGGTGCAGAGTTCGGTGACCAGCCAGACGTCCAATCAACCGGTGCTGACCATTGCCGATATGAGCCGGCTGCGCGTCAACGTGTATGTCGAGCAGAAGGATGTGCCGTTCGTGCACGTCGGCGACATTGCCGATATCGCCGATGGCGCCAACCCCGACCGCAAGGTACAGGCACCTATCGCCCGGACTGCAGCGCAGCTTGATCCGCGCACACGCACTCTATTCGTTGAACTCGATGTCAATAACACCGATGGCTTTCTGGTGCCAGGAAGTTTCGCCTATGTGACGCTGCATGTGCCGGTGCAGAGTTATCCGGAGGTCCCGGTAGCCGGCCTTGTGGTGCGCGGCACCAACACGTTCATCGCCAGCGTGAGCGCGGACAGCACGGTGAGACTGCAATCGGTCAAGGTCGCCAACACTGACGGCATGCGTGCCAGCCTCGTGGAAGGTGCGCGCGTGGGTGAACGCGTGGCGCTCAATCTGCCAGACGAGGTCAGTGACGGCAGCCGGGTGCGGCCGATTGAACCCAACCGCTGATACGATGACGCAGATCTGGCCGGTCAAGGTCCATACCGGTGTTCGTGTGAGGATGCGCGACGGCGTGGAGCTGAATGTGCGCGTGACGCGGCCTGACGCGCCGGGACAGTTTCCTGCCGTGATGGAGTATCACCCGTACCGCCGCCTGGCTGCTGCACTCCCTGACTATCGCGACGAGTATCCGCCGGTGGTGCCCTATCTGGCCGAGCGGGGTTACGCGGTGGTGCAGTACGATGTGCGGGGCACCGGCAGTTCGTCGGGGTTTTCCACCGACATCTATGCGCCGGAGGAGCGACAGGATGGCTACGACATCGTCGGCTGGATCGCCGGACAGCCCTGGTGCAGCGGCGCGGTCGGCATGATCGGCAAGTCATACGGCGCGGTGGTGCAGTGGCAGGTCGCAGTGCAGCAGCCGACAGCGCTGAAGGCGATCGTGGTGCGCTCAGCCAATGACGACGTGTATACAGGCTTTACCAACCCGGGCGGATGCATTCGACCCTGGATGTTCGAGTACTACGCGCCGCTGATGAACGCGCTGAATTTTGCGCCGCCCGATCCGGACCTTGTCGGTGATCGGTGGTCGGCGATCTGGGCAGAACGGCTGGAACACAGCGCGCCGTGGAGTCTCGGCTACATCCGCAACACGCTGCATGGCGACTACTGGCGCGAGCAAAGTCTGGCGCCGGGCTATGATCGTGTCCGGTGCGCGGTGCTGCTGATCGAAGGCTGGGCGGACTGGTACGCCACCGAGGAGTTAAGAGCATTCCAGCGGCTGCAGGTACCGAAGAAAGTGCTGATCGGTCCGTGGGGGCATTACTATCCAGAGGAGAAGGAGGCGTTTCCCGGGCCACGGATCGACTCGCGTGCCGAGTATCTGAGGTGGTTCGATCGCTGGCTTAAGGAGATCGACAACGGCGTGATGCAGGAGCCGCCGGTGACAGTGTTCGTGCGGGACTGGCAGACGCCATCACTGTTGTGCATGGAGGAGGCCGGCACTTGGCGAAATGAAGCGGCATGGCCACCCACCAGGGTGCAGCCGACGACGATGTATCTGGCGCAGGGCGGGACATTGTCGCAAACAGCCGGCGATCACGGATCCGCCAGTTGCGCGTATCGGCCGTCGGTGGGCATGACCACGGGACGGCGGGGATTGGGTTCGACCACGCCTTGGGCGATGCCGGTCGACCAGCGACCGGACGAGCCCTTTTCGCTGCTGTTCACCACCGAGCCGTTGCAAACGCCGATGGAGCTGCTCGGCGAGCCGCGGGTGGAGTTGCATGCCACCTCCAGTGCGGAAGTGGCGTATTTTCATGTGAAGCTATGCGATGTCGCCGATGACGGGGCAGTGCGGCTGATCTGCGATGGCGGGCTCCTGGCGACGCATCGCGACTCGCACGAGGTTCCGTCGCCGATCGTGCCCGGGCGGATGTATGCGCTGCGCGTTCCTCTGCGGCATTGCGCCTATCAAGTCGCGGCGGGTCATCGGCTGCGCGTCGCGATTGCAAATGCCGAGTTCCAGAACGCATGGCCGACGGGCCAACCGGGCGTGAACACGGTGTGTTTCGGCGGCAGCAACGCGTCGCACATCGTGCTGCCGGTTGCCCCGGCTGATCCCCAACCTTTGGCGGCGCCTCGTCTGGCTGCCTCGCCGCACGCCGTGCCTGCCCAGGAGACGCTGGCGCCGCCGATTTACCGCCTTGAAGTGGATCTGGTGAAGGACACGGTGAGCTGCGTCCTGCAGCCCGCGGATGCCGGGCGGACCAGCAGCCAGTCGCGCTACACGGTGTCCAATCGTGATCCCGCGAATACGGTAATATCCGCATCGGCGACGCATGCCGCAGTGCACCCGACGCTGGACATCCGGATCGAGGCGACATGTCAGACCTCGAGCGATGCAACCAGCTATACGCATCTTGCGCAGGTAAGGGTCACCGTCGATGGCGCCGAGCACTTCCGAAAGAGCTGGAACGCCACTGTACCGCGAGCACTCTCCTAAGCTCATGCCATTGGCGGTGTAGTAGCGGGCGTGGCCTGCGGTATTTTGCCGGTGTCAACCTGGGCGTGGTAAGGGCAAGGCATGGGCTACTGGGGCAAGATCATCGGCGGCGTGGCGGGTTTCGCCATGGGCGGCCCGATGGGCGCTGTGGTCGGCGCTGCCCTCGGACATGCGGCTGACGCTGGGGTAGCCGGCAATCTCGGCGTTCGCTTCGCGCCACAGAACGGTTGGAACCCGGCTCGCCTGGCTGCGATGTTCAACCGCCGGGACCAACTGTTCGCAATCTGCGTCGTCGTTCTGTCTGCCAAGCTCGCCAAGTGCGACGGTCCGGTGAGACGCGAGGAAATCGACGCGTTCAAGCGCCAGTTCCGCATCCCGCCCGAATCGGTGCGTGATATTGGTCGCCTGTTCGATCAGGCACGTGATAGCGCCGAGGGATTCGAGGCCTACGCTCTGCAGTTGGGTGACGCGTTCGCTGACAACCGCGGAGTGCTCGAGGACGTACTGGCGGCATTGTTCGCGATTGCGCGGGCCGATGGAGCGGTGAGTCGGCTGGAATTGGACTTCCTGTCGCGCACACATCGCGCCCTGAGGCTGGATCAGGCCGCCTGGGACCGGGTGCGCGGCGGTAGCAGCTCCCGCCGGGCGGCGCCAACGCCGGAAGAGCCCGATGCATACGCCATACTCGGCGTGGCACGCTCAGCAAGCGACGAGGTGGTCCGTGCCACCTGGAAGCGGCTGATGCGGGAAAACCACCCCGATAGCCTGGCAGCGCGCGGCGTGCCAGCGGAATTCATTGCCCGGGCCAACGAGAAGGTGGCACGGATCAACGCGGCCTGGGACCGGATCAAGCGCGAGCGCGGATTGTGAACCTGCCCATTCGGGACCTGCCGACCCCGAATCAAGACGACCGCCCGCCGGATACGCCGATCG
>JBKPSV010000331.1:0-4601 GCA_046735215.1 Pseudomonadota bacterium | reverse complement strand
GTTCCAAGATGTGGATCACCAACGGCCCGGACGCCGATGTACTGGTAATCTATGCCAAGACCGATCCGGCGGCCGGTCCGCGCGGCATTACCGCGTTTCTGGTGGAAAAAGGTTTCGCCGGCTTCTCCACCGCGCAGAAGCTGGACAAACTCGGCATGCGCGGCTCCAACACCTGCGAGTTGGTGTTTGCCGACTGCGAAGTACCTGAAGAGAACATTATGGGCAGCGTCGGCGACGGGGCGCGCGTGCTGATGAGCGGGCTCGATTACGAACGCACCGTGCTTGCTGCGGGACCGCTTGGCATCATGCAGGCCTGTATGGACGTGGTCGTGCCGTACGTGCACGAGCGCAAGCAGTTCGACCAGCCGATCGGTGAGTTCCAGCTCATGCAGGGCAAGCTCGCCGACATGTACACCACGATGAATGCCGCCAAGGCATATGTGTATACGGTGGCGAAAGCGTGCGACCGTGGCGAAACCACGCGCAAGGATGCCGCCGGTGCCATTCTGTATGCCGCGGAAAAGGCGACGTGGATGGCGCTGGAGGCTGTGCAGTGCCTGGGCGGCAACGGCTATATCAACGACTATCCGACCGGACGGCTGCTGCGCGACGCCAAGCTGTATGAGATCGGCGCGGGCACCAGCGAGATCCGGCGGATGCTGATAGGCCGCGAGTTGTTTCGCGAGACGGCATGACGGAGGCATCCCGTCATGGCCGGGCCTGTCCCGGCCAAAGCCAGCGGCAATCTGCCGGAACTGATGGCCGGCACGAGGCCGGCCACGACGGTGGGGCGAGAGCATGACCCTGCTCCGGTCCGACATCGATCCACGATCGGCCGAGTTTGCCGCAAACGCCAATGCGATGCGCGCCTTGGTGGATGATCTGCGTGCGCGTGTTGCCGAAGTGGCGCAGGGTGGTGGCGAGACAGCGCGACAGCGACACCTGTCACGAAACAAGCTGCTGCCGCGCGACCGTGTGGCCGGACTGATCGATCCAGGCTCGCCGTTCCTTGAGCTGTCGCAGCTCGCTGCCTACGGACTTTACGACAACGAGGTCCCCTCGGCCGGCATCGTCACCGGCATCGGGCGTGTATCAGGCCGCGAATGCGTGATCGTCGCCAATGACGCCACGGTGAAAGGCGGCACATATTTCCCGATCACCGTGAAGAAGCACCTGCGCGCGCAGGAGATCGCGCTGCACAATCATTTGCCGTGCATCTATCTGGTAGATTCAGGCGGCGCTTTCCTGCCCATGCAGGACGAGATCTTTCCCGACCGCGACCATTTCGGCCGCATCTTCTTCAATCAGGCCAATATGTCGGCGGAGGGCATTCCGCAGATCGCCGCTGTCATGGGCTCGTGCACCGCGGGCGGCGCATATGTGCCGGCGATGAGCGACGAGACGATCATCGTGCGCAAGCAGGGCACCATCTTTCTTGGCGGTCCGCCGCTGGTGCAGGCGGCCACCGGCGAGGTGGTCACCGCCGAGGACCTGGGTGGCGCGGATGTGCATGCGCGCACATCGGGCGTCGTCGACCACTATGCGCACGATGACAGGCATGCGCTGGCGCTGTGCCGGCGGATCGTCGCGGCGCTCAATCACGGCAAGCGGCCGCAGGTCGTGCTGCGCGAACCCCTTGAACCGCATTACGACCCGAGTGAACTCCATGGCATCGTTCCCGCTGATCTGCGCGCGCCCTATGACGCGCACGAAGTGATCGCGCGCATCGTCGATGGCAGCGAGTTCGATGAGTTCAAGCGACTGTATGGCACCACGCTGCTGTGCGGGTTTGCGCACATTCATGGTTATCCGGTCGGCATTCTCGCCAACAACGGCATTCTGTTCTCCGAGTCGGCGCTGAAAGGCGCGCATTTCGTCGAGCTGTGCAGCCAGCGCGGCATTCCGTTGGTGTTCCTGCAGAACATCACCGGCTTCATGGTCGGACGGAAGTACGAATCAGGCGGCATCGCCAAGGATGGGGCGAAGTTGGTCACCGCAGTCTCCACCACATCGGTTCCGAAGCTTACAGTCATCATCGGCGGCAGCTACGGCGCCGGCAATTATGGCATGTGCGGGCGAGCCTATGAACCGCGCTTCCTTTTCATGTGGCCGAATGCGCGGATCTCCGTCATGGGAGGTGAGCAGGCGGCCACGGTGCTCGCACAGGTGCGGCGCAACCGTGACCCAAGCCCCGAACAGGAGGAGGCATTCAAGGCGCCGATCCGCGCGCAATACGAGCGACAGGGTCATCCGTACTATGCTTCGGCACGCCTGTGGGACGATGGCATCATTGACCCGGTCGATACGCGACGCGTGCTCGGTCTCGCGCTGTCCGCCGCACTGAATGCGCCGATACCGCCGACGCGGTTCGGCGTCTTCCGGATGTAGCGATGTTCAGTACGCTGCTCATCGCCAATCGCGGCGAGATTGCCTGTCGAATTGTGCGCACCGCGCGGCGCATGGGGATTGCCACTGTTGCCGTCTATTCAGAGGCTGACGCCAACGCTTTGCACGTAAAGGCAGCTGATCGCGCCATGCTGATCGGGCCGGCGCCGGCGCGCGAAAGCTATCTGAACATTCCGTGCATCATCGAGGCCGCGGCGCACAGTGGCGCCGAGGCGATTCATCCGGGGTATGGATTCCTCTCAGAGAACCCCGCCTTTGCCGAAGCCTGTGCAACAGCGGGGATCGCGTTTGTCGGACCGCCGGCGTCGGCGATGCGCGCGATGGGATCCAAAGCGGCCGCCAAGGCCCTGATGGAGACGTCCGGCGTGCCGCTGCTGCCCGGCTATCACGGCGAGCGGCAGGACGCCGCGTTTCTGGCCGATCAGGCGAACCGCATCGGCTTTCCGCTGATGATCAAGGCGGTCTCTGGCGGCGGCGGTCGCGGCATGCGCATCGTGTGGCAGGCCGATGAATTCGCCACCGCACTTCACGCGGCGCGCCAGGAATCAGCCTCGGCCTTCGGCGATGACCGTGTCTTGCTCGAACGCTACCTGACGCATCCGCGCCACATAGAGGTCCAGGTTTTTGCCGACCGACACGGCAACGCGATCCATCTGTTCGAGCGCGATTGCTCGGTACAGCGGCGGCATCAGAAGGTGATCGAGGAGGCACCGGCACCCGGTCTCGACAACGAGCGGCGGTCAGCGATGGGCCGTGCCGCAGTCGCGGCGGCACGCGCTGTCGGTTACGAAGGCGCCGGCACAGTTGAGTTCGTCGCCAGTGCAGACGGTTTCTACTTCCTGGAAATGAACACGCGACTTCAGGTCGAGCACCCGGTCACCGAGATGATCACTGGTCTCGATCTCGTGGAATGGCAGTTGCGCGTCGCGGCGGGAGAGAAACTGCCGCTCGGGCAGGATGAAATTGCTATCGGCGGCCATGCGATCGAGGCTCGTATATACGCCGAGGATCCGGAGCGGGATTTTGCGCCGTCGATCGGGCGGCTCGGACTGTTTCAAACGCCGGAACCTTCGGCCGATGTGCGCATCGATACAGGATTCGCCACTGGCGACATCGTGTCGGTGCACTACGACGCGATGCTTGCGAAGCTGATCTGTCGGGGCCCCAGCCGCGATGTGGCGCTGCGAACGATGCATCATGCGTTGGCAGCGACCAACGTGGTCGGCGTTTCCAGCAACCTCGATCTGCTGGGACGCATCATCGCGCATCCAGGGTTCCACGTTGGCGGCGTCGATACGGGATTCATCGAACAGCATCGCGGCGGATTGCTCGTTCAGCACCGTGAACCACCGGTGGAAGTTGTGGCAGCGGCTGCCCTCTCCGTACTTTGCGACGAAGCCGTCGCGGCGAAGCAGGCAGCTTCGGCTAGTCAGGATCCCCATTCCCCCTGGCACGCGCGCGATCAGTTCTGGCCGAATCTCGACCATGAACGGGAACTGCCATTCGTGTTTGGTGATCTGCAGACTCCCGTCAAGGTGCAACGGCGCGGCCACGTCTGGCAGCTCCTGATCGACAACCGAGTAGTGACGGGCAGCGCCGCCACCGCGCTGGAGGGGTGCATTGATGTCTGGCTTGACGGAATGCGCGAACGCATCGTCGCCATGCGCATCGGCGAGACGATCACCGTGCGCCGCGATGGCGAGACATGGCGCCTGCAGCTACCCGATCCGATGGCCGCTGCAGCGGAAGAAGACGATGCCGGGGGCCGACTGATCGCGCCGATTCCGGGCCAGGTCACCCAGGTATCGGCAGAAACGGGAATGGCGGTAACGCGCGGCCAGGTCATGGTGGTACTTGAAGCGATGAAGACAGTCTTCCGGCTCGCTGCGCCTGCCGATGGTGTCGTCGCCACCGTCTCCTGCCAGGTCGGGGACAGCGTCGTCGAAGGCCAACTTCTCGTCGGCTTTGCCGAGCAGGATGCAAGCGCCTGAGCGCAGTTGCATCGGCCGGGATGGCATGGCCAAGTAGCCCCGCTTCAGACCAGGAGGATAGACGTTCTATGCCGAGACGTATCGCCTATGTGGCCGCGGCCATCGTGGCTGCTTGTGTTGCTGCGGGACCGGTTGTCGCCGACACGCCCGGCGTGACCGCCACCGAGATCAAAATTGGGCACACCAATCCATACAGCGGGCCTG
>JBKPSV010000330.1:0-7327 GCA_046735215.1 Pseudomonadota bacterium | reverse complement strand
GCGCAGGGCAATACGCTTGAATTCCTTGAGCTTGCCGAAGAAGTTCTCGATCAAGTGGCGCCATTTGTACATCTCCGCGTCGATGGGGAGCGGCTGCGCTCGCCGTGGGTGCTGGGAGATCACCGCCTTGGCCCCTCGTGCCTTGCACCCGTTCGATGCCAGTGACCCGATATTCGACGCTTATGGTGTATCGCTATCGGTCATAGGAGGAGACGGGCTGTTGCCATTCGCGGACGAGTTGACAATCTGACGACCTATCGAGCCCACCAGCTCGACGGTAAACAGCCGCTCGACTAACACAGCTCCAAGATCAAGTTGCCACGGCGGAATTCTAACCGTGGTCGCGACCGGCGGACTATCGGGCGAGGTATCCATACTCATGTCGGCCTCTGTGGCCTGACGCACCTCCAGCACACCAGCAGATCCTCCGCTTGGGCGGCATCGAGCAGGATCAGCTCGGAACTCAGCACGCTGTCGCAGGGCAACACCTGTATGCCCATCATCTGTCCGCCGAGCGGCGATAGATCAGGCCACGCGCTTCTGCCGGAATTCTCCGATTGCGCCGCGAGTGCTGCGACCGTGCTCGGTGCTGTCAAGATATAGAGCTTGCTGTTCGCGCTAAGTGTCATCGCTGCCAGCGCGCGGCCTACGTCGCGTCTTGCGCTAAAGGAGTTGATGCCTGACGCCGCGAGCGGATTACGCTGGCAGTGACGCGACTGATGAATTCCACGTCGGTCTCCCGTGCAATCGCCTTCGTCAACTCGGCCTGGATCAGCGCCGTTGCACTCTCGCCGGCAGCGCCGCCGTAACTGGCGATTTGGCGGGAGGGCGCAACCATGGCGCATACCTTGCTCTCGACAGCAGTGTCGGACGCAAGCGAAAGGTCCGCGACTTGCTCCACGCTTCCCTGGCCGATGACGCTCGCCATCCCGGCCCCGGGTAACCAAAGCGAACCGCCCGCGCAGCGGCATTTTCAGCATAACGCCGACGACGCGAGCGAATGCCGATGCGGTCGACAGGCTGGAAAGGAACACGCCCGCAAGGACCACGGCGTACAACATCTGCGCCACCGTAGTGTGGGCAAGCGCAACTTCCTCTAACCGTTCTGGCTGATACCGCGACGGGCGCCGGAACATGCCGGCGTTCGCATCTGGCCGCAACGCATTATCGCAACGGCCACCACCACAGGATCAGCGCCGTGCCGAACACCGCCACGATGATCGACAGCGGCAAGCCAAGGCGCCAGTAGTCGCTGAATCGGTAACCCCCGGGTCCCATCACCAGTGTGCTGTTCTGGTGCCCGATCGGCGTAAGAAAATCCGAGGCGGCGCCGAACGCGACCGCCATCAGAAACGCGTCCGGAGCCAGCCCAAGATTTTTGGCCACCGCCGCGGCGACCGGCCCCATCAGCAGCACCGCTGCCGCGTGATGCAGCAGCGGAGTGACCAGCATGGAAACCACCATAATCAGCGCAACCGCCAGAGAAGCGGGCAGCTGTGCAGCCAGCACGGTCAGCCCATCCGCCATCAGCTTGGCTGCTCCGGTGTCCTTCAACGCCTCGCCGACCGGTATAAGACAGCCGAGCATAACGATGATCGGCCACTCGATTGCATCATACGCTTCCCGCGCGGTGATCAATCGCAGCAGCACGATCAATGTGGCGGCGACGAAGAATCCGACTTCGACCTCCACCAGCCCGACCGCGATCGCGACCATCGCGGCGAACAGAATGAGGATCGGCACGTAGCGCGACCGAGGTTGACCGATCGCGAGATTGCGTTCCGCGAGCGGCAACAGCCCAAGGTCTGTCAGCGCGCGACCGAGCGGGCGTTGGCGTCCCTGCAGCACCAGGATATCGTTTGCTGCGAAGCGGCTCGTGCGCAGCCTGGTGGTGGTGCGTTCCTCGGCACGACTGAGCGCAAGCAGATTGACCTCGTAATTCTGTCGTAGATGCAGGTCCTGCGGTGTATTGCCGATCAACAGTGAATCCGGTGCGACCACGGCTTCAACAGTCTCCAGCACATCGTCCTTGTCGCGCGGCTTCAGCGCAGCGATCTCGTCTGCGCCGAGCAACTTCAACCCGGCCTGATCGACCAGCGGCTGCAAGGCCGTGGGGTCGCCCTGCAGCACAAGGATGTCGTCCGCGTACAGCGTCCAGTTGCGCCGCGGCACATAGTGACGCGAATGCTCACGTATCACGCCGGTGACAGTAACCTCGCCTTCGCCCAGCGCCTCCAAGTCGGCAACCGTCTTGCCGATTATCGGGGAGCCTTCGGGCAGCACGGCTTCGCTGGTGTAGTCCTCGATCTCGAAGCGCTTTTCCGGCGTGGGCTGACCACGCCGGTTCGCCGGCAGCAGACGCCAGCCGATACTGAGGAACGCGACGGCAATGCAGGTCAGCGGCAGACCGACGGGCGTATAATCGAACAAATGATACGGCTGCCCCACGACCTGTTGGCGCACTTCCGAGATCAGCACGTTCGGCGATGTGCCAATCTGCGTGATGGTCCCGCCGACCAGTGAACCAAATGCCAGTGGCATCAGGTAGCGTGAGACCGGGCGGTTGCGCCGCTCCGCTGCCTGGATGGCGACTGGCATGAAAATGCCCAGTGCGCCGACATTCTTGACGAATGCCGACAGGAAACTGACTGACGCGGTGAGTGCGGCCACCTGCAGCGTGGTGGAATCCAGGAAACGCATGATCCGGCGCATCGCACTGTCGACGACGCCGGACACAGCCACTGCGCGGCTGATTACCAGCACAGAGGCAATGATGATGATAACGGAGCTCGAGAAACCCTCGAAGGCCTTCTTCGCTGGCACCACGCCGGTAAGGACGGCGGCCGATAGCGCCAACGCCGCGACGAGATCATATCGCAACCGGTCGGATATGAACAGCACCAGCATGCCGGCGACGATCGCCAGGGCTTCAATCTGCGGCAGGGTCAAATGCGTTGCTTCCTGACAAATACCCGCCAGGTGTGGGACGGCGACGTTCCGGATGCAACCCGACCGACGGTCAGATATCGGCGACCGTTTGAGGGTCGCCGATATCGCTGGGCTCTAATGCACGCGGTTGTCCACCAGTTCGTTGACCACCGCGGGATCGGCGAGTGTCGAGGTATCGCCCAGGCTGTCCGTCTCGTTCGCGGCGATCTTGCGCAGGATGCGGCGCATGATCTTGCCGCTGCGGGTCTTCGGCAGCGCAGGCGCCCATTGGATTGCGTCGGGCGAGGCGATCGGGCCGATCTCCTTGCGCACCCATGTGACCAGTTCCTTGCGGAGGTCTTCGCTCGGTTCCTCGCCGAGCTTCAGGGTGACATAGGCATAGATGCCCTGCCCCTTCAGCTCGTGCGGAAATCCGACCACCGCGGCTTCCGCGACCTTCGGATGCGCCACCAGCGCACTCTCGACTTCCGCCGTGCCCATCCGGTGACCCGAGACATTGATCACGTCATCGACGCGGCCGGTGATCCAGTAATAGCCGTCGGCATCGCGGCGGGCGCCGTCACCGGTGAAGTAAAGGCCCTTGAACGTGGAAAAATAGGTCTGCACGAACCGCTCGTGGTCGCCGAACACGGTACGCATCTGGCCAGGCCACGAATCCGCCAGACACAGATTGCCCTCGCACGGACCGTGCAATTCGTGACCATCGTTATCGACGATGATCGGCCGCACGCCGGGCAGCGGACGCGTGGCCGAGCCGGGCTTGGTGGCCGTCGCGCCGGGCAGCGGCGAGATCAGGATGCCGCCGGTCTCGGTCTGCCACCACGTATCGACGATCGGGCAACGATGCTCGCCCACGACGCGATCATACCACAGCCAGGCTTCCGGATTGATCGGCTCGCCTACGCTGCCCAGGACGCGCAGCGACTTGCGCGAGGTCTTGCGCACTGGTGCTTCGCCGTCACGCATCAGCGCGCGGATCGCTGTCGGTGCCGTGTAGAAAATGTTGACCTTGTGCTTGTCCACCACCTGCCAGAAGCGTGAGCTGTCGGGATAATTCGGGATCCCTTCGAACATCAGCGTGGTCGCGCCATTCGCCAGCGGGCCATAGACGATGTAGGTGTGGCCGGTCACCCAGCCGACGTCGGCGGTGCACCAGTAGATCTCGCCGGGGTGATAGTCGAACACGTATTCATGGGTGAAGCTCGCCCACACCACGTAGCCGCCGGTGGTGTGCAGCACGCCCTTCGGCTTTCCGGTGCTGCCTGACGTGTAGAGAATGAACAGCGGATCTTCCGCGCTCATCTCCAGCGGTGGACAATTCGGCGATGACGCCGAGCAGAGCGTGGCATAGTCATGATCGCGGCCCGACTGCATCGGCACATTGCCGCCGGTCACCTTCACCACGATGACATTCTTCACCCCAGGGCAGTTTCTTAGCGCCTCGTCTGCGTTCGCCTTCAGCGGCACCTTGCGCCCACCGCGCCGGCCTTCATCGGCGGTGATCAGCAATTCGGACGTGCAGTCCTGGATGCGGTTGGCCAGGCTGTCAGGCGAGAAGCCGCCGAACACCACGGAATGAACCGCACCGATCCTCGCGCACGCCAGCATGGCGACGGCGGCTTCGGGCACCATCGGCAGATAGATCGTGACGCGGTCGCCCTTCTTGACGCCGAGGCCCTTCATCGCATTGGCCAACCGGCACACCTGCTCATGCAGTTCGCGATAGGTCACGTGCTTCGACACGGACGGGTCGTCGCTCTCCCAGATGATCGCCGTCTTGTCGCCATGCGTCGCAAGATGCCGGTCCAGGCAATTGGCGGAGGCGTTCAGCGTGCCGTCCTCGAACCACTTGATCGACACGCCTCCAGCGAAACTGGTGTTCTTGATCCGGGTCGGCCCCTTCATCCAGGCAATCCGGCGCGACTGCTCGGACCAGAATCCGTCAGGGTCCCGGGCCGCCCGCTCGAACATCTCCTGATACCGCGAGGCGGGAATGAGAGCCTTGGCGGCGATTTCCGGCTTGACCGGAAAGACTTGGCCGTCGGTTGGGTGCATGTCTGGCATTGCGGGTTTCCTCAAGTCAGTCTCGGTTGGGGTCTTACCCGGCGGTGGTAACCCTCTGCATCGAGCAGGCTACGCAGCATCCGCGGGTGCTTCAAGCAACGGAAAGGCGAGATGCGCTGCGGCATTGACCGAGTGCCGGAGCGGACGGCGCCCACAGAGTGCTTACGGCACGCAGGCAGCCGAAGTTCAACATTCACAGCAGCGTCGTTCCCCGCTTTTGGCCGGGACGATCCCGGCGTTGCGTCTGGCGCAGCGACCGGTGGTGGCCGCTACTGGCCGGCAACCTGCGGCACAAAGACGACGCCGTCCTTGATCTGGATCATGACCGCCTCCAATCGGTCACCGAAACATGGGCCGCGGAGGCATTCGCCATCGGCGATGCGAAACTCGGCACCATGGGTCGCGCAGATGATGCGGCTGCCGTCAGCCGACAGGAAGCGGCCCGGCACCCAGTCGAGCGGTGTGCCGATATGTGGGCAGGAGTTGACGTAGACGAACACCGCGTCGCCCTGGCGGACAGCGAACAGGCCGGTGAAGCTGCCGGGGGCAGGAGGGAAGCTCGTCGAACTGCCGTCAAGGAGATCGGCAAAGTTGCAAAGCGGCCGCCACCCCCCATCCCCATCCCCTTCCCGCAAGGGTAGGGGGAGCTGGTTCGGCTCAGGCTTCTCGGTTTCGCTCATGCCTTCCACCCCCCCAGCCGGCAGATGTAATCCCAGTGCGGCTTCGAGACCGGCATCACCGACAGCCGCGACAGCCTTACCAGGGCCATATCTGCCAATTTCGGGTCAGCCTTGACCGCCATAAGCGTCACGGGGCGGGGCATTGGCCCCACGGCTTTCATGTCGACGCAAACCCAAGGGCCCTTCTCTGCAGTCGGATCGCGATAGGCCTCACGCACCACCTCGACGACGCCGACGATCTCCTTGCCCTGATTGGAGTGATAGAAGAACGCGCGGTCCCCCAGCTTCATCGCCTGCAGGTTCTGCCGCGCCGTATGATTGCGCACCCCGGTCCAGGGCTCGACACCGTTCGCGACCTGCTGATCCCAGGAGAACGAGTCGGGCTCCGACTTCACCAACCAATACTGCATAAGCGGTCCTCGGATGACCGCTCGACAGTAGTCGAATAGCCGCAGTCCTCAAGCAGCCGCGGGCAATGCCTGCCGATCGAGCAATGAGGCAAGCGCTGCCTCCGCAGCATGCTCCAAGTCGAATACCAGGTGCAGCCCGTCGCCTTCCAACGCACGCACCCTGCACGGCAGCGGTGCCGCCATACCGCCGAGCCGCAGAACGCCGCGCTCGCCCACCGCAGCATCCGGGGCGCCATGCACGCACGCCCCACCGACTGAAATGTCGCTGATGCGCACGTCACGCGCGCCGCGATCCGCGATCGAAAGATTGCCCGCAAGATCCACCTGATGGCGTTGCAACTGGCGTCGCTCCACTTCGGCCGTCGAGGTGCGCACGACCTTGATGACCGAATGCCTCAGCTCTTCCACGGCTTGGTTCAATGCGGCGATGTTGTCGCGTAGCTCGGTTGCATGGCGATCTGTCGAGGCGGCCTCGTTCGAGGCGTCACCTGTACGATGACTCATCTCGTCCGCCGCTCTCTCAGTGGCCGCCACGTTGCGTGCGATCTCGGCGGCCGCAGCATCCTGCTGCTGCATGGCGGTCGCGATGACACCCACAATCGTGCTGATTTCCTCGATCGTCCGGTCGATGCGGGACACCGCATCGGCAGATGCGCTGGTTGCAGTGCGCACCTGGTCGATGTGTCGACCGATCTCTTGGGTTGACCGAGCGGTTTGCATGGCCAGTTGTTTTACTTCTGACGCCACGACGGCAAAGCCCTTCCCGGCTTCTCCGGCGCGCGCTGCTTCGATCGTCGCATTCAGCGCCAATAGATTGGTCTTGCCGGCGATCTCACCGATCATATCGGTCACCGCCCCGATCCGCTCGACCTCGTGATTGAGACCCTCGATGGTGGCACGTGTCTGCTCTCCGGCGGCAACCGCTCGCTCGACAACCGCGGTTGATTGTGCGACCTGGCCGCCAATTGCCCGGATTGACGTGGCTAGTTGTTCGGTCGCACCGGCAACCTCCTTCACGATGGTCTGGGCTTGCGCTGCTGCCGTGGCGGCGTCGTGCGCCGAGCCGCCGGTGCGCGTCGCAGAGGCGCTCATGGCATCCGCCACGTCCGTCATCGCGCTGGTGCGGTCGCCGATCTGCCGCAATGCCGACCTGGTAGCCTCCTCGATCGTCGTCGCCATTGCGACGAGCGCCGCTCGCTTGCCGGCATCGGCTCTTTCGCGCTC
>JBKPSV010000329.1:0-8730 GCA_046735215.1 Pseudomonadota bacterium | reverse complement strand
GATCTGGGGCGTTCCGGTGGCTCGCATCGGTGGCTAGCGCGTGATGATCGAAGGCGGAATCGCCAGAGATCTCAATCACGCGGTGAAACAATAGGGCCAGGGCCGGATGGCGCATCTGCGTGCGCTCATCCGGCTCTAGTGTCACGGTCCGGGGTCCGTCACAGAGTGAATCGGCTGGACACGGACTTCCGAATCGATAGGGCATTCGCAAATAATCGTTACTAATATGGAATCTAGTTCCGAAGTCCGCTACGGTGGCTGATCCACAATGCGGCGGACTTCGGAACTACCACACCAGCGGGGAATGAACGCAGCCGCGTGCATGCATCCGCGATGCGTCTGCTACATTCGCAACATGCTGAGGAAACGGACTTGACAACACGTATGTGGCTTGGTGGCGGCAACAACAAAGCCGCAAATCGGAACGACTGGTCTCCGACCGGCACGCCTCAAGCCGGCGATAATCTTCTCGTGACCGGTCCGGGGCCTTTCACGATGAATGTGCGTGGCAACGACCTGGCGGCGGATTCGGTCACACTGGCGAGCACCGTCTTCACTGCAAACCTGTCGCATAGAGCGACGATGACAGCGAACTTCATGACAAGCAGTACTGGCACATTCAACTTGTCAGGTCGCTCTACACTCAATCTCTCAACCACAACCGGCTTTCACCTGGGAGCCAACCCGGCCACCATAAATGTCTTCGGCAACGATAACCTGATCCTGCACAACACGGATTCCCAGGTGACCATCAACCTGCTCCCGGGCGCGAAGGTCCATGGTTCCTTTACCACAGGGGAGTTCTTCGGCGTAACCTTCGGGCAGATCACGATCAACGGCCAGGCAGGCACGGCCTTTGACAACAACGGTCACAGTCTGCTGGTTAACACCGAGCAAGCGACCATCAATACCGACGTGGTCGGCAAGGGAAGTTTCGATGTAGCAAACCAAGGCTCTTACTCTGCTGCTGGCAGGATTGGGCGCGCGCAAATCGAATTCGGCGCGGCGGTTGGGCCAAATCAATCAGTCGTGGATTCGAGCCTCGTGGTCATCGATAAACCCAACCAGTTCCATGCGAGCATCACGTTGGCGCCGAGCACAGCATCCGTTGCCGCTCCCTTTCCCGCCGAGATCGACCTTATGGGCTTGGCGACGGCGGACAGCTACAGCTACACCAACGACATGCTGAGAATTTGGTCGGGCGAAAAGGTGATCGACACATTGCGTCTCACCGATCAGACGCCCTATGGCTTCGATGTGGTGAAGACCTCGGGCAGCGTAAACGTTGTTGCACTCACCAGCAGCGGCGAGACGCTGCCCAGAGCGTTACCGATGCATCATGTGGGAGCCTGAACTCCAGCTGGCTTCAAAATGGGTTACACTGGGCAGCTGCTTGAGGCAAAGTTGCCTATTGCCTGTCAGCAAGAGGGCCAAGGTGATCCGGCCAGCAGTGTTGATTGCACCGATTGTGCTCGCCGCCTGTGTCGATCAGTCGCGGGGAAGCGCCCTGAATGAGTGCCGCACCAGGTACTATCTCGACGATCCAGCTATACAAGAACAACGAGTGCCGGATTGCATGAGGGGCAAATCGTTCGAGGTCGTCCTCGCGTGTAAACCTGCATCCGATGAACATGAGTGGGATTGGCAGGTGCAGGCATTCACCTTCAACGACCCGAGGTGCTATGAGCCGGAGGGCTCAGTTCCGTGGTTAGCCACCTTCCTTTCGCCGATGTGAGCGGGCGCGTCTGATCGATCGAGCCGGGCGCGGTGATACTTTGTACCCTTCCGGTCCCACACCGCGCGGATCAGCGTGTGCGTGCCCTGCGTTCTTGCTGGGTGATCAGCCGCCTGTGCGCTGAAGGCTGAGCATGTAGGTGCAGCCCGGCTCGTCGAAGCGCCCATTCAGGTCGAGTTGGCCGTGGAACGTCGCACCTTCGAACTGGCCGATGATCCAGTCCTGGCCGTAGACCATTTGCAAACCGCCGTCTGGTTGGATGTGTCCCCGGAAACCTCCATAGCGGACGGTGCTGCCGCGTATCCGGAAGTTCCCCACCTGCCGGTTGCTCAGGCAGATGCCACCACCGGTGTCGAGTGGCACGGCGGTGCCAGCATAGGTGCCGTTGCGGTTGGCTGACTGCGTGGGCGGGGGAAGCGAATTGGCCAGGCCAGGTGGCGGAGCAACAAGACCACTCGGCATAGCCGGCGACGGCGTGTAGATTGGGGTGACGCCAGTTGGGGTGTCGAACAGAACCGTCGGCCCTTCGCCGGCGCAGCCAGCGATCAGCAGGCACGCGGCAATCGAGATCGGCGAACGACGCAAACGAGCCCACAGCCAACCACGCATGGTGCGAAGCGACATCAGAATGACCCCGTATTGTCGGCTTCGAAGCTGAAAGCGCATGAGTCGCCGACGATCTGGCCCTGCATGTGGCCTTGCTTCACCTGGCCTTTGATGTAGGCAGTGCCCGACTTACTGGCGAAAGAGCCATCGGGTGCGATACTGACGGCGAACGTGACAGATGGTCGCCAAGGAACCTGCGGCTGTCGGAGCACATACTTGAACGCATTGGCGCGCACCTTCAGGCTGAAGATGTCCTGCGTGCCGCAGGCGTCCGGCGAACCGGAGGCCAGTTGCGTGAGGCCGTTGTAGCTGCCGTCTATTGACGTGGCGATGGCAAGCGGCGGCCCTCCGGCAACAGGTGGGGCATCGGTCTGAGCAGGAGACATGCAGCCCGCAAGCACGGCGAGAAGGCCATAGGGGAGGCTGCGAAGGCGGAGGGGCGACATCGCCGGTCTCGTGAGGTTTGTTTGCGAAACGCTGGCCGACGGCAATGTCACGGTCTATGCAGATTCGGCAAGCTTGCTGGCGCGCATCGCGGGCCGGGATGACACGGAGGTCTGCCGAGGGTGAACGAAGCGCGCTTTTCTGTGACCTATCGCATTCGGTCGGATGCTGCGTCCATCGAGGCGCGGGCGCAGGCCATTGCGGTTGAGCAGAGCGTAGAGATGCCGATCTCGGCCATCGTGGAGCCGGAGGTCTTGCGCGATGTCGTGGGAGTGGTCGAGGCGATCGAGGATCGCGGGGACGGGATCTACGACGCAAAGGTCGGGCTGGCGGTCGCGACCACCGGGCTGGAGGCCGGCCAACTGCTGAACATGGTGTACGGCAACACCTCACTGCATGAGGATGTGCTCCTGCTGGATGTGGAGGTACCGCCAGAGATTGCCGCAGCATTTGGCGGGCCGCGTCATGGGATAGAGGGGCTGCGGCATCGCGCACGCGCGGATGGCCGCGCGCTCACCTGTTCGGCGCTGAAGCCGCAGGGCGTGACGCCGGCCCGGCTCGCCGAACTGGCAGAGCAGTTCGCCCGTGGCGGCATCGACTTCGTCAAGGACGACCACGGGCTGGCGGACCAGGCATATTCGCCATTCGCTGCAAGGGTCGCGGCGGTTGCTGGCGTCGTTGGGGACACGCGCTATGTGCCGAGTTTAGCGGGCGATCTCGACATGATGCGGCGGCAGATCGAAACCGCGCAGGCACATGGCATCGATACGGTGCTGATCGCGCCGATGATCACCGGCTGGGCGACGATGCAGGCATTGGTCCGGCAGTACCCGGAGGTCGCGTTCATCGCCCATCCGACCATGGGCGGCGCTGCGCGCATCGCGCCCGACCTGCTGATCGGCAAGCTGTTCCGCGTGCTGGGTGCCGATGCGGTGATCTTTCCCAACCACGGCGGGAGGTTTGGCTACAGCCCCGAGACGTGCCGGCGCCTGGCCGAGACGGCGCGCGCGCCGTGCGACGGCATGCGTCGCAGCCTGCCAATCCCGGCCGGTGGAATGACCTTGGATCGGGTGCCGGAGATGCTTGACTTCTACGGGCCTGACGCAATGTTGCTGATCGGCGGCAGTCTGCTCGCCGCTCGCGAGCGGCTGGCCGAGGAAACGGCACTCTTCACGCGCGCTGTCGCACAGTACAGCTATCGGTAGGGCCCATGGACATCGAGCAACAAAGCCTCTTTCGCGCATTCCGCGACTATCGTTGGGACGAAGTGACGTGCCAGCCCTACAAGGAAGAGGGTGCGGCGCCGTTCAAGGCCATCTCTCGCCAGGTGCTGTTTGCGGAACCGCAGCTTGGCTGCGAGCTGCGCTATTTCGAGATGGCGGCGGGCGGCTATTCTACGCTGGAGCGGCACGAACACATGCACGCCGTGATGATCCTGCGCGGGCATGGCACGTATCTGCTCGGAGATGTTGTGCGGACAGTGAAGCCGTTCGATCTTGTCACAATTCCATCCTGGACCTGGCACCAGTTCCGCGCGACAGCGGGCGAACCGTTAGGCTTCCTCTGTATGGTGAATGCCCTGCGCGACCGTCCACAATTGCCGACAGAGCCGGAACTAGCGGCGCTGAAGACAATCCCCGCTGTGGCGGCGTTTCTCGAAGGTTGAGGTAGCGCGCCTCACAAGCGTCTCGCTCTCAGCGGCAGAACAACTGGATGGCCGTCGGAACCCCGATCGACCGCGACGTGCACGTCGAACGTCGGCTCCAGTGTCACTGGCTGCAGGATATCCGCAGGTACACCGACGCCTGCCAGTCGCCCCATGGTCATCAGGGCGACCCGATCGGCGAAGCGTGCCGCGGCATTGAGGTCGTGCAGGATCGCGATGGTGGTCAGACCGCGCTGCCGGGTCGCCGTGCGCAGCAGATCGAGGACATGGAGCTGATGGGCGATGTCGAGCGCGCTCGTCGGCTCGTCGAGCAGCAACGCGCGTGGATTGCCTGCGAGCACCTGGGCTATCAGTACCATCTGGCGCTGCCCACCGCTCAGCTCGCCGATACGGCGGGCGGCGAGGTCGCTGACTCCAATCTCCTCCATCGCCGCTTCGGCGGCAGCAAGGTCGGCAGCACCCACGCGCAGCCCGAGTGTGCGTATGCGTCCGAGCAGCACCACTTCGAAGGCCGTCAGTGCAGCTCGCGCGCCATTGTCCTGCGGCATGTAGCCGATGCTCCCCGGCGAAGCCCGACCACTGTCCCACGCAATGGTGCCGGAGTGCGCCTGCAACGCTGCGAGCGCGCGCATCAGCGACGACTTGCCCGATCCGTTGGCGCCCAGCAGCGCCAGAACCTCGCCCGGTCGCGCTTCCAGGCTGACGTTGCTGACCGCTATGCGCGAGCCGTAGCGCACACTGACATTACGGGCCTGAAGAATCATTGCACGCGCCCTGTCGTCAGCACCAGCCAGCCGAAGAACGGCACACCGATCAGTGCGGTGATGATGCCGATCGGAAAAACCGTGCCCGGCATGATAAGCTTGCTCGCCAGGGACGCCAGCGACAGCAACAGCGCACCGAACACGGCAGAGGCCGGCAGCATGTGGCGTTGATCCTCGCCCACCATCATGCGGGCTATGTGCGGCGCGACCAGGCCGATGAAGCCTATCGTTCCGACGAATGCCACCGCCGCCCCGGTCAGCAGCGACACGATAATGAATGCGCGCAATCGCAGCCCATCGACGCGCACGCCGAGAGCCCGGGCGCGTTCGTCGCCGAGCTTGAGTGCTGTCAACCGCCATGCATCTTTCAGCAGCAGCGGGAGCGCCACCGCAAGGACACCAGCGACGACCGCGGTCTTTCCCATGCTTGCGCGCAGGAGGCTGCCGAACAGCCAGAACACGATCTGCTGCAATGCTTCGGGAGACGCCAGGAACTGCAGCAGCGACAGCAACGCCTGAAACAGAAATAGACAGGCGATGCCGGCGAGGATCAGAAGCTCCGGCGTTGCGCCGCGCATTCGACCCACCGAACCCACAATTGTGCAGGCGACGCCGGCAAAGACAAAGGCGGCGAGTGGGATGGCCCAGTTCTCCGGCAGGGGCAGCGCACCGCCGGCCAGAATGGCAAGCGCTGCACCGAACCCCGCACCAGCCGAGATACCCAGCGTATAACTGCTCGCCAGCGGGTTGTTCAGAATGGTCTGCATGATGGCGCCGGACACGCCCAGAGTGGCGCCCACAACGACCGCCATCAGGGCGATCGGCAGGCGCAGATCATGAACGATGGCGTCGAGCATTGGATCAGCGCCCAGGCCGGCAAGCGAACGCACGACCGCGGAGATGGGCAGCATCGCCGGGCCGGTCGCCACATCCGCAGAGAAACTCACCAACAACAGTGCGCCACCGATCAGCGACAGCGTCGCGCGTCGCAGGTTGGCGGCGCGCCACGCTGCAACAGGACTTGCTGCGGTATCGCTCATGCACATACGGGCATCACGCGTGCCATCCAGCAGCCCTCGAACTTCATCGGCAGGAACTGTTTGTCGGCGAGAGTAGGGAGGGGCGGAATCGCCACCTGATAGCGCACCCAGCTTGCGCGGGGATTATTCTCCCACTGGTGGCGGTCCACTCCAACGACTCGCTCCCAGCCGTCGACTCCGGCAACGGCGGTGAATTCCTCGAAATTGAAGCCGAACACAACGCCCTCTGCCGGCGCTTTCAGCACAACACTTCGACCCAGCGCGTCCGCAATGGACGGCATGGCTGCGCGCACGCGGCCAGGCAGCGCGGCGACGAGCGGCAGAATCATGAAAGCACGGCGCGCTATGGTGGCGTTCATTACGATGGCTCCGACTGGCCTGGTTGTGCCGGCGTCAAGCGGGCCATCCAGGTTCCTTCGAATGCCACAGGCAAAAACTGTTCGTGGTAGCGACGCAGCTCTGCCACCGGATCGATGTCGCTGAACCGGTCAGGATAGAGCTGCTTTGCAATGAAATAAGTGGCCGTGTAGTCGAACAGCGCGCGACAAAGACCGTGCTCGATTGCGAAGAGCTGGCCATTGCGGATAGCTGCAAGCTCGAGCCAGCCTTGGCGCTTCGCATACGGTGCGAGCCGCGCCCGCGTGGTGGCAATATCGGCGTCGAAACCCGTCAGTACCGCGTCGGGCCGGCCGACCCACGACGAACCGGCGATGAAGATCGCATCGGGATTGGCGGCAATGACATATTCCGGATTGAGCGGTCCCCACGCGCCCGCGCCCGGAAGGCGCCCTGCGGCGATGTTCTCGGCGCCGGCCAATTCAAGCAGCCGGCCCCACATGCCTTTCCAGTAGGTATTGCCGATGGTGTCGGCGCCGCCCTGGCCGAGTTCGATATAGGCCTTGGGCCTCGTGACCGTATCGCCGAGCCGGCGCGCGATGTCCGCGAGCTTGTTGGTATAGAGGCTGGCAAGGGTTCGTGCGCGCTCTGCGTTGCCGGTCGCCTTGCCAAGGGCGAGCGTACTCGCGACGTGACGTTCGGGGATTTCGGCGTTGTAGTCGACCACCATCACCGGGATCCCCAGTGCCTGTAACTGCTTCACCGGTTCGGCAAGCGTTTTGAATGACCATTCGGCCAGCACGACGAGGTCGGGGCGCAGCGACAGCACACGTTCGAGGCTGAAGTTATTGTCCTCGGTGTTGCCGACATCGGGTAGGTCGGCCAGGCGCGGGATGGGCACCACGTAGCGGGTGTAAATCGATGGGCGCCAGCCTGACCAGAGGGCCTTGGAAAAACCTACGACGCGATCCCAGCCTGCCGGCCCGGCGACTGCGGTATACTCTTCGTAGTTGAAGCCAAGCACGATCCGTTGTGCCGGCGCTTTAAGTGCAATCTGCCGACCGAGGGCATCGACGATGCCTTCGTCGCCGCGCGCGCCGCGTGCCGTCAGCGCCGCGGCTGCTGCAAGCAGCAGACTGCGGCGATCGATTGTCCCGCGACTGGTGCTCATGGCTGATTTTCCCCATTGCTCATTGGTCGGTTGCTGACTTGCGGCGTGGATACTCCAGCTCGCTGCGCGTGGCGGCAGCAGGCGCATGCTGGCCTGGGCCAGCGAACAGCAGCGATGCGATTGCGGACTGATCTATCAGCCCGCGACTGGCTCAAGCCGTTATTGGCGGAGCTCGCGAATGGTACGAGTGGTACCGATCATATCGGCATGCAGGCGCAGTGAGTACAGACCATCGCGCCGCGGCTTGATGCAGAAAAAACGCGAGGACGCAGAGCGCTACGACCAGCAAGCCGAATGGCAACGCGTGTGTCAGACAGAGCGGGCAGTGGCCGTGATGGCGGGATGGCACCTGAGGGATCGGCGCGTCGCCATCGGTTGTTGAAACGGTCTCGTGCGCAGTGCAGATGGTGGCGTCCAGTTGCAGCCACTGGCTCGCCTCGGCTGTCATCCGCAGCGCTGCCGGCATAGCAAGAAGCATCTGGATCAGCAGCGCTGCCGCCACCCCAATGCCTATAAGCGATCTCAATGTTGGCACGCCTGATACGCGCAACCCCGATCTGGCTCCGAACGTCAACCGTTGGAGACTATCGCGACCAATCCGGCGCGTCCAATCCAAGAATAGTGCGATATCACTGCAGCACCCGCGCTGTGCGAAAGATGCCGCCGATCGTCAAGGTTGACGGCTGCCTCTCTAGCCCTGTCCACTTTGCTCCGATGGCAAACAGGAGTGTGGCTCAATGATCGAGCAGACGCTGGACATAGAGACCAAAGCGGGCGCGATGGAGACATTCGTCTGCCAGCCGGATCGCGGTCAGCATCCCGCCGTGTTCCTGCTGATGGATGCGCCGGGCGTTCGCGAGGAGCTGCGCGATATGGCGCGTCGGCTTTGCACGGTCGGCTATTATGTGCTGCTGCCGAACCTGTATTACCGCGCAGGGCGCGACACGATCTATGGGCCGGATGTGCTG
>JBKPSV010000328.1:0-26254 GCA_046735215.1 Pseudomonadota bacterium | reverse complement strand
AGGGCGGCCGGCATATCCCGGCACAGCCTGTTCAGTCGTCTTACATCTGACCCCGGATACCAGGAACTCGCCCAGGCACGCCGCGCCAGCCTGTCTCGCCGCGGATAAGCCGCGGATATCTCCGAAGGCTAGTTTGCCCGGCGTAATCGCAACCGTGCACGTATTATCTGCATAATGGCGGCGTGCACATCATCCCGAGATTGGTCCGCCGGAAGCAAGACACAGCGCGCCGACTCCCCTGTGGCAATTTCGCGGAAACCTTGCCTCACACGCGCGTGGAATGCCGCATCGAGGCGTTCGTAGCGATCCGCATCGCCACCCCGTTGCGTGCGCCGGTCCGCTGCGACCTCATCGCTCACATCCAGCACCAGCGTGATATCCGGAACAATGCCGAGATACCCGATCAGCGACGCGATCACGCCGCGTTCGACACCCTGCCCATAGCCCTGATACGCCATGGTCGAGTCGTAGAAGCGGTCGCAGACCACCCACATGCCCGCCTTGAGAGCGGGCCGAATGATCTTGGCGACATGTTCGGCGCGCGCGGCGAAATGCAGCAGCGTTTCCGCCAGCGGCGACCACTCATTGGCGCCCAGCAACAGACCACGCAGTGTCTCCGCCTGGGGTGGGCCGCCCGGCTCACGTGTCCGCAGCACCGGCAGGCCCAGAGCGACCAACGCATCCGCCAGCAACGCGGCCTGGGTGGATTTACCAGCCCCCTCCCCGCCCTCCAGCGTGATGAAGCTAGCCACCCGTCACATAGTGCGACAGCACGGCGATGGCGCGCCCCGGCAGGCTGAGCTTGGGGACGTCGGCGCCAGCCAGCAGCGGCACCTCCAGTGCCGGCACGCCGTCGCCCTTCACCACCAGCCTGCCCAAGGTTGTTCCTTTTGCAACCGGCGCCCGTATCGGCGAATCGTAGCTCACCTTCACCGCAGCATTCTTCCGCCAGTTGCGCGGCATCGTCACCACAAGATCGCGCCCGCCGATCAACGGCACCGTCGGTGACGCGCCCAGCCAGACCGGTACACGTTCTATGACGTCGCCGGCGGCGAAGAGCATCACGTCCTCAAAGTTCGCGAACGCCCAGTCCATCAGTCGCTCGCCTTCCTGGGCGCGCTGGTGCATCGTCTCCAATCCGTTCAGCACCAAGATCACCCGTCGATCGCCGCGCTTGCTGCTGGCCACCAGCCCATAGCCGCCGGCCTCGGTGTGACCGGTCTTCAGCCCATCAGCTGTGCCCTTCTGCACAAGCGGATTGCGGTTGCCTTGCTCGATATTGTTGTACTTGAATGTCTTCTCCGAGTCGTAGTGATAGTACTCCGGGAAGTCGCGGATGATCCGCCGCGCCAGTGTTGCGATGTCGCGGCAGCTCATGTGCTGTTCCGGATCAGGCCAGCCGGTCGAATTCCTGAAATTACTGTTCGTCAGGCCGAGCTCCTTGGCCTTCTGGTTCATCAGTTCGGCGAACTGCTCTTCGGAACCGGCGATCGCTTCGGCAAACACCACACAGGCGTCGTTGCCGGACTGCACGATGACGCCGCGAACAAGGTCCTCGACCTTCACCTGCGTGCCGACCTGCACGAACATCTTCGAGCCGCCCATCTTCCAGGCCCGTTCGGTTACCGGCAGCTCGTCTTCGAGCCGCATCTTGCCTTGCTTCAGCCGCTCGTAGACCAGGTAGATCGTCATCAGCTTGGTCATCGAGGAAGGCGGCATCTCGACGTCGGCATTCTTTTCCAAGAGCGACGCACCGGTGTTGTAGTCCATGATGTAGGCCCATCGCGCGACGGTATCGACCGGGCCGATGGGCGTGTCCGCTGGGCTTCCGGCCGATGCCGGGTCCTTCTTTCCGCGCAACCCGGCACCGGTTTTCGACTGGGTCGGATGGCGGGGCTGGGCAACCACGGCGGGCGCCATTGCGGAAAAACTTGCCGATACCAACAGGGCCTGGCGACGAGTAAGCATCCCGACTCGACTCCCTATTCCACCACGACGCGCGCATCGGTTACTCCGGTGCGAAGCACTTGGTCCAGCACCTTGTCGGCCTGTTCCACACTCGCGAGCGGACCAATGATAACGCGGTGGTTCGACTGCTTCCGTCCCGATGACTCGCTGGCGATGCTGGCGCCCAGAGCTGCGACCTTGGCGCGTTGCATCTCGGCGTATCGATAGGTTTGGAATGTGCCGAGTTGAATGAACAGTCGGCCCGGATTGGCCGCCACGCGCGTGACGGTCTCCGGCAGCCGCTCGATCGGCGTTGCGACCGTGTTCGGTTCTTCCTGCACCATGGGCTCATGCGTTGCGGTCGGCCGAGCCCTGCCGCCAGGCGGCGGCAACTCGCTCTGCCGCACCGCAATCACCGGTGCCGCAGTCAGGTTCAGCTTCGGGGCGCCAGGCAAGGCGTCGGCCGCGGCATGGCTTTCCCCCGGCAATATCTCCAGGCGAACACGCACCCCATCTTCGTGGGCAAACTGCAGCAGGGCGGCAGTGCGGCGGGTAACCTCGACCAGCCGGTGCGGTGTCGCGGGGCCACGGTCGTTGATCCGCACGATCGCCTGCAGGCCGTTCTCGAGATTGGTGAGCCGCGCGGCAGCTGGAAGCTGCAGCGTCTGGTGGGCACCGGCCAGCGCTAACTGATCGAATACCTCGCCGTCGGTGGTCAGTGGCCCATGCGCCTTGGCATACACGGTGGCCAGACCGGTCTGCACGCCTTCGTAGCTCTCGCGCGGGTAAAACCAAGCGCCGCCCGCTTCATAGGGAGCGCCGAGTACATAGTGCGGGTTCGCCGGCGGCGGGCGTTGGCACGACCCCACCAGCGCCACCACACAGGCGGCCACGACCAGCTTCACGTGACGATCGTGTCTCCGAGCAATCCGACGACCAGGGCGTAAAAGTCCGACGGATTATAGCGGCGGATCGCAGCAAAGTTCGTATACACCAGGAAAGCCTCGCCGCCCTGCCCGTCAGGCTGCACCACCGCGGCTGAGACATCACCGCGCGGCAGCGGCCTGCTATCGGCTGACCGCACGCCAAGCTTCGTCCATTCGACCACCGGTCTGCGTTCATCGCGCCCCGTCGCAACCTGATCGAAGCTCGCTGGCAGGGTAACCGGCTGGCCCCATGCTTCGCCGCTGCGCCAACCGGAATGGGTCAGATAATTGGCGATGGATGCCAGCACGTCGGGTTTGCTGGTCCAGATATCGCGTCGCCCATTGCCCTCGAAATCGACAGCATAGCGCAAATACGAGGATGGCATGAACTGCGGCTGGCCCATGGCCCCCGCATAGGAGCCAAGCATACGAGCCGGCGAAATGTCGCCTTGATCAAGGATGCGCAGCGCAGCGATCAGTTCGCTGCGAAAGAAGCTCGCGCGTCTTCCCTCCCATGCGAGCGTCGCCAGTGCCTCAATGACGCGGTAATCGCCCATCCCGGTACCGAAGCTGGACTCCAAACCCCAGATGCCGGTGATGACGCCGGGATCGACGCCGAACTGTTCGCGGACGCGCTGCAGCAGTGCCCGATTCTGCGCATAGGCCGCGCGTCCGTTGCCGATTCGCTGGTCGGTGATCAGCATCGCGCGGTACTGCGCCCAGGTCATGGTGAATTCCGGCGGATGGCGAGCGCGGTCCAGCACTTTCTGATTCGGCTGCACGCCCATGAGCGCCTGGTCGAGCGTAGCAGACGATATGCCGGCGCGCCGCGCCTCCGCGCGCAGACCAACCAGGAAATTCTGGAACCCATCCGGTGCCGCGCAGACAGCGGAAAGCGATGCAGCGAGCAGCACACGCCGTTTCAACATGCGCACGTGTCTGCCACGCCGGCCGGCGTCGTAGCAACAAAAAGACCTCAGCTTTGGCGGGTTTCTTGACTGCGTTCTCGCCCTGGCCAGTGATGCGGATTGGGGGAAGGCGCGGCGTCTGACCGTCGAGAGTTGGCAACCGCGACCCTTGCCGGCGTCGCCAGCCACACCGCCCGAGGTGGAGCGCACGCGACCATCGACAGCTTCCAGAACCGCAATGGCTGGCATGACCGTGCGAGGCGCGCCCAGCCGTTTCGGAAGAGACCAGATACGCTGCGGGGCTGCGCCAGCGCCCTCAGCGCCACAGAACAGAGACTATCGGCTCACAGTGACCTTGTATGGGCGATCCACGTTGTACATCTCGTTGATGACGGAGAACTCGTCAGTTCCTGTGAATCCTGCGATTGGCTTATAGGAGATCCGCGTGCCCTTATCGAGCACGGTGATTTCCACCGCTCCGTGGCTCGGCTGACTAGTTAAGTGCATCGGCACCCCAAAGACCCGGCCACTTTGCGTGGTACGGCGTATGTACCAACAGGGGTTCCCATCATTGTTCATGGTAATCGCTGTAGCCGAGACGACCACTCCTCCGGCGGGGGCAAAGGGCTCACTGACTTTGCAGATTTTCGGAGACGTTTGCGCAGCTGCGCTGGTCGGGACGAGTGGAAGAACACTTATCCCAGCGATCACCACAACGATCTTCCTCATGAGCCCCCCTTTTGAGCTTGTTGCTCGCTTCTTGGCCAATCCAATCCAAGCAGACAAAGCTGCTAAAGGGCAAATGGGTGCGCGCGACATGCTTGGTACCAAACGTCGGTCACGCGCGCTTGGGCACGGCGAGCCCCCCCGCGCATGGGGCCAACCAACAGCACCGCGCTTGCCGTCAGGCGGCGGAGGACGCGCCGGAGTGCGGTTCAGCCTGGCGGTGCGACCGACAGGCGCCCGACCACGCCGTGCTTTTCGATCAGCCGTGCGACCAGACCCGACTTCTTTGCTTCTTCGACAAACTCGCGCAGGAATGCGGCGCCGGCGGCATGGCTGCGCGCAGTCCCCACCGCCTGCTGAACCGCGGTGAATTGGCCGTCGAGGATGCGCGCGCCGGGGAACTTTGCGATATCGCCCAGCAGTCCCGGGCGCAGGCCGGCAAGCGCATCCAGCTTGTCGGTCGCAAATTTCTCCGTGGCACTCGCCAGGCTGTCCGACCGCACCAGAGTCGCATGCCGGATGTTGCGCTCCAGCCAGAGGTCATAGGCACTGCGCGCCGTCACCGCGATGCGCACGCCAGGCTTGTCGACGTCCTCGATCTTCTGCAGCGGTGAGCCGGCAGGGACCAGGTAGGTTGCCTCGATCTCGACGTAGGCCGCCGTAAAGCTGATCTTCTCGGCACGAGCCGGTTCGGCGCCAATCAGGCCGATATCCCACGCATCGGCGCCAACGGCGTCGGCCAATTCGCCGGGCTTGGGAAACGGCACAAGTTTCACCGGAACACCAAGCCGATCGGCGATGGCGCGTGCCATATCGGGCGACACGCCATCCGGATCACCCGACGGCGTGCGTCCTGTGACTAGCAGGAAATTGCTCATGTTGATGCCGGCGCGCAGCACGCCATGCGGGGCGAGTTCGGCGACGATCGACTGTGACATCGGTTCGGGTTCCTCTCTTCATGCAATTATCAGCGCCAGGCGCTGCAGCAATCCATTCGCAATGATCAGCCGCGCGCCACGATGTCCGCCAGCGCCGTGCCGACATCGGCCGTCCCGGCCTGGCCACCCATGTCGCGCGTCTTGGGGCCGCTCTCGCGCAGCAACGTCTCAATAGCGGCGACGATGGCTGAACCTGCGGCTGCCTCGCCGAGATGCTCCAGCATCAAGGCCGCTGACCAGATCTGGCCGATCGGGTTGCAGATGAATTTGCCCGCGATGTCGGGTGCCGAGCCATGCACTGGTTCGAACATCGAGGGGAATGTTCGTTCCGGATTGATGTTGGCAGATGCCGCAATGCCGATAGAACCTGCCACGGCAGGACCCAGATCGCTCAGGATGTCGCCGAACAGGTTGGAGCCGACGACGACGTCGAACCAGTCGGGGTGCTGCACGAAGTGCGCACAGAGAATGTCGATGTGGAACTGATCGGTGCGAATGTCGGGATAGCTTTTCCCCATGGCGGCGAAGCGTTCATCCCAATATGGCATCGTGAAGGTGATGCCGTTGGACTTGGTTGCCGACGTCAGGTGTTTCTTGGTTCGCGACCGGGCAAGTTCGAAGGCAAACTTGAGAATGCGATCGACGCCCTGACGGGTGAATACGCTTTGCTGGCTGACGAACTCGCGTTCGGTGCCTTCGAACATGCGGCCACCGACCGAGGAGTATTCGCCCTCGGTGTTCTCACGCACGACATAAAAATCGATGTCCGCCTCGGTCCGGTTGGCGAGCGGCGTGCGAACGCCCGGCATCAGCTTGCAGGGACGCAGATTGACGTATTGGTCGAAGCCGCGGCGGATCGGGATCAACAATCCCCACAGCGAGACGTGGTCAGGAACGTCCGGCCAGCCCACCGCGCCCAGCAGAATTGATTCGGATTGCGCCAGCCGCTCCATGCCATCAGCCGGCATCATCGCACCGGTCTTCTTATAGGTGTCGCACGACCAGTCGTAGTGCGCGAACTCGAGTCCGAACCCGAAGCGTCGTGAGGCCGCATCCAAGACCTTCAATGCCTCCGGCACGGTTTCTTTGCCGATCCCATCGCCGGGAACCACCGCGATCCGATGCGTGCGAGCCATGGACGTGTCCCTTACAGCCGCGCGCAACTGACCGCGCCCCGTGGTTCACGTCAACCGGCCGAACCGACGCCGATTTCGGCCTATCAGTTCGGCGAAAGCGCGTTCATCTCGATTCGCCACTCCTCGCGAGGGGCATCACGCGCAGTGCGCGCTTTGGCTCGGCCATCGCCGGGACGCGCAGCAAATGGACCCGCGGAGCCAAGGCATGATATAGCGCGCCGGTCGATCGACGAGGACGCAGATGGCCAAGGCCGCTATGGCGGGACACAAGAGCGACTGGGATCGTGATGCGGCGCTGACCACGGCACGCATCCTGCTGGAGATCCAGGCGATCAATTTCCGTCCCGATGAGCCCTATACTTTTACCTCGGGCTGGAAGTCACCGGTCTATATCGACTGCCGTCGCATTATCTTTTTCCCGCGCGCGCGCAACAAGATCTGCGAACTCGGGGTGGAGAAGATCAATCGTCATGTCGGCTACGAGACGATTGAGGCGGTGGCTGGCGGCGAAACCGCCGGCATTCCCTTCGCCGCCTGGATCGCCGATCGGATGTCGGCGCCGATGGCCTATGTGCGCAAGCAGGCGAAAGGCTTCGGTCGCAACGCGCTGATCGAGGGCGACGTTCCGGAAGGCAAGCGCACGCTGCTGGTCGAGGACCTGACCACCGACGGGCAATCAAAGATCCGTTTCGCGCAGGCACTGCGTGATGCAGGCGCCATCGTCAACCACACCTTCGTGGTGTTCTTCTACGGCGTGTTTCCTGGCGCGTTTGAGACTCTTGCGCGTATGGACATTGCCCTGCACCACCTTTGCACCTGGTGGGACGTGCTGGAGGCATGCAACGAACGGCCCTACTTCGCTGAGGCGGCACTGGCCGGTGTGCGTCGGTTCCTGGAAGACCCGGTCGCATGGTCAGCCGCGCATGGTGGTATCTCCTCCGCCGAAGAGGCGATGGCGCGTAAGGCTGCTGCTGACGCGTAAGAAAACTGCGGGCTGGGGAAATGATCCGGATGCGCGTCGCGCGGCTGCTGCTGTTCGTTTCCATAATGATGCTGCCTGCCGTGTCGATGGCGCAGGACGCCGCCAGCTGGCCGCACACCTTTGCCGGTCCCAATGGCGCTACCGCGACGGTGTACCAACCTCAGGCGATCTCGTGGCCTGATCAGAAGAACCTGACGGCACGAATGGCGCTCGCCATTACCCCGGCCGGCGCGAAAGCGCCCGTGCTCGGGACGCTGGAGATCTCCTTTGCCACGGCCATCGACAACGCGAACCATCTGGTCACGCTGAGCGATCCTAAGCTGGTGACGTCGCACTTCCCGTCGCTGGACACCGAAAAGGCGGGCGAGCTGCAAGAAAGGATCGGCGCGCTGCTGCCGACCCTGCATCTTAAACAGGTTCCGCTTGACGCCATCGTGCTCAGCCTCAAGGACCTGCCGCAGACCGCGCAGCCGGTTGCCGTCAACAACGATCCGCCGATCATCTTTCACGCCGACCGGCCAGCGAGTCTGGTGGTGTTCGACGGTGACCCGGTCATGGCGCCTGCCGGCAACAGCGGACTGAAGTTCGCGGTCAATACCAACTGGGACGTGTTCCAGGATGCCGACGGCACCTGGTATCTGCTGAACAACGGCGTCTGGCTGTCGGCACCCGCCGCGACCGGCCCCTTCAAGGCAATAGCGAAATTGCCGCCCGCGTTCAGCAGATTGCCCTCGGATGCCAACTTCGCCGACGTGCGCAAGGCTGTCCCGGCCAAACAAGTCGCGCCGGGACAGGTGCCAACGATCTTCGTCAGCACCAAGCCAGCCGAGATCATTGTCACCGACGGCGCGATCCAGTTTGCGGCGGTCTCCGGCACCAACTTGCAGTATGTGAAGAACACCGCGAGTAACCTGTTCTTCGATACGGCGCAGGGCAAGTTCTATTACCTGATATCGGGCCGCTGGTTCTCGGCATCTGGCCTCGACGGCCCCTGGACCTTTGCGTCCGATAACCTGCCGCCGGACTTCGCGATGATCCCGCCGCAAGGTGAACGCGGCGAGGTGCTGGCGTCCGTACCCGGGACGTCCGAGGCCCAGCTTGCGGTGATCAAGGCGCAGATTCCACAACAGGCGACGCTGAAGCGATCAGAGGCGAAGCTGACGGTGACCTACGCCGGACAGCCGCAATTCAAGCCGATCCCGGGCACCGATCTTATCTACGCCGTCAATACCTCGTTCCAGGTGATCGGCAGCGGCGGCAAATACTATGTCTGCTACCAGGGAGCCTGGTTCGTCGGTTCGATACCCAACGGACCATGGATATTGGCCGACAGTATTCCGCCAGCGATCCACACCATTCCGCCGAGCAGTCCGGTCTACAACGTCAGCTATGTGAATGTTTACGGATCCACGCCTGAGACGGTCACCTATGGTTACACCGCCGGTTATGCGATGGGGCTCATCACCGCCGGCGTGCTGGTATACGGCACGGGGTATTATTACCCACCCTATGTCGTGCCCGGCGTCATGCCGGTCTACTATCCGCATCCATATTCGTATGCTGGCGCCGTCTGGTACAATCCTGCGACCGCGACCTGGGCCCGCGGCGGCACAGTGTACGGGCCATATGGCGGGGTGGCGCGCGCCGGCGCTGCATACAACCCTGCCACTGGCGCCTGGGCCCGCGGTGGCGCCGTCTATGGACCCTACGGCGGCGCCGGCGCGTGGTCGTATTACAATCCGAGCACCGGAACATACGCGCGTGGCGGTGCCGTGTGGGGGCCGAACGGCGGCACCGCGCACGCGAACTACTATAACCCTCGCTACGGTGTCTCCGGCAGCACGACGCAGAATGCCAACGCCTACTCCCGCTGGGGATCGAGCACAGTCAGCACGCCTGCGCGGACGGTGAACACCGCCAGCGCCGGCAATGCGCGCGGCTCGGCAGGTGCGTTCAGTTCCAGTACTGGCGCGGCTGGTGCGGGGGTCCACAGCAATGCCACCGGCCGAAATGCCGGCGTGGCGCGCACCCCGACCGGCAACGTCTATGCAGGCGCCGACGGGAATGTGTATCGCCACACCGACGATGGCTGGTCGAAGTGGAACAATGGCTGGCAATCGACGCAGTGGCCTGCCGGTGCGCGCACGCAAGGGAACCTAGGGAGCGGAGCGCGCTCGACACCGAGCAACGACAGTTACCGGCAGCTCGATCAGGACCGCTTCGCGCGCACACAAGGCGGCCGCGAGTACTCGGCTCCGCCCGGCGAGAGGTTCGGCGGTGGTGGCGGCCGGTTCAGGCGCTAAGGTCCCTTCGACTTTCATCTTTCATTAATCACCGGCTCGCTATCGAGGCTGTCCCCGTGCAGTGAGGGCAGTATGGCGAGGACGATCACCGGAACCAACACCCTTGGCATCACGCTGACGCTCCAGAGCGATAATCCGGTGACGGTCGCTTCGGACGCGGTCGTCAGCACGACCGGCACCCTCGGTGCGCTCTACGGCCTTGGTGGCGGGAAGAATAGCTGGACGATCGACAATAGTGGGCTGATCTACAGCACGTACCCGGCGGGCGCCGGCATCCAGCTCGGTAGCATCCTGACCAATGTCCAGAGCGGCATGGTGACAAATGAGGCCGGAGGTGCCATTGCTGGTGGAACTTATGGCGTCTCGATCAGCGGCGCGGGCACCATAACCAATAAGAGCGGCGGCTACATCAGCGCCACAAGCAATACGGGCGCCTATAGCGCGGCCGTATACGTATTCGATCTTACGGCAGGGGCAACGCAATCCGTCGTTGAGGTCGTCAACGCGGGAACGCTGACAGGTCCGACCGGCATATACGCGAGATCGGCCGGATCAATCACGAACACGGCCAGCGCGATGATTGCCGGGACATCCTATGCCGGCATCCGGCTGGGCAGCACCTATGCCACCGTCGTCAACGCCGGTACGGTCACCGGTTCCAGCAAGGGACTGTTTGGCTACGGCGGTGGATCGATCACCAATCTATCGGGTGGCACGATTAGTGGCGGCACGGCTGGCGTATACTTTGGCAGCAGCTTCCCAGGGGCGGGTACGTTCGACAACGCTGGGACTGTGGCCGGTGGCACCTATGCTGTTGACTTTGCCGCAACCGGTGGCGCCTACCTGCTCATTGCGGAACCCGGCGCCAAGTTCGACGGCGCCATCCAGGGCGGCAACAACGTGCTCGAACTGGCGTCGGGCAGCAGTACGGGGACGTTGTACGGCTTCGGCAGTACAATCACCAATTTCAGCACCCTGCAGTTCGACGGTTCCTGGAACATCTCAGGCGATCGGACTGGTCTGGGTACGATGGCCATCGTTGGCCTTGCCGCCGGTGACATCATCGATCTGACGGACTTCTCCGCGACGGACGCCACCTTCGCGAGCGGCACGCTGACCCTCACCGACGGCGCTGTGCAGGCACAGCTGAGTTTCCCGGATCTGTCCAGCATCAAGGACTTCCAGTTCGCACCCGATGGCACGGGCGGTACGGACATCGCTGGCGCCGGCACCGGCCAGACACTGACCTGGACGTCCAACAGCGATCAAGACTGGAACACCGCAACCAACTGGTCACCCGCCGTCGTTCCCACCAACTTCGACACTGCGATCATCGCCAACTCGGGCAGCACCAGCGTCACCATCGCCGCCGGTGCAACCAACGTGGTGGGCGATCTGCTGATCAATTCGCCGGACGATACTCTGGAGGTGGATGGTTCACTAAATACCGTGGGCACGGTGACCATCGATGCTGGTTCGCTCATCGATGCCGGAAGCTTGACCGCCTCGGCGATCGTCAACAACGGACTGCTCGCCACGCAAGGTGTCCAAACACTGGAAAACATGCCGATCGCGCTTGGCGGAACAGTGCAGGCTCAGGCCGGCGGTGTGCTGATCCTTGGCGCGAGCGAAGTGATCACCCAGACCGGGCCGACCGCGGTCCTGGACAGCACAACCTCACTCGGCGAGTCCATCACCAATCAGGGCACGATCGACGCGAGCGTTGCGGGTGGCTCGCTCACCATTGCCCCGCTGAACTTCTTTAACCAGGGCACCATCCTGATCGATAACGAGACAGCAACCATCGGTTTTGACCAGGGCGGCTTGCTCAGTGAGTGGAACAACAACGGTGGCACCATCGCGCTCTCCGGCACTGCTTCGCTGGTACTCGATGGCTCGCTCGCCACATCGGGAATCGGCACGATCACCGGTGCCACACGCGTCACCGAGGCCGGCCTGCTGGACAATTCCTTCGACATCCTGAGCGTCGGCACGGGGTCCCCACTCGGGACGCTGACGCTGGCGAGCACCGGCACCATCAGCGGCGGCAACGTGGAAGATCCCGGTGGCGGCATCCTGTTCGATGGCGGAACCCTAGCCGGTGTGACGTACCAGGGGCCGATGGAACTTCTCAATCCTGGTGCCAGTGCGACAGTTTCAGGTAATGCCAGCTTTGTGGGCAGCGACGGCACCTCGTCAGGGACGATCGATCTCACCGGCAGCGGTGCGGCGCTGCAGTTTGCATCAGTTCCCATCCTCGACAACGCCGTCCTCAATATCGGCAGCACCAAGGCTGCTGTTGTGCAGGCGAGCGGTTCCGGCCCGTTCATCATCGGGACTGGGGTAACAATCGACAGCAGTGCGGCAGGCGCGCTCGCGACGCTGAACGCCGGGAGCGGCACTGACATAACTTTCGGTGGCACGCTCGATGCTATCGCCAGCGGTGGCACGTTCACCCTGGCTGACAGCGGCGGCACGTTCAGCAACGACGGCACGATCACTGCCGGCAACGGCGACACGCTGGATGTTGAAACAGACATCGCGGCTGGGTCCGGCACGATCCGAGTGGCCAGCAAAGGCACCGTCGACGTTGCCGCCGTGACCGTGGATGCCACGCAGACGTTCGACTTCGCCGACAATACCGGTGTGCTCCGGCTTGTTCAGCCGGACAAATTCCAAGCCTCAATCACGGACTTCCAGAAGGGCGACAGCATCGACCTGGCCGGCATAAAGGCAGACACCGCGACCTGGTTGAGCGGCACACTAACAATCGCCAACGGCGCCACCACTGTCGCCACGCTATCGGTGCTAGGCGACTATTCCAAGGACACGTTCACCGTCGCAAGCGGCGCCGCCGGATCGGCCATCACCGTCACTGCTATCTGCTACGCCGCCGGTACTCGGATCCTTACACCGCGCGGCGAGGTGCCGATCGAGCGTCTGCACCGCGACGACCTGGTCATGACCCTTTCGGGGCGCCCGCAGCCGATCCAGTGGGTCGGCCAGCGCCGTGTCAACTTTACCCGCCATCCTAACCGCCAGCGCGTCCTGCCGGTACGGATCGCCGCGCACGCGTTCGGCTACGGACGACCCAAGCGGAACCTTTTTCTCTCACCGGATCACGCCGTGTACGTCGAGGGAGTGCTGATCCCCATCCGCCACCTGATCAACGGGACGACCATCACACAGATCGAACGCCGCACCATCACCTACTATCACATCGAACTGCAACAGCACGATGTGCTGCTTGCGGACGGTTTGCCGGCGGAGTCCTACCTGGACGCCGGGGCGCGCGACGCATTCGGCAACGGCAACGGCGTCATTCAGCTGCACCCCGAGTTCACACCGCCGCACGACCACTACGCGATGTTGTGGGAACAGCACGGCTACGCACCGTTGGTCGTGGCCGGCGAGACGCTCGAACGCGTGCGCGCCACGCTGGCTGCCGGCACCGAGTCGCCGCCTGACCGCAGCTACAGGCTGGCGTAACGCTCGATCGTCTCGCGCCAGGCCAGCAGGTCCTCCGGACCAGAAACTTTCCGGGCAAGTCCGGCCACCCCCGTGACCGGCACCAGCACACGTGACACGCCTGCTGCCGCATAGGCGGGAAGCTGCGACAGATCGTCAGGGACGCCGACGGTGATCTCCACGGCAGCAGGATCGCGCCCTGCATCGCGGGCAGCACCCCGCACGATCTCGATCAGGTCCATCGGCAGGCCGCGCCCAGGGAAGAAGCCGTCGCCCAGCCGACCCGCACGACGCGCAGCGGCCTCGGTGTGACCGCCGATGATGATCGGCACGCTACGCTTCACCGGCTTGGGACGCATGAACGCGTCCTTGAAGCTGACATATCGGCCCTGGAAGTTCGGTGCATCGGCGGACCATAGTTCGCGCATAGCCGCCATATACTCGTCGGTTCGGCGTCCGCGGTTGTCGAACGCGGCACCGATCGCATCGAACTCCTCCTTCAACCAGCCGACGCCGATCCCGAGCAGGATGCGGCCGTTCGACATGTGATCGAGCGTCGCAACCTGTTTCGCGACAATGACCGGGTTGTGCTGCGGCAGGATAAGGATACCGGTGGCCAGCTTGATACGAGAGGTCGCCGCCGCGACGTAGGCCATCCAGATCAACGGATCAGGTAGTAAGAAATCGCCTTCGCCGCCCGGTAGCCGCCCGTCGGACGTATATGGATACGCCGACTGATAGCCACGCGGGATCACCGTATGCTCGACTGTCCAGGCTGATTCGAACCCTGCCGCCTCGCCGGCCTGCATCAATTCAACCGCGGGCACCGGGTCCGTGTAGCGACCGGTGTTGCAGTAGCGGAGCCCGAATTTCATGACGTTATGCCTCTTCGCGTTCGTGGCAGATCCAGCAGCAGCACCGAATGATCCGACAGTCCCGTCAGCCGCTCCTCATGCGAATAGCGGATGACGCCTGCACGCGCCGCAAGACTGGGCGACAGGAACGCATGGTCGATGCGAAAGCCATTGCCGCGATGGCTGTACCAGGTGAACTCCCTGCCATCAGGATATCGATGCCGCCATAGATCGCGGAAGCCGATCGCATCCATGCTGTCCATAAAGTGCGCCAGAGCATCGATCGCACCTGGTTCGTCCACGTAGGCGCGGCACGTATTGAAATCCCCGATCGCCAGCGCGTCACCCGCCGACCGCGCGGCGAAGGCGGCCACCAGCGTCTGCCAGTACGGCAGCTTCGCCTTGAGGTTCGGCATATAGACGCCGGTCAGCCGAAGCACGCCGAGATCGACATCAACCAGCCGCCACGGCTCTGCCACGCGCGGACACACCGGTCCTCGCTCGACGAACCGTCGTCGCGACGCGATCAGCACGCCGGTGCGTTGTGGCGGCGGAAGAAGCTTGGTCACGTACCGATAACCCGTCGCCTTCAGCGCCGCGCACAGCCGCTCGGCTGACTCGCCGCCGCGATACTCCGACAGGATCAGCACGTCGGCATCATGGCGCATGATCGCGGCCATGATGCCGACGAGCCGTGTGCCGCCACCTTGGCGGATGTTCCAGGCGAGCAGCCGCACGCCGTGTCAGTTGTCGACGTACTCGCAGCGGAACCCCTCGCCCCAGCGCTTCAGGTAGCCGCGCGACGGCGACGGGAAGTGCGCAAAACAGCACAGCGTGCTGGTGTCGCAGTAGGTCTCCAGGAACTTCCGCCGCGTGGCCGCACCCTGCTTCGCATCGTAATCGACGTACATCGCCAGATCGGGATAGCGGGCCTGCAATGGCGAGTGGATCAGGTCGCCCGTGATGACCGCATCCTTGCCGCCACGGCCCAATGCCACGGCATAGTGGTCGATGGTGTGGCCGGGTGTCGGCAGCAGCACCACCGTGTCATCCACCGCATGATCGCTGGTGACGAGATCGCAGCGCTTGGCTTCGACGATCGGAATCACACTGTCGACGATCGGCGGCAGCGTGGTCTTGTCGTTCTCCGCCAGCCAGTAGTCGAGCTCCGTCTTGGAGAACAGGTAGCGCGCCTTGGGAAAGGTTGGCACCCAGCGACCATTCTCCAGCCGTGTATTCCAGCCGACATGATCGACGTGGAGATGCGTGCACATCACGAAGTCGATGTCGTTTACCGTCAGTCCCGCAGCGGCCAGACCCTTCATCCAGGCATCGTCTTTTTTCTGATGCCACTGCGGCCGCTGCGGGCGGTCCTTGTCGTTGCCGATGCAACTATCAACCAGGATGGTATGCCGTCCGGTCTGAACAATATAGGACTGAAAGCACAGAACCAGATTGTCCTGCGCATCTAGCCCGGCCGGTGCCAGCCAGGATCGGTTCTCCGCCAGCACCTCGGGTTTCAGGTCCGGCAGGAATTCCACTGCAGCCCGCAGGCCGCCTTCCATCTCCACGATCCGATGGATGGTCATGTTGCCGACCCGGAATGTGTTGGCCATAGGTCGCTCCCTTGGATGGTTGGTGCGGATGATGTTAGCTAGCAGCCTGCCTGCCGACAAACCCTATCCGGATTGGCTGCGATGAACGATGCAACAACCGCGGCGCTGAGCCCGGAGACGGTGCTGCAGCACATGAAGCAGAACGGCGTCACCGACGTGGTGTGGCTGCCTGACAGCGAGACGAACTGGCTGTACATGCTGATGAAGGCAGAACCGTCGCTGCGGCTGATCGGCGTGACGCGCGAGGGCCACGCATGCTCCATCGCCGCTGGTCTGCATGCCGGCGGACGGAAACCACTGATCCTGATCCAAAACACCGGCATGATGGAGTCAGGCGATTCGATCCGTGGTTGGTTACTGGGGATGAATGTCCCTGTGGTGCTTATGGTCGGCTATCGCGGTTGGACACGGCATGGTGTCAACACCGACACCGCCGCAACCTACACTGAACGCTTCCTGATGGCATTCGGCATCAACTACTATCTGGTGGAAAGTGACGCTGACGCGCCGCGACTCAGTGTCGCGTTCGAAGAGGCAACGCGAACCCGGCGCCCTGTTGTGGTGCTGGTCGGCGACGAATACCACGGGTTCAACCGCTAAGGAGCGCGTGGCCATGATCCACACCGCGGAACTGCTGCAGGCCTTTGCCGCTCACCGCGGCGACGCGATCGTAGTGCCGGGGCGCGGCGGCCGACACTGGGTGAAGCTCACCACGCGCGAGACACTCGACGTGCCACTCGGCGACCCGGCCATGGGCGGTCATGCCGGCTTTGCTCTTGGCCTCGCCATCGCGCAGCCCAACCGACGCGTGGTGCTGTTCGATTCGGAGGGCGACATCCTGATGAGCCTCGGCATGCTGGCGACGATCGCGGAACAGGCGCCGGCGAATTTTTATCACTTCCTGCTCGACAACGAGTGCTACGCAACCACGGGTGGCCAGCCAGTGCCGAACGCGAGCAATGTCGCCTACGACGTGGTGGCGCGCGGTGCAGGTTACTCGCGGAGCTTTGCCTTCGCACAACTGACGGAATTCGCCGCGCACTTGCCGGAAATACTCGGGCAGCCCGGACCGGTTTTCGTTGCTCTCAAAGTGCTGCCGGAAGTCGAGAACTCGCCAATCGGCCGCCGTTCCCGCTGGCAGACGCGGACACGCGACAAGGTTGTGCAGGACCTGCAAGCCGAATTGGGGCTTGGCGGTACATCCTGACATAGAGCTCCCGCCGGGGCTTCGATCCCGCCTCACCAAGCCGATGTTCGTCGCTGGAGCTAACCGTTTTCGGGCGCCTCTGCATTAGGTTGCAGAAGCTTCAGCAGAACCGACCGTAGGCTATCCGCTGCAAACTCAGATCAAGCGAAGGTACACGGCAAGCAGCGTGACTCGTGACGATCAGAGCACGATGTCTGCAATATGCGCTTTTGCGTGACAGACGAACCGCATATCATTTCTTGAACACCCATGGGCTTTCGCTTCGTTGAATCGGCAAGATCGATGCGAGGTTGAAGTGCAATGGCAGAATAGATATATGGTTGCATGAGCAACTAGGCAGGTAATGCAGTGTGATAGTTGATTGCTTCGGGAGAAGTTCTTGCAACCCAAGTTGCCGGTTGGAATTCCAGAGAGACGCACAATCGCGTGAAATAAGTCCCGGAACGCGTTATCAACTTAAAGAGAACATAAGCTCGGATATTCAATCGGATCACGGACATAGTCTGATGCAATGCGTCATGGATACAACGCACGGCGTCGCTTTTATTCTGATTTTAAGTTGACAGGACTCGCATCGCGGACAATTTGGTGGCGCTTCACGACGTCAATACACAGTCAAACCCACAGGGGCGGGAGAAAGATGCTCGAATTTGAAACCGATGATGGTTCCAACAACTCTGGTTCTTCGTCGACGTTAGGATTTAGAACCATCGATGGTTCCGACAACAACCTGGATAACCCAACCTATAATAGCAGCGCTGGTAGCGAGATGATCCGTATCGCTCCTGCCAACTTTGCAGCCGGCACCGTCAACACACCGATAGATGGCCCGAATGCTCGTGAGATCAGCAACGTGGTGTCATCGGGACCGCAGGCTGTCGAGCATGATTCCACCGGCCTGTCCGCTATGATGTATGTGTGGGGACAATTCATCGACCACGATCTCGATCGCACGTTCGCCGACGGAGCCAACAATATCGACATTGCTGTTCCGTCAGGCGATCCTGACTTTCAGGACGGCAGCGTGATCCCGTTGACACGCTTCATCACCGACCCGACCAGCGGCAATACCGTCAACGCCATCAGCGGATGGCTCGATGCATCCATGGTTTACGGTTCGAGTAAAGCCACAGCCGAAAGTTTGCGCCTGCCCGATGGGCATTTGGCGACCAGCGAGGGCGGCAACCTTCCCATTATCAATGGCACCTTCGCCGCGGGCGATCCCCGCGCTGCGGAGAATCCGGATCTCACCGCGATTACCGCACTATTCTTTCGTGAGCACAACTACCAGGTCGACCAATTGCAGAAGGAGCATCCCGACTGGTCGGGCGATCAGCTCTATCAGACCGCACGCGCCATCGTCACCGCCGAGATCCAGAACATTACCTTCACGGAGTTTCTGCCACGACTGATTGGGAAGGATGCCATTAAGCCCTATCAAGGCTATGATTCGTCAGTCGATCCACGGATCACTGTAGAATTTGCTGAAGCCGCCTATCGCTTCGGCCACTCCATCGTCTCCGGAACCGAGGCCAAGGTCGACAACCGGGGCAATGAAGTGGCTTCGCAGAGCCTGGCCGATGCGTTCTTTGCCACCACCGAGCAGGTTAACGCGAACGGCGGCATCGATGCGCTGTTGCGCGGGATACTAAGTGACGAAACGCAGGCCAACGACGTCTACGCCGTCGATGAGCTGCGCAACCTCTTGTCAGACCCGCCCGCTACATTGGATCTGATCGCCGTTGATATCCAGCGTGAGCGTGACGTCGGCCTGGGCTCACTCAACCAAACCCGAGAGGCCCTTGGTCTTCCGACCTATACCGACTTCGACCAGATCACCAGCGATCCCACGGTCGCAGAAAATCTGCAGAAGGTGTTTGGCACCGTCGACAATATCGATCTGTTTATCGGCGGGCTGGCCGAGGAACATGCTTCGGAGGCGATGGTGGGATCGACCTTCCAGGCGATCATCGGGCAACAGTTCCAGAACCTGCGCGATGGTGATCGCTATTGGTGGCAGGACCAGGGTTTCGATCAGGCCACGACCGACAAGATCGCCGGCACGACCCTCAGCGACATCATCCTGCGCAATACCGACACGAACATGGCCCAACCGGTCGCCTTCGTGGCAGCCGATCGACACAGCAGCGATACTGAGCCGGAGGAGCCCGACGGACGACAGCTGGTAATAGGCATTGATGACGACGATGCCGTGGTGGCTGGCGGACTGGAAGACGATACCATCGTCGCAGGACTAGGCCAGAATCAAACGCTGACCGGCGGCGGCGGAAGCAACGTGTTCGTGTTCATGTCGGACGGCGTCCATGACACCGTCACGGATTTTTCGCCTGAGCTCGACAAGCTGAAATTCACCTTATCTGCAGACGATTTCAGCGTCATGGCAGCCGGCGATGGTCATGCCGTCATTCACTACGCTGGAAACGTTCTAGATCTGCTCGGCGTGAAGCCGGACGATCTGAGCGAGAAGAACTTCGCGCTGCCATCCGGCTCCAACACGGCGCAACAGAAGGACGTGGTCGGTTTCGTAGAGAGCTAGTTGCAGGGCTGAGTTTTCGGCTCCAGATTCGGACGTGGGGTGCGGGAGGAGGCGCAAGGCGTGGTCATTATCACACCTCGCCCATTACAGAATGCAGCAGCCGGCGAAGGACTCAAGCAGGCAGACGCTCTATCAAAAGCTCAACCACACCCAGTCGTTCTCTGATCCCATCATCAATCGACCGGCAGATGCATAGCGCTGGCAGGACTTGTCCGAATGCTGCATCAGTACGTGAAGGTCTCGGAAGTAGCGCTCGAAGCGCTGTCCGGTTCGAATAGACGAGGTGCCGACAACGTCATTGACCAGTCGGCTGGCTTCAGCACAGGTTTCGGCCGCAAACGACACCGCGAGCTGGATTCGGACCTTGGACGTATCAGACAACGAACTGCCACTCTGTTGCGCCTCTGCGTACGCCTCATTGGCGGAGCACAAGAGTGTGTCTCGTGCAGCAGCTACTCTCGCGGCAGCCTTGCCAATCAAGAACTGCACCAATTGCTGCTGCTTGAGCGGTGTGCCTTGGTAGGCGGGGGTCTTATTCTTACAAAGTTCGATGGCATCATCGATTGACGAGGCCGCAACACCGACGGAAATCATCGCCTCGCCGAGAATGTTCGCCAGCGGCCACATGCGATACAGTGGCCCCTCAAAGCCAGGGGCGGGATTTGTCAGCGGCCCAACTGGGGCAGTTAGGTGATCGGGGACAAAGAGGTCGTCCGCTCGATAGTCCGCAGACCCGGTACCGCGCATGCCCAAGGTGTGCCACGTATCGAGGATCGTCCCCGACTGTCGGGGGAAGAACGTCGCAAATAGAGCGCTGCTCCCGTCTTCTTTAGCGGGCATGGCCAGCCATTGCGCGCAGTGGCATCCGCTGCCAAATGGCACTTGCCCGGTAATGCGCCAACCGCCCTGCACTCGTTGCGCACGAGCAGGTGGATGCAGCGCCCCGGCCACAGTGGGCACGCCATTCGCAAACAACTCCTTCACGCCGGCTTCCGGCAGCCACGCCGCATAGTTGGCGATGGCCTGATTCATAACCAGGTTCCAAGCTGCGCTTGCACTGATGCGGGCCACCGCCTCCCAGACCTGCATGCTGTCACCAAGAGGCAGTTCGAAACCGCCATATCGTCTTGGCGCAAGCATCGCAAAAAGCCCCGCGTCGTGCATGGCCTGATACGCCGTTGGGGTCGGCGCTCGCTCGGCTTCGGCAGTCTCAGCATCGGTAAGGAGTATAGGCCGGATCGTTGCAACGGCCTGAAGCAACTTCTCTATTGTTTGCGTCACGACGTTCTCCCTCCCGCGTTTCCTCGATCCGCAGGGGGTTGGAGACACTGGCAAGAGACGCGATGCTGCGATCGCCACAATCAAGACGAACGTGCAGCATCGCTATGTTTCCGCGACGTGGCCTAGTGCCGTTTCCCTGCGCTTCTCTTTATCTTGTAAGGGATTGTAACGGACGGATGCGCTAGGTCAAACGATATCAAGCGGGCTCGGTTTATCGCTCCTCGCCAACGAACGCGCGTTGCAGCACAGCGAGGGTCTCCAGTGCCACCTGTGGTAGCGGCCCCTTGTTCACCGCCGCGAGCGACTGATCGAACTGCTCCGGCGTCGCCATCCCGACCAGGATCGTGCCCATCGCCTTGTTGCTGATTGCAAAGCGGATTGCTGCCTCCGCCAGGTTGGCCGCGTGCCCCTGCTGCACCAACGGCATGAGCCGTTGCGCCCGGTGCAGGTCGGCATCATACGAATTGGCCGAGCCGATCGGATCGGGCGGCGGGCTGGCAATCGGATGACGTTCGGCCGTGCCGCTCAGTGCGCCACCGGCAAGCACGCGAATACCCACAACGCCAACGCCGGCGGCCTGCGTGTGGTCGAACATCCGGCCATAATCCTGCGCTGGGTAGTTGGGCGGCAGCGCCTCGCCCGCGCTCGGGTTCAGCATGTTGTAGCTGACCTGCGCCGCAAACATCGCGCGCGAGTCGATCGCCTGGTGCAGCGCCGCCGTATCACCAACCGCGGTGATACCAGGAAACCGCAGCTTGCCCTGTTCACGCAGCTTCTCGAAAGCCGGCGCCACCTCATCAAGCACGGTCTTCGCCGACAGCGATTCGCCGCCGCCATTCACCGTGATCGCATTGTGCAGATGGAAGATGTCCACCTGCTCGCATCCCATGCGCTTCAGGCTTGCATCGAGTGATTCGGTTACCGCCGCAGCGATACGGCCAAAATCCCGCGACGGGATGCGCACCTTAGTGCCCACGACGACGTTCGGCTTCAGCTTTGCCAATACACGCCCGAGGTTTTTCTCAGACTCGCCATTGCCATACATGGCGGCGGTGTCAAAATAATTGACCCCCGCCTCGATCGCGCGCGCAATCGTTCGCTCCTGATCCTCCGGCGTCCCGCGGACCATCAGTCCGCCCACTGCGCCGCAGCCAAAGCCGAGAATCGAAATCTGCAGACCGGTCCGCCCAAACGTTCGCATTTCCATGGTCGTAGCCTCCGTCAATAAAGCCCTGCCGCCCGCGCGCGCACCTTCGCCATCGCCACCAGCAGGTCAAGAGTCGGTGTCGGCACGCCCACCATACGCGCGAGTTCCAACGGCGCATCGAAGATGCCGTCGATCTCCATAGGACGGCCGAGTTCCAGGTCCTGCAGAATACTCGGCTTATGATCGATGCCGCGGCTATGCGCGATCCGCTTGTCGTGGTTGCCGCTCGGGTGCGCGCCGAGTGCATTCGCCACCGCCTGCGCCTCCTGCATCACCCGCAGTGCCGCATCGACGCACAGCGGCTCCTCGTAGAGCCGCTGCATGCTGACCTGCGTCAGCACACAAAGCGGTCCATTGCCGAGATTGCCGAGCAGCTTGTTCCAGATTTCGTCGCGGATCTTTGCGCTCACGATCGCCTGCATGCCGCCGCCGTTGATATGCGCTGCGATCGCCTGCACCCGCTGCGATTCCCGGTCATCGGTTCGCCCAGCACGACACGTGGATTGGCGTTCTCCAGATCGATCACGCCTGGCTCGATCACCGTGCTGGCCGCATACACCACGCCGGCGATTGCCCGCTCGGGGCCGACGGCGCGCCACAGCGCATCGCCCGGATCGATCTTCGGCAAGCGGCGACCTTCAAGTTCGCCACCGATGCCATGGAAGTAGAACCAGGGAATACCGTTCATCAGAAAAGCAACCGACGTGTCGGGTTTGAGCAGCGGTCCAATTCCCGCGGCGATCGCGGGCAACGCCGGCGCCTTCACCGTAACCAGCACAGCATCCTGCGGTCCGAGTGACTTCGGATCGTCGCTCGCCAGAACGCGCGCATTCAACTGGCCCTCGGTCGTGTGCACCGTCAGACCGTTGCGCTGGATGGCAGCGAGATGCGCGCCGCGCGCCAGCACCGACACATCCGCGCCACCACGCGCAAGGCGCACCGCAAGATGGCCGCCGATCGCCCCGGCGCCGTACACACAGATCCGCATGCTAACTCTCCTGATCGGCGCCGACTGTGACGATCAGCGGCGCAGGTCGTCAACCGAACGGCGCCGTTGCGTCCTGACGTTGCAGGCACGGTGCCAGTGCCATAGCGTCGCTTGCCCCGCCATCCAGGATAGAGTTGCAATGCCCGACGACGCCGCCCTGCCGCGACCACAGCAGACCGAGCCAATCGGCTGGGAGCCGGAACTCGCCGAACTCCGCGCGCGCATCGCACTGGCGCGGCAACTGGGAGGCCCGGATCGCGTCGCACGCCAACATGCCGGTGGCCGGCTTACCGTACGCGAGCGCATCGACCGAATGCTCGACGACGGCAGCTTCCACGAGATCGGTGCGACCGCCGGCAAGGCCACATATGACGCGGACAGTCGCGACATCATCGCTTTCATGCCGGCGAACTGCGTGTTCGGTCGTGGCAAGGTTGATGGTCGGCCGGTGGTGATCGCCGGCGACGATTTCACGCTGCGCGGCGGCTCGGCCGATGCCTCGATCAAGGGCAAGCCGAAGATGTCGGAAGAGATTGCGGCGCAATTCCGCATGCCGATCATCCGGTTGATCGAGGGCTCCGGCGGCGGTGGTTCGGTCAAGACGATCGAAACGACGGGCCGCGCCAACCTGCCGGGCGGGCTATCGGAGACGACGTCGTTCGACCTCGTGGCAAACAATATGGGTGCGGTGCCGGTTGTGGCGCTGGGGCTCGGATCGGTTGCCGGTCTTGGCGCAGCCCGACTGGCCGCCAGCCACTATTCGGTCATGGTGAAGGATATCGCCGCCGTGTTTGTCGCGGGCCCACCGGTGGTGGAGCGATTGGGCGAGCCCCGCACCAAGCAGGAGCTCGGCGGCTGGGAAGTCCAGCTTGCCTGCGGCGCGGTGGACCACGCGGTCGATACCGAGGACGAGGCGTTCGATGCAGTTCGCCGCTTCCTGTCCTATTTGCCGAGTTCGATCTGGGACCTGCCGCCACGGGTGCGAGGCTGGGATAATCCCGAGCGGCGGGATGAGTTCCTGATCGCCGCCGTGCCACGCGTGAAAAAGCAGGCCTATCACATGCGCCGCATCATCGAGGCGCTGGTGGACAAGGGCAGCTTCTTCGAGATGGGGCAGCTGTTCGGCCGGCCGATCATCACCGGGTTCTGCCGTTTGGACGGCTGGCCGGTCGCAATCATGGCCGGTGACCCGCTGTTCCACGGCGGTGCCTGGACCGCGGATGCGTGCAACAAGATCATCCGCTTCGTCGATATGGCGCAGACCTTCCACCTGCCGATTGTGCACCTGGTGGATTGCCCGGGCTTTCAGGTGGGACTCGCGGCGGAAAGCAGTGCCGTCATCCGCTGGGGCGTGCGAGCGTTGTCGGCAATCAACCAGAGCACCGTGCCTTGGTGCAGCATCGTGGTGCGCAACTGCTATGGTGTTGGCGGCCTGGGGCACCAACCGGTCAGCCATCTCTGCGTCCGCTACGCGTGGCCCTCGGCAAGCTGGGGCTCCTTGCCGCTGGAAGGCGGTATCGAGGCGGCCTATCGCGCCGAGATCGACGCCGCGCCCGACCCGCAGGCCAAGATGGATGAGATAGAGGCGCGACTGAACCGGCTGCGTTCGCCGTTCCGCACGGCCGAGCCATTCTGGGTCGAAGAGGTGATCGACCCACGCGAGACGCGACGGCTCCTGTGCGACTTCGCGAACATGGCGGCTCCATTGCGCACGCCCGGGGAATCGCGGTTCACCATGCGGCCATGACGCGTTGACCACCAGGTTCGGTCGCGGGTCCGCGGCGAAAGGAACGGGAGCGCTGGCACTGATGTCCGCCGTCGGTCAACCGGCATGGGCCGCCATCGCGCGGCGGGTCTGCCCCGGCGGTGCCGACTTGCCGAAAGAGCCGCCTGGGATGAGCTGAATCAGGCCGTCGGTCGACCACCACAAGTGCTGGTGCTACGTGTAGGGCGTGCGTCGCCCAATGTACTGGTCGCCGCACGCGACACTGCATTGAATCCGGCGATCACCGAGGCCTTCGCTCTGGCGATCATCGCCCCCGCCGGCCCACCCGCGCATCTTGGCATGCCAGGCGCCAGCCCCGACCTTGCTGTCGCTCATCGCAATGCTGCAGCGATCACCGCAGCGGCCGGCGTTTTGCGCGAGCTGGTGCCAGGCGCCGGGTCCTACGTGTCGGAGGCCAGCTACGCGGACCCGGATTGGCACCGCGCAGCTTCGGTCGGAACTACGCGCGCCTGCTCGCCGTCAAGCGTCGCTATGATCCGGATGGCTGTTCACCACCCACCACGGCGTGGCAGCGAAGAGTGGACCGCCAACGGCTTCACCCGAATCTGACCTTTTCGTGTAGCACGGCGCGCGCTACATCTCTTACATGACCAAAACAGTGAGCTTGCGGGAGGCTACCAGTCGTTCGCCCGCTGCATCCGCGAGGTCGAGGGGGGCGAGGAATTCGTCATCACCCGCAACGGCAAGCCGGTCGCCCGGGTGGCGCGTGCTGACTCCCGAGCAGGAGGCGGCATGGGAGCGGACGAAGCGTCAAATGGAGGAGGGGTGGAATGTCGGCGCGGGGCGGCTCGATCGCGACAGCCTGCACGAGCGATGAACGCTTTACCCTCGATACCAACATCCTTGTCCATGCAATGGATGGGCAAGCTGGTCCGCGGCAAGCGTCTGCAGCCCGTATCATAGACCTTGCTCGCCAAGCTGATTGCTGGTTGGCCCTGCAGGCAATCTCGGAGTTCTATGCGGTGGTTATTCGTAAGCGCCTGGTGGCGGCCGCTGCTGCACGCGATCAGGCACTGGACTGGCTGACAATGTTTCCGACGGCTTCAGCCTCTGCGACAGCGGTGCGCGATGCGCTTGCGTTGGCCGTAACCCAGCGCGCCTCGGGGCTATCGCCGGTGCGGAAGCATTGCTGAAATCCGGGTAGCGGCATCCCATTTGTGACCAGGCAGCCCTGCCGCTAGAATGGTTGACGCACGGCGCGCAGGGCTTCAGAAGCCAGCGCGCCCACAAGCCCATGGCCGCGGGCCGGGAGAGGAGTCCAGATTGCAGCCTACCGACATTCGGAACCCCGACTACTTTCACAAGGTGGTCGACTGCCAGTGGGCATGCCCTGCCCATACTCCGGTCCCGGAATATATCCGGCTGATTGCCGCCGGCCGGTATGCCGATGCGTTCATGATCAATTGGGATTCCAACGTATTTCC
>JBKPSV010000327.1:0-10447 GCA_046735215.1 Pseudomonadota bacterium | reverse complement strand
GGTTGTTTGCGCCGGCAACGGTGACAGTTGGCATGCCTCATCCCCAAGGCCCGATGCTAGACTGCTCTAGGCAGCTCGCGAGTAATTAGCTCGCGTTCATTACGATTCGCGCAATGATCGTGTAACCGAATCGCAATCTACTATAAATTGTAGGATGAGCAACCCCTTTCTCCCTTTTTGGCTGCTCATTCCTCATTGTCAATCATAAGTTGCTCGAACGTGTAAGTTGCAACCGGTTTGCCGTTATCTCGGTTTCGCTATCGTGAGGAGTCGGTGTCGCGCGCACCAATGGTTCGCGAGCGATATTCCTCGGGCACAGCGTGGCCAAAATCAGTGAATGCACGCCGCACAGCTTCCGGTGTCGAACCAAAAACTTGCTTGCGGTTCTCGCGGGCCCATGCATTGGAACCGATGATGGGACCAAGCGATCCCTGGAAGTGCGGCATGACGTGGCGGGCGAACAGTTCGTAGCTGCGCAATGTCTGCTCGCGATTCGCCCACTCGTGTGCACGGAACAGGATACCGCCGAATCCGCCCTGGCTGTATTCGAGCAGTCGGTTGATACCCTTGATAACTGTCTCCGGCGACCCGACCAGGGTAGTACCCATACTTACGCCGTCTCTCAGCGGATCATCCGCACGGCCAGGCGGGCGGCCCAACGTATCCTCGAAATAGGTAACCGTCTCGATCCGCTCGCCCTTCTCCACCTCGGCCAGCGCCTTCTCGTCCTCTTCGGCGATATGCGCATTGACCACGACGCGCCAGCTCCTGCGGTCCATCGTCTTGCCGTTCTTTGCGGCCGCCTCCTCCGCGATCTTCCATTGGCTGGCCAGCGCCTCGGGTCCGCCAGGCAGGCCGGCACCGATCGACAGCACACCAACACCATGCGTGCCGGCCGCGATCATACCGAAGGGTGTGATGGTGCTGGCCACCGCGATCTCGAAGCACGGATCGCTGTATGGCGCGAGGTGCAGGCGGGCATCGTTCATCTCGAACCAGTCGGTCTTCATCGTCACTGGTTCCTCGCATTTCAGCAGACGCATGATTGCGTCCATCGCCTCCAGCATGCGGGGCCGCTGGGTCGAAGGCTCGATGCCCAGCATGTAGGCATCGGAGGTCAGCGCGCCGGGTCCGCAGCCCAACATCGCTCGCCCGCGCGTCATGTGGTCGAGTTGCACCCAGCGCTGCGCTACCATCAGCGGGTGATGATACGGCAGGCTGGTGACGCCCGAGCCCAGTCTGATGTGCTTCGTCCGCTCCGCCGCGGCGGCGATGATCAACTCTGGTGCCGCGATAAGCTCCCATCCGGCGGAGTGATGTTCGCCAACCCAGGCCTCGTCGTAGCCCAGCCAGTCCAACCACTCGAGCAGCTCGATATCACGGTTCATCGCCAGCGTCGGGTTTTCGCCGACGCGATGAAACGGCGCCAGAAAGATGCCGAACTTCATGCCACGATGGGCCATTGGAAATCTCCAGGTCTCCTGGGGTGCATGGTGCAATGTCCGGCGGCGGCAGCCAAGCAGCGGCGCCGCCGTCAGTCTCACCGAACAGAGGATGGGCTCAGAAGGCGTTCGCGCCCCGGGCGCTTTACTTGACCTCGGCGTAGGCTTCGACCTGCAGCAAGTAGTCTGGACTGGGCAATTGCTCTGTTTGGACCGTCAGGCTCTTCGGCGAAGGCGGCCCAAAATAGCGCTGGGCCAGATCGGTGTGTTTATCGAATTCGGCAAGCGCCGTGCTGCGTGTCACGCTAAAGACAACGTCGCTGACGTTCGCGCCACCGGCCTTCAGACAGGCGTCAACGTTCTTGCCTACCTGCTCGATCTGCGCGCGCATGTTTCCCTTGCCCACGATTTTTCCGGCGTCTTCGCGCGCGACCTGCCCACCGACGACCAGCCAATGACCACCGTCGCGCAGTACCGAGGACAGCTTGTTACTGCATGCGGATGGGCACCCAAGCCGGTCGAAGTGGCTACTCTTGCCGCGCCCGCTCACCTCGCCGGACGGCGCTCCGTGGCAGTGCTGCCTTTTGAGAATCTGTCGGCAGAAGCCGGTCATGGCTTCTTCAGCGACGGCGTCACGGAAGACGTCATCACGGCCCTCAGTCGTTTCCCGAACCTGCTCGTCATCTCGAAGTCGGCCAGCTTTCGGTTCAAAAATTCGAACGCATCGCCTGCCGAAATCGGGCGTGCGCTAGGGCGCGCTATCTGCCCGCGGGCAGCATCCGCTGCGCCGAAAATCGCATTCGGGTCAGCGTCGAATTGACCGAGGCGACGTCAGGATGCCTCGTCTGGTCGGAGACATACGACACCAAGGTCGACACCCTCTTTGCCGTACAAGAGAAAATAGCCAAACACGTCGTGGGAGCAGCGGCGGTCAAGCTCGCGCGCTTCGAGCAGGGGCGTGCACTGGCAAAACCAACGACCAAACTTGCGGCATACGAGTATGTTTTGCGTGGGCGCGAAGTATTCTCCCAGGAAACCCGCGACGACAATGACGAGGCGATCGAACTCTTCAAGCGCGCCATAGACCTCGATCCCAACTATGCCGACGCCTATGCTGCACTGGCCGCTTCGCATTATTTTTCGGTCACATCAGGCTGGGCCGAATTCCGCGAGCGGGAGCTCAAGCGAGCGGAAGCGCTGGCCCTGAAGGCCTTGGAATTAGATCCTGCACCACGCGGGCTTATAACGTTATGGCCCAGATCGCACTCTATCGGAAGCATTCGACCTCGCGCTGGCGCAGATCGACCGCGCGTTGGAGATCAATCCGAGTGGCGTTGAAAGCTACGGCGCCCGTGGGGCCTTCCTGGTATGGCCGGCAGGCCCGCGGATGCGCTGCCATGGTTGGAGGGCGCTCTTCGTTTCGACTCAGCCAACGGCCCTGCGGCCGCAAGGCTGTGCATGGCGTATTACCTGCTTCAGCAGTACAGCGAGGCTGTCGATGCTGGCGCACGCGGCCCTTCCCGCAGTCCGGGACGCAATACTCAAATGCTGACGCATCCCATGCTTGCCGCTGCCTATGCTGCATTGGGCCGACAGCACGACGCAGACAACGAACGGGCGATCACCAGGCGTCTATGGCCTCTCCTCGACGCCCGCCGTTCGCCAATCAATTCGGCACGCCGGAGGCGCGAGATCACGTTCTGGATGGTTTGCAAAAGGCTGGGTTTCGCTGATCGCAGCGAGTGGTGCACGGTTGACTGACGGTCGGCTCCAGCCAACGATGCCGGGACGCTGTGTTCGGGAGGAACCAAACATGCGCCTGGAAGGCAAGGTGGCGATTATCAGCGGTGCCGCGTCCGGCATGGGCGCTGCAACCGCACGCCGGTTCGGCCGCGAAGGTGCCCGGGTGGTGATCGCCGATATGCTGGAGGATCAAGGCCGGCAGGTCGCTGCGGACATCACGCGCGCCAATGGCACCGCCGAATTCATGCGCCTTGATGTCACCAGCGAGGCCGACTGGAAGGCCGTGGTCGATGCGACCGTGCAAAAGTACGGCAAGGTTGATATCCTGGTGAACAACGCCGGCATCAGTGGTAGTGCGGTGTCCGACATGTTGGACACCGAAGCGTGGGACAGGCTAATGGCGGTGAACTCGCGCGGCGTGTTCCTGGGCACCAAGCATGCCGTGCTGGCGATGAAGCAGGCTGGTGGCGGGTCGATCGTCAATCTTTCGTCGATTTCCGGCGTGACCGGCCAGACCATGACGCACATGGGCTACAACGCGTCGAAGGGCGCGGTGCGGACGATAACCAAATCGACAGCGGTGCAGTTTGGACGTGACGGCATCCGTGCCAATTCGGTGCATCCAGGGATAATGCCACCGATGCGCACCTCGGGTGCGACCGCCGATCCCGAAGTGCGGGCAAAGATGCTGCAGGGCGTGCCGCTGCGCCGCGCCGGCGAGGTGGATGAAGTGGCCAACGCCGTGCTGTTCCTTGCCTCGGACGAGGCATCTTATATCACCGGCGCAGAACTTTACGTCGACGGCGGCTACCTTGCGACCTGACCTACCGTCATGACGACAGGCAGAAGGCAACGGCAATGACTCTGACCCGCCAACAGCTGCAGCAGTTCGACCGGGAAGGCTATCTGTTCCTTCCCGATCTCTTCTCGGCCGAAGAGATCGGCGTGCTCCGCCGCGAGGCGGAGGCAATCTTCCGCACCGAACGCAAGGAGATCTGGCGCGAGAAAACGGGGTCGCCGCGCACCGCATTCGCCGCACATACATATAACGAGGCGTTTCGTCTGCTTGGCGAACATCCGCGGCTCATTCGGCCGGTGGAGCAGGTTTTCGGCGAAGCGCTGTATATGCATCAGTTCAGATCAACGCGAAATCGGCGTTCGATGGCGAGGTGTGGCAGTGGCACCAGGACTACGGCACCTGGGCGCGGGACGACGGCATGCCCGAGCCGCGGGCGATGAACATTTCAGTGTTCGTGGACGAGGTGCTGCCCATCAACGGTCCGTTGATGCTCGTACCGCGCAGCCATAAGGAAGGTGTGCTGAAGGCGGGACACGACGTGTCCACCACATCTTACCCATTGTGGACGCTGGACAACCCGACCGTCGAGCGGCTGGTACGGCAGGGCGGCATTGTTACGCCCACCGGCAGGCCGGGCGCCGTGCTGATGTTCCACGGCAATCTGGTGCATGGTTCGGCCGGCAATATCACACCCTATCCGCGCAAGATCGTTTATCTGACGCTGAACGCCGTCTCCAACTACATCCGCACGCCGACCCGACCGGAATGGATCGCGCATCGCGACTTCCGGCCGATCGAACCGGTGCCGGATGGCGCGCTGCTCGATTATGCGCGCGCTTGTCAGGCTGCGGCCGAATAGGTAGAGGCCCAGTCGGACCAACGGAGGAACCATGTCTGCCCGATCATCTGGACTTGTCGTGCCGCGCCGCCGCGCGCTGCTCGGAGCGGCGGCGCTTGCCACAACGCCGCTTGCCAAACCTTTCATCGCGACGGCAAGGGCAGCCGACACGATCAAAATCGGGCTGTTGCTGGCAAAGACCGGCGATATCGCCGCACAGACCGAATACCTGGCGAATGGCACCTATCTGGCGCTGGAGGAGCGCGGCAACAAGATCATGGGCCAGCCGGCGGAGCTGATCTGGCTGGACGAACCGTCACCACAAGGCTCGCAGCAGAACATGCAGAGGCTGGTGCAGGAGAACAAGGTCGTCGCGATACTCGGCGGCTCGCTCAGCTCCAACGCGCTGGCCGAGCAGGCGACGGCGGCACAATTGAAGGTTCCTTTCGTATGCAACAATGCAGCGGCGACTGACATCAGCGGCAAGAACTGTAACCATTACACGTTCAGGCTGAACACACCCGTTGCCGTGCAGGCCGCGATGTTTGCGCCGTACATCATGGGTTACGGCAAGAAGTGGTACTTCCTTACTGCCAACTATGCGTTCGGCCAGGATATCGCCAAGTCGTTCAAACAGATCCTGGCGCAGGCCGGCGGCACCATCGCTGGGGACGACGTGGTGCCGTTGAACACTCCAGACTACAGCTCGTTCATTCTGAAGATCAGACAGGCGAAGCCGGATATGATCCTGGGTGGCGTCCCGGCCGGCGACCTTTCGACGTTCCTGAAGCAGTGGAACGAGATGGGGATGAAAGGTTCGATCCCAATCTGCGAGATCGCCATCGGCGATACCGATATCTGGGCGGTCGGACCAGAGGCGGCGACTGGGCTTTATACGGCGCTGTGGTGGTATGACAACGCGAACAACCCACCCGAGGAAAAGGCATTCGCCGCCGGCTATTTGAAGAAATACGGCAAGCCGGCAGCGGACAAGGCGTGGATGGGCTGGATTGCCGCAAAGTCGCTGTTCGAGTCGATCGAATTGGCGAAGTCGACAGAGACCGAAGCAATCATCAACGGCCTGGAGAGCTGGAAGGGCGGCTCTGCCACCAACCCATATTATTGGCGCAAGGGCGATCACCAGATGCTGCTGCGGAACCTGGTGGTGCAGACCAAACCGAAGATCACCGACAAGTGGGATTATTTCGATGTAAAGGGCGTCGTTCCGGAGAACCTGGCGGACCTGGAAAAGGTGTTCGGCTCGCCGGAAGCGAACGGCTGCCATATGACCTGAACCCGACGTGCTGGACGTTATACTCTCACAAGTGGCCATCGGGCTGGTGCTCGGTGGCCTCTACGTGCTGATCGCCATTGGGCTCTCGATCATCTTTGGGCTGTTGGGGATCGTCAATTTTGCGCACGGTAATTTCTTCGCGCTCGGTGCGTTTTTCGCCCTGACCCTGCAGCAATATCTCGGTTGGCCTGGTGTGCTGCTGGCACCGCTGCTGGTGGGTGTCGTCGGCATGCTGGTGGAGCGAATATTGATACGGCAGCTCTACGACAAGGAACCGCTAGTTAGTCTGATCATTACCTTTGCGCTGGCGCTGATGATCGAGGCGCTGTTGCGCCTGGTTTACGGGGGCATAGGTCAGCCATTCAGCCAGCCGGCATTTTTGTCCGGCATCTATCTCTGGGGTCCCGTGCTGATCACCAAGTACCGGCTGACGGTGTTCGTCACGACGGTCGTCTTGCTGATCGCGCTGTGGGCCTTCATGCAGTTCACTCCGTATGGCCGCATCCTGCGTGCAGGTTCGCGCGATCCTGAGATGGTCGGGCTGCTTGGCATCCGTCTGCCGCGGGTGCTGACCGCCGTGTTTGGTCTGGGTTGCTGTCTCGCCGGTATTGCCGGCGTACTCGCGGCACCGCTGTGGACTGTTATCCCATCGATGTCGCAGAACGCCATCATGCCGGCGTTCGTGGTGGTGGTGATCGGGGGCCTCGGCTCGTTTGCCGGCGCGGTGATTGCCGGATTACTCGTTGGCGTGGTCACTGCCTTGACTATTCAGTTTCAGCCTGATGCCGCCACGGCCATGATGTACGTGTTCATGGCCGCAGTGTTGCTGGTGCGTCCGCGCGGCCTGCTGGGCGAGCGCTGGGAGCGGTTTGAATGAAAGCTAGGGGGCTGCGTCCCCCCTCCCCTCGCGGGAGGGGGTCAGGGGGAGGGGACAGTGCCGTCTATCCCAAGCCCCCCTCCCCCTATCCTTCTCCCGCGAGGGGAGAGGGAAGTACGTGAACCTGCTCCGCCATCCCGTTCTGTGGGTTCTGCTCGTCCTGGTCGCATTGACGCTGGCGTGGGATGCGATCGGTGCGCCGGTGAGTCTAATTACCCAAATCGCGATCTACACGCTGTATGGCGCCGGGGTGAGCCTGCTGGTCGGATATACCGGGCTGGTGCCGTTCGGCGCCTCGGTGTTCTTCGGGTGTGCCAGCTACGCCGTCGCGATCTCGATGCGCAGTTTCCTGCACAACGAAGCTGAGGCGTTGGTGTTCGCGGTTGCATTCTCGTTGGTGCTAGCGGCCGCGATCGCATTGATCATCCTGCGTCGGCGCGGCCTGTATTTCTCCTTGCTTACACTTGCGTTTTCGCAGATCGCTTTCGAACTCGCCTACAAGTGGACCGACCTCACGGGTGGTGAGAACGGGCTGCAGGGCGTGCCACGACCATGGCTGGTGGGAGACTGGTCGTTCCACGTGTTCACAGTCGTCACGGTGACGCTGGGTATGTGGCTGCTATGGCGGATCGCCCATGCGCCGTTCGGTCGCGCATTGCAGGCGATGCGCGACAATGAGCAACGCGTGCAGAGCCTGGGGTACTCGACCTTCCGCCTTAAGTTTGAAGCGTTCGTCATCATGGGGGGCCTGATCGGCTATGCCGGAGCGTTGCTCGCCCTAATGCTGCGCGGCGCCTATGCCGACAACCTGGGTTGGCAGCATGCGGGCGACGCGCTGCTGATGACGGTGCTGGGCGGCGTGCACCAGTTTCTCGGGCCGCTATGGGGCGCGATCGCCTTTACGCTGCTGCAGGATCGGCTGAGCGCGATCACCGAAAGCTGGTGGCTGATGTTCGCGCCTATCATCATGGTGTTCGCACTCGCCTCACCGGAGGGCATGCAAGGCCTGGTGCTGCGCTTGTTTGGTCGTGACGACTGGACGCTGACCCGCCGCGGAATACCGCCTCGCCCGGCGCAGATCGAACCATATCGCGGCGGCGGGGATGCACATCTGGACGCGGGCAAGCCGGTGCTGGAGGTTCGCGGTCTGCACAAGCGATTCGGCTCGCTGATCGTTGCTGGCGACGTGCACCTCGACGTGCATCCGTTTTGCCTTCACAGCCTGATAGGGCCGAACGGCGCGGGAAAGACCACCTTCTTCAATATGCTCACCGGTCTGCTGCGGGCCGATGCCGGCGAAATTCGCTTCGCCGGCCACGACATCACCTCTCTGCCAGTGCATCGCAGGATTCGCCTGGGGCTCAGCCGCTCCTTCCAAATTCTCAGCGTGTTCCGCAACCTGACGACCTTCGAGAACGTGCGTGTCGCGGTGCAGGCACAGAGCCCACAGCAGAACGCACTGTGGCGGGACGCCTATGGGCTGGAAGAGGTCAACGCCAACACCTGGTCATTGCTTGCTGCAGTAGGGCTGGATAACCGCGCGGCGGAACCCTGTGCCAATCTGTCGCATGGCGAGCAGCGTCTGCTGGAGATCGCGATCGCGCTCGCCACAGATGCGAAGCTATTGTTGCTTGACGAACCGCTGGCCGGGCTGGCCGAGGCGGATCGCGAAGTGGTGGGTGCACTGATCCGCCAGCTTGCGGCCACCCACGCCGTGCTGTTGATCGAGCACGATATTGACCGCGTGCTGGCGCTGTCCGATCGCATCACGGTGCTGCACCAAGGAAGGGTGATCGCCGACGGGAAACCGGCTGAGGTCGCAAGCAATCAAGATGTCATCACGGCTTATATGGGGACTGCACGCGGCGGTGGGCCACGGCCGACGGTGTCAGTCGAGCCGCCGCGCGCCGCGCCGGTGAAGCCACTGCTCGTCTTGGAGAAGGTCCGCGCTGGCTATGCCGGGAGCCTGGTGCTGACCGATATCGATATGGTCGTGCACGAGGGGGAGGCGGTGGCGCTGCTGGGGCGCAACGGCGTGGGCAAGACCACGATGCTGCGCGCCATTACCGGAACCGCGCACAAGAGCGCCGGTCGCATCGTGATGGAGGGCTCCGATATCACGCAGGCGCGGTCGTATGAGATCAACCGCTGCGGCATCTCGATCGTCCCTGAAGGTCGACGGCTGTTTCCGAATCTGACGGTGATGGAGAACTTGCGGATTGCCGCGCGCCCGGGGGGCGCCTCGTTCGACGAGATCTTTGAGCTGTTCCCCAAGCTTCGCCTGCTCAACCGGGCGCGCGCCGAAAGCCTGTCGGGCGGCGAACGGCAGATGCTGGCGATCGCACGGGCGCTGACGGTGCCGAGCAAGCTCATCCTGCTGGATGAACCGTTCGAAGGACTTGCGCCGTCGATTGTACAAGAGGTCATGGATGCACTGGTGCGTCTGCGCCGCCGGGTCGCGATGATCATCGTTGAGCATCACGCCGAGACGGTGCTGCCGATCGTCGATCGCGCCTACGTGCTGGTGAATGGCCAGGTGTCGTATGAAGGCAGCGCCAGGGCACTCGAAGCGGATCACGCGTTACAGGCACGGCTGCTTGGCGTGGTGCAGCAGGAACTGACGGCGGCTCAATAGTCACTGCACCGCTTCAGCGCGTTGATCACTGTCTGGATCACCCCGGATGAGCACCAGATGCAGTGGCGGCGTGGGTGGTACGCTCACTCGTCGACTTCCTCGTGCGGCCAGCTCCGAAAACATCTGCTGGCGTCTTCAGTGCGTGATGAACGTCACCTCTGCTGTACCCAGGCCTTCGAACCGAACTCCGCAGACATCCCCTGGCTTGAGGTAGCGCAAGCCGGTGTAAGAGCCGCAGGTAACGAACTGGCCGGCACGCACGCCACCTTTGTCCCGCCACATGTTGACCAGCACAACTGCAACGCCAAGCGGATCGCCCGTTGCGTGACCGCCGGCCTGTTCCAGCACCGTCGCGCCATTGACGGTCAGGGTCACCTTCAGTTTGCCCAACTCCAGCCCGCGCCAGTCGCTGGCAGGTGAGGCATGGACAAAGGCGCCATTGCTGATGCTGTCGGCCAGCTTCTCCAGGTTCGTGGCGTCAGGGTTGCGATACCGGCTGGTCACCAACTCGATGGCCACGCATGCATCCACGCCGGCCGTGACCTCGTCACGTGAATACGCGGCCGCGCGCGGCGGAAAGTCGCGACGAAATATGAACGCGACCTCTCCCTCGACGCCGCATTGCGGCACGAGCGCAGCGGGCACTCGCGCCGGCGAGGTGTGGATCGTATCACCATATATCACGCCGCGTGTCGGTTCGCCGTTGGCCGGTGCCATTGCCTTGAACGCAGCCACCGGCTTGCCGAGTGCTGCGGTGACCGCGTCCTGCACAGCATGCGCATCGGCGACGCTCGCGGGAGTTGCATCAGCTGGCAGGGC
>JBKPSV010000326.1:0-6534 GCA_046735215.1 Pseudomonadota bacterium | reverse complement strand
CACATGAAACGCACCGGCGTAGCCCGTGCTCCGCTCCGCCGAGGCGAAACACTGCGGGACAAGATCGAGCGGCAGCTCGCCGCGATCAAGCGCATGCCTCAATTGGTCCGGTCATTCTTCCAAGCACCTACTGTCGCCTATCTTAGCGACTGGTGAGTAAAGCGATACATGGCGGCAGGAGGTTCACCGCGGCAATGCGTCAACCCCGCTGAAACCAGCTGTTCTAAACCTGCGACGAGTACCGGCTCTGGCAAACCGGCGATTGCGGCGATGAGCTCATACGAAAACTCGCGTCCTATCACCGCACCAATCTGTGCCGCCTGCTTCGCTTCAGTCAGACGATCGAGGCGCGCCAACAGTGATCCGTGCAGCGTTGTCGGCACACCGATGGTTTGCAGCGCGCTGTCCGGATCCTTTGCGCGCTCCGACCAGTCCTTTGCCAGCTCCTCGACGAACAGCGGCACTCCATCGGCCTGCATGGCGATGCGGTTGAGCAGCACCGGCGGCAGTTCGTTCGCCAGCAGGCCGGCGAGACGCGCACTGTCCTTCCGGTCGAGGCGATTCAGCGTAACCAGTGTGACGCCGGCATGGCCGATCCACGGCAGCTGAATGTCAGGACGAAATGTCATGACAAGAAGGATCGGCAGTTCGGTCAGACGGCTGATCGCGAGATCCACCAGATCGCGGGTGGTGGGATCTGCCGAATGAATGTCCTCGACCACGATCAGCAAGGGTTGATCGCGGCACATCCTCTCCATCAGGCGCAACAGTGCGGCAAACGTTCGTTCGCGTTGCGTCCGAGAACTGATCTCGGTCGATGCTGGCATGTCAGAGGCCAGACCAAGCAGATCGCCAAGGAGACTTAGATCCTGCGGCGTGGCATCAGGGCCCAGCAGAGCTCGCAGCTTCTGCCATTTCATCCGTTCCGAATCCTGCCGATCGAACTCAGCAGCGAACATCAGCTGCCGGATGACCGGATAGAGTGGGCTATCGGCACGATCGGGCGCACCAAAGTAGCGCAGCCGCGCATGGTTCTCGCCCTTCAGCCGCTCTTCAAATTCGGCAACCAGGCGCGACTTGCCAATCCCTGACTCACCCGCGATCATCACGACGCGCCCCACGCCGCTCTTCGCCTGTGCCCAGCGCCGCAGCAGCAGCTCAAGCTCTTCGTCGCGGCCCACCAAGGGTGTCAGAGCTGCCCTGTGCAACGCCTCAAATCGACTGTTGACCACGACCTCTTTGAGCACCTGCCAGACCTGCACCGGTCCCGGTATGCCCTTCAAATTTAGGGACCCGAGGTTGGCACAGTCGAACAGCCCGCCGACCTGGTTGCGAGTGGTCGTGTCGATGACGACACCATTGTCGCCCGCCAGCGCCTGGAGGCGAGCGGCCAAATTCGGAGTCTCGCCGATCGCTGTCTGCTGACGCGCCTCGCCGGCGCCGATCTGCTCACCGATCACGACCAGACCGGTTGCGATCCCGATGCGTACCCGCAGTTTTTCGCCGATGAGTGTGTGCGTTATCTCACTGATCACTGCCAGTGCGGCACGGACCGCGCGCTCCGCGTCATCCTCGCGGGCGACCGGCCAGCCGAAATAGATCAGCACTCCATCGCCGACGTAGCGCGCGATGAAACCGCCGAAACGATCAATGGTCCGCGCGACACAGGCTTGATAGCCGCGGATCACCGCGCTCAGATCCTCCGGATCGAGGCGCGAAGACAGCCTGGTGAATTCAACCAGGTCGCAGAACATTACGCTTATATAGCGCCGCTCAGCAGTCGAATTCGCCTTTTGGTGGTAATCGTTATTGCTTTGCACGTCGGCTTTAGCGGGCGCCGGAGGAGCAGCGTCGTTACGAAGTGCCGAGATGGCATCAAGCAACCGGCGGCGATGACCGACTGCCGTGATGCCGAGATCCTTAAGATCTTCGGCAGTCAGACTTGGAAGCAGATCAGCCGTGACGGAATTCTCTTCGAATACCGTCTCATACTGACTGAGATTCAAGGCACGCAGCCAAGCTGCCAGCTCCATGGCCCCCCCAAGGCCTGTTCAGGCTGTCAGCGTGACATTGCGCAAACGGGTTCCGCCTGTCCAGCAATTAGCGCTCTCATCGCGCATAGCGCGATCTCACGAGCTGCGACAGCGGGTTAATGTGCTGGCGGCGTAGCGGTCAGGTTGCCCGCACAAATCGGTTGCGCAGCACACCAAGACCGGTCAGTTCGACTTCGACGACATCACCGTGCTTCAGATCCGGCGATGTGCCATCGGTGCCCATCCAGATCACGTCGCCCGGATACAGCGTTAGGTAGCGGGTCATCGCCTCGATATAGGTGGGGATGTCGAAAATCATATCGTTGGTCTTGAAGCGCAGGTCCTCGCGGCCGTTGACCCGAATGACGGTCTGCATCGCGTCGAGGTTCACATCGGTGTCGATCCACGGCCCCATCGGCTTGAACGTGTCGGTGTTCTTGCCGCGCCAGAAGGTGCGGTCCCCGCGCTGCCAGGTGCGCTCGCTTACGTCGTTGCCGATCGTGTAGCCGAAGATGCAGGACATGGCGTCGGCCTTCGACAGATGTTTGGCCTGCTTGCCGATCACCACGACAAGCTCGCCTTCGTAATTGATCTTCTCCGTGGCGTCCTTGGGGATTACCACGTCGCAGTCATGCGCGATCAGCGCATTGTTGGCGCGATAGCCGATATCGGCCTTCTCCGGAAACACCGGCTGCACACCGCGCTTCTCCGCCATCTCGCGGATATGCGCGGCGTAGTTGATGCCGGCGGCATAGAAGGTCGGCGGAACCACCGGCACTTCCAGCGTCACGTCGTTCAACGCATAGGTCTTGCCCGTTGGTTCATGCGTGCCCCAGGGGGCGCCGCTGATTTCACGCACGGTCGTGCCGTCGAGCGAGCCATACGAAGTCCGACCCTGCGTGGTATAGCGGATCCAGCGCATCACACAGCCTCCGTCATCAGAGCGTGCACAGGTCGCAGGAACCCCGGATCGAACACCTTGGTTGCCATCACCTGGCAGCGACGCATGAGCCTGATCTCGTCCGGACCATAATCAGCGATGGCACGATGTATAGTACCGAGATGGTCCCACACGAGAAGGTCGTTTTCGGACCAAGTGTGGATGTAGCGAAAGCGCGGCTCAAGCTGGAATGTGAACAGATACTCCAGCATCTCGGCGCTTTCGCGTTCCGGCAGTTCGTTGATCCGTATGGTGTAGCCAGGATTGGCGTACAGCACCTTCCGGCCGGTGATGGGATGGGTGAGGAATAACGGATGCACCACCGGCGGACGTCGACGCCGCTGTTCGTCGGTCATCGGCGGACGCTGGCTGGCATGGTTCTGCCGCATGTTCTCCCAGAATTTTTCGAAATCGTGGGTGGCGGTTGCCTCGGCGAGCCGCGTCCTGATATCGGCGGGAAGCGCATCATAGACCGCGTGCATGTTGGAGAACTCGGTGCCGCCAAGCGGCACGCCGTTCCGGCGCGGAATGCGAATGCCGTAGAGCACGTTCACGAAACCCATCACATCGCGATACGACATGTCGGTGTGCCAGTCCTGGCCAGCATCCGGAGAGCCGATGTATTTGCCGTCTTCCTTCAGGTTCGACAGCGTCCCGACGTGCGCGGCGTCGTTCTCAGCGATGCTGGGACCCTGAATGTCGCCGAACCGCTCGGAGAAGCGGCGCAGGTCCCCCATGTCGAGCCGCTGATCGGGGAACCGCAAAACGCCGTGCCGCCCGAGCGCGAGCAGAATGCGCGCAAATTGTTCGTCGTCGATCTCTCTTGCGTCGATGCCGTGAATGGTTGCGCCGAGGATCGCGCCGGTAGGTTCTATAGACAGCATGATGTTCTCCGCCAGATGGGGCGCCTGACGTACAGCTTACGGCGGAGGCTGTTACTTGGCCAGTGAGACGAATCTCGCGGCGGTGGCCTCACCTCGGTCAGGATCGACGATGAAGCCTTTGCGCGCTGCCCAATACAGCTTCTGCCAATAGATCGGCAGAATGGCAGCGTCCTCCATCGCTACCCGTGTCGCATCCGCCAGCAGCCTGTTGCGCTTGGCATCGTCAAACTCGCGCGCGGCCTGCTTCAGCAATGCATCAAACTGCGGATTCGAGTAGCGGGCGCGGTTCAACGAACCGGTGCCGGCGTCCTTGTCGTAGGTCGCCAACACACCCGACAGGCCGTTCAGCGAACTGCTTGCCACACTGCCATAGCTGAAGATGAACAGGCTGTACTTGCGCGCGGTGGCGCCGGGTGCATAGACATTGTACGGCAACGGCTCGACACCGTTCACCCGCAATCCACCGCGCGAGAACATCTGGCCGATCGCCTGCGTGAGCTGCGAATCATTGGGGAAACGGTTGTTCGAGCCGTGCAACGTCAGCCCGAACCCGTTTGGATAGCCGGCGTCGGCCCACAGCTTCTTTGCCCCATCCGGCTCGAACGGCACGGGCTGCAGCGATGGATCGTAGCCCCCCATTCCCTCTGGGACGAGCTGTCCGGCTGGCTCGCCGGCGCCCGCCACCACACGCTCGACGATCGCGGGACGATTGATCAGCTTGGAGAGCGCGAGCCGCACGCGACGATCCTTCAGCGGATTCGTCTTTAGCGGCGCACCATCCTTGTCAGTGATGAACGGGCTATCGTCGCGGCCCTGGTCCATCGCGAGATAGATCATCCGTGTCGACGTCACCGAGAACAGCGACACGTCCTGCCGGTTCTGGAACAGCGCGATGTCGGAGGGTGGGATCTGCTCGATCACGTCGACCGAGCCCGACAGCAGCGCTGCACTGCGCGCGGCGGCGTTTGCAAGGAACTTGAGTGTCACCGTGTCGAACGCCGGTCTGCCGCGCCAAGAGTTTTGGTTGGCGGCCAGAACCACGCGGTCGCCCGGCATCGCCTGCTTAAGGCGATAAGGACCGGTACCGATCATCGCGCGGCCGGAGGAAAAATCCTCTGTGATCACTGATGCGCCGAGTTTCGCCGGGACGATGAAGATGCGGCCGATCATGTCCATCAGCAGCGGCGTGGGCTGATCGGTGTGGATACGCAGCGTGTGCGCGTCGACCACCTCTGTCTGCTGCACGTTGCGGACGAAACTGGCCAGCGGGCCGGGACTGTTGGGTATATTGCGCGCACGGTTCAGCGAGAATGCGACATCGTCGCCGGTGAAGGGTGTTCCATCGTTGAACGTGACGCCGGGACGGAGGTTGATCTCCCAGGTCAGCGGGTCGAGCAGTGTCCACGACAACGCCAAGCTTGGGTGGATTCGCAGCTTCGAATCAAATTCGATCAGGCTGTCGAACATGTTTTCGGCGGTCGCGGCGTCGTTACCGAGATCGGAGTACTGCGGATCGAGCGAATTCTGTTCCGTGGCGCGGCCGATGGTCAGGTCGGCAGCAAAGCCCTTTGCGCCAGCCAGCATCAGCATAGCGATGAATGCCGCACCCAGCCTTGTCAGTGCACGTGCGCGTCGCATGATCTGCTCAGGCGGCCTGAGCACGCAGCCCGTCGCGCAGCCGCTCCATCGCCGACTCAAGCTTGTTCGACGCCTGTGCGAAGCAGATTCGCAAATATCCCTCACCCGCGTCACCGAAGGCTATGCCGGGTGCGACCGCCACCTTCTGTTCGTGCACCAGCCGCTTGGCGAAAGCGAGACTGTCGGTCAGGCCTTCCACGCCGACGAAAGCGTAGAAGGCGCCATCGGGTGCCGCATAGCGCACGCGATTGATCCCGGACAACGCCTTGCCGACAAGTTCGCGGCCATTGGCGCAATGCTCGCGGAAGTGCGACATGGCGTCAGCGTCGCGCACCGCAGCCACGCCCGCGTGCTGGATAAATGGCGCAACACCGGAATGCATCACCTCGACCAACTCGGTGATCGCATCGCGCGCGGCTTCGGGAACGACCAGCCAGCCGAGTCGCCAGCCGGTCATCACCCAGGTCTTGGAGAAGCTGTTGCAGACAATGACCCGGTCGTTGGGTTCGGCAATGTCGAGCAACGATGGCGCGGCAGGTGCTCCGTCATACACCAGGCGCGAATACACCTCATCCGAGATCAACCAGACGCCGCGCCGTCGGGCGATCTCCAGGATGGTCTGCAATTCGTCGCGGGTCGCGGTCCAGCCGGTGGGGTTGTTCGGACTGTTGACGATGAAGGCGCGCGCGCCTCCGAGCATCGAGTCGAGCCGGTCGAAGTCCATGCGGAAGCCGCCCTCGGCCGACGCGGTCAGGGCAAGCTCATCAACCTGTGCACCGCGTACGCGGGCAGCGTTGCCGACGTTGGGCCAGGCCGGGCTGTGCAACACCACGCGATCGTCTGCCTTTACGATGGCAGCGACCGCTGTGGCGACCGCAGCCATGCCCGAGGCAGCGATCTGTATGCGCTCCTCGCCCACCGGTTTGGCGTGCAAATCGGTCAGGTAATCGGCGAGTGCACAACGCAGCTCGGGCAGCCCCCGTACGTCGGAATAGCGCGTCTCGCCCGCGTCAAGGGCGGCGATGGCGGCAGCAACAGC
>JBKPSV010000325.1:0-12657 GCA_046735215.1 Pseudomonadota bacterium | reverse complement strand
CAGCGTGTCCCATCCGTCGTCGAACGGCCTGATCACCTGGCTTTCGAAACGGACCGGAGGATTGGTGACGGCTCCTCGCCCTTTTCGGGCAAGCGAGGGCATGTTGCCACGGTCCTCGGCGTCGCGCATGCTCGCGTTCCTCGTTCGTTCGCTTACCTAAACTGGCAACCCGCGACCCGCCGGTCAAGAACAATAAGAGAACATGCTCTCCGTTGTGATACCCACTCTGAACGTGGTCGGCACGTTGGCTGCCACTCTGGTCTCGGTCACTGATGCCGACGAGGTGGTGGTGGTCGACGGTGGCAGCCGCGACGGAACAGCGGCATTGGCGACCTCGCTAGGGGCGAAAGTGGTGCAGGCACCGTGCGGGCGCGGAGTGCAACTGGCCCACGGCGTGAAGGTCGCGACAGGTGACTGGCTGCTGCTGCTGCACGGTGACACGCGGCTGGCCCCGGGATGGAGCAGGGTCATCCCGTCCACGGCCCGCGCAGGGTACTATCGGTTCATGCTGGACAGCGATGACCCGCGCGCGCGACGACTGGAACGCCTGGTCGCTTGGCGTTGCTGGCTGTTCGCCTTGCCCTATGGCGATCAAGGCCTGCTGATTCACCGTGACCTGTTGCAGCAGGTGGGGGGAATAAAGCCGCTGCCACTTATGGAGGACGTCGACCTTGTGCGGCGGCTAGGGCGCCGGCGGCTGGTACCCCTGGACGTGGCAGCGGTGACCTCGGCCGAAAAGTGGAAGCGCCAGGGATGGTATAGGCGGTCTCTGCGCAATTTGGGCTGCCTGACACTTTATTTCGTCGGCGTGCCACCACGCACCATCGCGCGGCTGTACGGATGAAAGATGTGGTCGTGGTATTCGCACGCGCCCCGCGATTGGGGGCAGTGAAGCGGCGGCTTGCGCGCGATATCGGCGATCGCAGCGCGCTGCGCTTTCACCTGGCGACGCTGACGCGACTGTTGCGCGCGCTGATCAGGGACCGTCGATTCCGTACCGTGTTGGCGATCACCCCGGATTGCGCACGTCTGCGCCTGCCGTTGACGGTGGAACGCATGGGACAGGGCAAAGGCGACCTCGGGGCGCGGATGCACCGCGCATTCCATCGCTTCCCTGGCGCTCGCGTTGCGCTGATAGGTTGCGACATTCCCGATGCTGGGCCGCAGGACGCGCTCGCGGCGTTTCGCGCGTTGGGCGTTGCGGACGGAGCGTTCGGTCCGGCGGCGGATGGCGGCTATTGGCTGGTGGCGATGGGGCCACGCCGGCCGGCACGTCCGTTCGCCGCGGTGCGCTGGTCCACCGAGCACGCGCTGGCGGATACGTTGACGAACTTTGCCGGGCGACGCGTTGCAGTGCTGCGCACGCTGCACGATGTGGACACCGCCGAGGATCTGCGACGACCCAACTCATGACGGATTGGTGCATCAACGTGGAATGGTGAGCGCGATCAGCCTCTGTCCAGCCGTGTCGAGCTGGTCGAGCGTCCGGCAGGTCTGCACCAACGCGGCAAACTGGGTTTCGCTGATGGCGAGGCCGGTGCCGATGGGCTGGATACGACGTGCCTGCTCCTCGAAATCCCAGATGAACTCGCGCCCGGTACCTTCGCGCATGTAACTGCGGCCGTCCTTTGTGAATACGGTGATGCGCGGTCCGAACAACGTGCGCCGTACCATCGGAATCAGCGTTACGCGATGCATGAGGTCGAGCACCTCGGGTGGATCGGTCTCGCCCTGTTCTGGCTGCGCGCCGCGCAGCAGCGGGTAGCCGCGTGTGACCGCACCATAGGCGGTGAAATACTGAGTGCTGCCGACACGTGGCTTGTCATCGCTGCCGGGCGTGGGGAAGGCGGGGCTCGGGTACTCGGTCTCGAACCAATTCACCACCGCCTCGATGCGATCGATGTCGGCGTAAGCGATATTGTGCTCCTCGCAGAGCCGCGCAGTCACGTCGACATGGGCGATGTTGTACCCGGCGGTCGAGTAAATGCGGTACAGCGTCTCCAGAAACATCCAGTCACGCCCAAGGCCGCGCGTGATGTCAGCAATGTTGGTGCTGGTGCGGCCGGTAAAACTGTAGGTCAGGCGCCCAAGATTGTTTCCCGCATAGGCATGATAAAAACCCGCCTCGCCTTCAAGCGTCGTCTCGCCACCCGGCGTGCCATGCTTCGCCATCGCGACAGCGAGCAGGGCGTTGCGCACAGCGCCGCCCTCGCGCAGTGAACGGCCACCGCTGCGCGCGCCCTCAAGGTTTCCTGCCGCAAGATTGACGCACTGGGCAATCGCGCTGTGGATCTGTTCGGCGCTTAGTCCGCCCAGCTTTGCCGCGGCGACCGCAGCGCCGAAAATGCCGAACACCGGTCCGGCGTGGAATCCGCGCGACATGACGGTCGGGATGAATTCCGCCGCCATACGCTCCATCACCTCGTAGGCTGCAGCAATCGCGGTGAGGAACTGCTGTCCGGAGGCGCCAGACAGCTCCGCCGCCACCAGTGCAGCGGGAATGATCGCAGTGCCTGGATGGGTCAACATGCGGAACGTGTCCCACTTGCCTCCGGCGAGGATCATCTCCGCGTTGACGAATGCCGCACCCGCCTTGGTCAACTTCGTGCCCGAGCAGAGAACCGTCACAATGCCTGCACCGCCTTGCTCTTCATCCTGCATCAGGGCGAGCGCCTGCCGGCTGGCCGGCATGTCGTGCGCGACGAGAGCGGATGCGAGCGCCTGCAGCGTCACTCCTCTGGCCCGGTCGGCCACGGCTGAGGGCAGATCGTCGTATCGCAGATTGGCGACGAACGCAGCAAAGTCGCGACTGATGGACATGCGTTTCGCTCCCGCTTGCTTGGTATGGTCGGGGCGGCAGGTTAGACGTTGGTGCGAAAGACGAGAACCGTGCGCTGTTCGCGCAGAGCGTTCGCTGGGAGGCAAAATGTATATCGGCACCCATGCCAGAAGGACGCCCGACCATCCGGCCCTGATTGTCAGCAGCAGTGGTGAGACCCTGACATATCGCGAGCTGGACGAGCGCTCCAGCAGACTGGCCCGACTGCTTCAGGCGCAAGGAGTGCGACGCGGCGATACCGTGGCCCTGTTCATGGAGAACAATCTCCGGTTCATGGAAGTGGTATGGGCTGCCAGGCGTTCCGGTCTCTACCTGACGGCCGTGAACCGGTATCTGACCGCCGATGAGGCGGCATATATCATCGATGACTCGGACGCCGCCATGTTGATCTCTTCGCACGCCATGGCGGACGTTGCCGTTGCGCTCCCATCCAAGCTGCCGCGGTGCCGCAGATTCCTGATGGTCGACGGTACCATGCCCGCCTGGTCTGCTTATGAGACCGCTGTTGCCGATTATCCGAGCGGTGCGCTGGAAGAGGAATGGCTTGGTGAACTGATGCTGTACAGCTCCGGCACAACCGGCCGTCCGAAAGGCGTACGACGCCCGCTGCGCGATGCGAAAGTCGGGGAAGACGATCTGCTGCTGCGCGTCGTGCAGGGCTATGGCTTCGACGCGGATACCGTCTACCTGTCGCCCGCGCCGATGTATCACGCAGCACCGCTCGCGTTTTCACTAGGCGTGCAGCACACCGGCGGCACGGTGATCATGATGCCGCACTTCGATGCGGCGGAGTCGCTTGAATTGATCCAGCGCTATCAAGTGACGCACAGCCAGTGGGTGCCGACGATGTTCGTCCGGATGCTCAAGCTGCCGGAGAGCGAGCGCCGACGGTTCAAGCTATCGGGCCACCGCTGTGCGATTCACGCTGCGGCACCGTGTCCGATCGATGTGAAGCGTGCGATGATCGATTGGTGGGGACCGATCCTTGAAGAATATTACGGCGCAACCGAAGGCAACGGGCTGACGCGCATTTCATCGCCTGACTGGCTGACGCATCCTGGTTCGGTCGGCCGCGCGGTGATCGGTGTGCTGCATATCTGCGACGAAGCGGGCAATGAGCTGGCCGTCGGCGAGCCTGGCATGGTGTATTTCGAGCGCGACTCGATGCCGTTTGCGTACCACAAGGATCCGGAGAGAACGGCGGCGGCACAGCACCCCATTCATCCAAATTGGTCGACGCTGGGTGACGTTGGCTATGTGGATACAGATGGATATCTCTACCTGACGGACCGCAAGGCGTTCATGATCATCTCCGGTGGGGTGAACATCTATCCGCGCGAGGTGGAGGACGTGCTGATCGGCCATTCGGCGGTGCGGGATGTGGCGGTGTTCGGGATACCTGACCCCGAGATGGGAGAACAGGTGAAGGCCGTGGTCGAGGTGATGGACGATGTCATTCCGTGCGAGGCGCTGGCGATGGAACTGATCGCGTATGGCCGCGCGCACCTGGCGCACTTCAAAGTACCGAAGTCGGTGGACTTCATCGACGCATTGCCACGCCTGCCAACGGGGAAGCTGTATAAGCAGGCGCTCCGGGCGCAATATCTGGTCTAGGGCGGCGGCGCGCCGTTGGCGTAGGGCTTCAGCGCGACGTAAATACCCCAGTTCGACGGCGTCGGTATGCCGTGTTTGCGACCTAGTTCGACAACCTTGCCAGCAAGCCATGGCAGTTCCAGCCGATTGCCGCGCGACAAATCGACAGCCATCGATGCTCTCGATTCGGGCGGCAGTGATCTGGCGATCGCGAGCAGCTTGTCTACCGTGTCGGCCGGCACGGGGACGCCTTCGGCACGACCGACGGCCTCGGTTTCCCGCATCACGCTTTCGAACCAGGCGAAGATCTCCGTGTCGTCACGTAGACGGCCGATCGGCAGTCGAGTCAGCGCAGTGCAGCCGCTGGCAGCGGTCAACGCCATGAATTTTACCCACAGCGGAACCGCAATATTGTCGCTGAGCACGACATCGAAGTCGGCGCTGTCGCAGAGCGCGCGAAAGTGCTCCGCTCGCGGCGTGATGCGGCCATCCAATTCCCCGAAGGTCAAAGCCATCATCTTGCCCGTCTGACGGATCACGCCAGGCTGCTCGATGGTCGCGCTGATCATGACCGTACCGTTCATCACTGCCTTCGCCCCAAGGATCGCGACGAGTCGGTGCGCCGCATCGACCCCATTTTGCAGCGGAATGACCGCGGTGTCCGGACCGAGCAACGGACGCAGCTGCTCGCCCATCGTCTCCACATCCCACAGCTTCACGCAGAACAGGACGATATCGACCACGCCGATGCTGGCGATATTGTCCGTCGCCTGCACCGAACGAATGACCGTCTCGCCGCGTCCGCCTTCAACCCGCAGGCCGTGTTCCTTCATGGTCGCCAAGTGCGCACCGCGGGCAACGAAGGTCACGTCCGCTCCCGTCTTCGCCAGCGCGGCTCCGAAAGCTCCACCGACACCGCCGGTTCCGATAACGGCAATTTTCATCTCAGCCCCCATAAGCGGTTTTTGTGTCGCCTTCAGCCGTCATGCCGGCTCTGCGTAAATGCGGCCGCTGCGCACTGTAGCGGCTGCGGAACGTGCTAGGTAGTGGGAGAGCATGACGAACCGCCGGACGGCATGGCCGCCACATCATGCGATGTGCACCGATCCGTTGACTGCTGCCGATTCTGCATAGTGGCGCGTTGCCCGCTGCGCTACTTGCCATCGCGGCAGAAATACGATGCCTGTAAGGCAACAGATTGGTGGGGACTCTAACCATGACGACGACTGGTCCGACGGCTCAATATGCTCTTCTTGGGTGCCTCGCAGCATCGCTTGCTGGTGGAACGCCCGCCTCAGCACAGGCGACCGAGACGATCAGCGAAAAAGAGGCACACGCGATCGGCGTATCCGCTTATCTGTATTTCTACTCCCTCGTTACGATGGACGTGACCCGGAAGCAGCTGACGAACGTCGCCAAAGCCGAGGGCATTCACGCGCCGATGAACATGTTTGCCAACATTCCCGCGTTTCCCTCGGCGGACATGAAGGCGGTGGTCCGGCCAAACTTCGACACGCTGTATTCCAGCGCCTGGCTCGACCTGACCAAGGAGCCGATGATCGTATCCGTTCCCGATACGCAAGGACGCTACTACCTGCTGCCAATGCTGGACATGTGGACCGACGTGTTTGCCTCGCCTGGCTGGCGGACCACTGGGACCCAGGCCGGCATCTTTGCCGTGGTCCCGCCGGGATGGAGCGGCACGCTACCGGCCGGCGTCGTGCGCACGGATGCACCCACCCCTTATGTCTGGATCATCGGCCGCACCAAGACCGACGGGCCTGCTGACTATGAAGCGGTGCACAATATACAGGCTGGATTAAAAATCTCGCCGCTCTCGCGCTGGGGCAAGGAGTCTGAGCCGGTGATCGGCACCGTCGATCCAAGCGTTGATATGAAGACTCCGCCGAAGACCACGGTCGATACGATGCCCGCTGGGAAATTCTTTGCCTACGCCGCCGAGATCCTGAAGCTGCAACCGCCGCACATCACCGATCAGCCGATCATCGCCCAGATGCAGCGGATCGGCATCGAACGCGGCAAGAGTTTTGATATCGAGCGGGTCGATCCAGCCATCAAGGCGGCGCTGGCAACGACGCCAGCGGAAGCCCAGCAACTGATGAAATGGAAGGTCGCCAGCCTTGCCCGCGTCGCCAACGGATGGTCGATGAACACCGACACGATGGGCGTGTACGGCAATTACTACCTGAAGCGCGCAATCGTGGCGCAGCTCGGTCTCGGTGCAAACCTGCCGGAGGATGCGATCTATCCGCTCAATCTGACGGACGATACAGGAAAGCCGCTCGATGGCGCCAACGCGTATGTGCTCCATTTTGAAAAAGGCGCGACACCACCGGTCGACGCCTTCTGGTCGGTCACGTTGTACGACAAAGACGGCTTCCAGGTGGCGAACAGCCTCAACCGGTTCGCGGTCAGCAGTTGGATGAAGTTCACCTACGGCGCAGACGGCTCTCTCGACCTCCACTTCCAGAACGAAAGCCCGGGGGCGGATAAGGAGGCGAACTGGTTGCCGGCACCGAAGGGGCCGTTCAACCTCACGATGCGACTTTATGCACCAAAGAGCGACGCCTTGACGGGAAAATGGAACCCGCCAGCGGTAACGCTGAAGGAGACCGCGTCGTCGCAGGTCATGGCGCAGTAGGCCCCCAAGGGGCCTCTGTCACCCGCCTTCGATCCTTGGAATGAAGAACACCTCCGCCCCGGGCTTGATGGGGCGGAGAAAGTCGATTTCGTATAGCTCACCGTCAATCGCGACGGTCGTTTCCTCGGCCAGCGTCTCGGCCAGACCGGGAAACTGCTTGTCCATCTCGCGGATGACGCCGCGCAGGGTCTTGGCCGCCACCGCGAACTCCGTCACGCCGCCGGTGTAGCGGCGTGAGAAGCCGGTGGTGAACACGACCCGTGCGGGCGTCTCGCTCATCGCTTAGGCACTCTTGGCGTCGATCGCGTCCAGCAGCCTTGGCGGCGACATCGGCAGTTCGGTCATCCGCACGCCCGTCGCGGCAGCAATCGCATTGGCGATCGCGGCCATCGGCGGACAGATGTTCACCTCGCCCACGCCCTTGGCGCCGTAGGGATGCGCCGGGTTTGGTACCTCGACCAGCACCGCGTCGATCATCGGCAGGTCGGAAGCAACCGGGCAGCGGTAGTCGAGGAACCCCGGATTATCGAGCTGGCCCTTCGCGTTGTAGATGTACTCCTCATTCAGCGCCCAGCCGATGCCCTGCACGACACCGCCCTGGATCTGCCCCTCGACGTAGCTCGGGTGGATCGCCCTCCCGACGTCCTGGGCGGCGACGAAGCGCAGAATGGTGACCTTGCCGGTCTCCGGGTCCACTTCCACATCGCAGAACTGCGTCGAGAATCCGGGCGCCTGGCCACCGGCGTTTACGCTCGCGGCCGCGGTGATCGGGCCGCCGGTCGCCGACGCCTTTGCCGCCAACGCCTTCAGTGACAGTGGCTCGAACTCGCCGACGTTGGAGCCGGCCGGCTTGGCAAAGCCGTCCTCCCAGATCACCCCCTCGGGGTCCACGTCCCAGATCACGGCGGCGCGCTTGCACAGGTCCTTGATCACCGACTTGGTGGCGTTCACCACCGCCATGCCGGAAGCGAAGGTCACGCGCGAACCGCCGGTCACGTGCGTGTAGCCGATGGAACCGGTGTCGGCGACGATGGCACGCACCTGGTTGTAGTCCACACCCAGCGTTTCGGCCGCCATCAGCGCCATGGAAGCGCGCGAGCCGCCGATGTCGGGACTGCCGGTCGCCACCAGCACCGTGCCGTCGGTGTTCACCTGGATTGTCGCACTCGACTCGCCGCCGCCGTTGAACCAGTAGCCCGAGGCGACGCCGCGTCCCTGATTCGGTCCCAGCTTCACCTTGTACGCCGGATGGTTCATCAGCGCCTCGACGGTCTGGATGTAGCCGTCATGCGCATGCTTCGGCCCCTGGATCGTCGGGGTGCCGATGCGGCATCCGTTCTTTTGGCGCAGCTCCAGCGGGTCCATACCGATTTCCCTGGCGCACATGTCGAGCACGCTCTCCACCGCGAAGGCGGAGATCGGCGAGCCAGGCGCACGATAGGCGGCAGCCTTCGGGCGGTTGCTCACCACGTCGTAGCCCACCGAACGCTGGTTCGGGATCTCGTACGGTGCGAAGGCGCACAGGCAGCCATTCATCACCGGCGAACCGGGGAAGGCGCCAGACTGGAACTTGAAGATGCCGTCGGCAGCAACGATCTTGCCGTCCTTGGTGACGCCGATCTTCACCCACATCGACGAACCCGAAGTGGGGCCAGTGGCGCGGAACACGTCCTCGCGGGTCATCATCAGCCGTACCGGGCTGCCCGATTTCATCGACAGCAGCAAAGCGACGGGTTCCAGATACGTGATCGTCTTGCCGCCGAAGCCACCGCCGATTTCCGCCGGATAGACGCGGATGTCGCCAACCGGCTTCTTCAGGATTGCCGCCGTCAGTGCGCGCATCTGGAAGTGGCCCTGCGACGAAGACCAGATCTCGGTCTGGCCGTCGGCGTCGCAGCGCGCGACGCAGGCGTGCGGCTCGATATAGGCCTGATGCACCGCGGCGGTCTTGAACTCCTTCTCGATCACCACATCGGCCTGTTTGAAGCCGGCATCGACATCGCCCATCTTGAACTCAAGCCGCTTCGAGATGTTGGACGGCTTCGTGGGTGCCGGCTCGATGCCGCGGGTGATCATGTCTTCGAACAGCAGCGGCGCGTCTTCGGCCATCGCATCGTCGACATCGATGACGTGCGGCAGCACTTCGTAGTCCACCTTGATCAGCGCGGCCGCCTCTTCGGCGATCGACGTACTAACCGCAGCTACGGCGGCAATCGCATGGCCTTCATACAGCGCCTTCTCCCGCGCCATGATGTTGCGGGTGATGTGCCAGAAATTCTGCGCGACGCGCTCGGGACCGATGTAATCGAACTTCTGTTCGGGCAGGTCCTTCGCGGTAACCACCGCCTTGACGCCCGGCAGCTTCTCGGCAGCCGAAGTGTCGATCGACCGGATGCGGGCGTGTGCGTGCGGCGATCGCAGGATCTTGCCGTACAGCATGCCTGGCACTTTGTAGTCGCCGCCGTACAGTGCTTTGCCTGTCACCTTGGGAACGCCATCCGGACGGATCGGCCGGGTTCCAACCCATTTGAAGCGCTTTACCGAATCGGTCACGACTGTGTCGTTCACAGGATCCCTCGCTCTGCTTGTTCTGGACTGCCTCTGAAGGCGTTAAGGGTCGCGCAGCGGGGGCGGGATGGCAAGTCCCGCACTCCCAATTCTCGGTTCAGCACCGTTTCGCTTGGACGAACTTTCGTTCAGTCGTCAGTAACCCAACGGCTCCTGCACGACCGGTGTCCACCGTGCCTTCTTCACAACCGACAGGAACGATTGGGTGGAGGCGTGATGGTCGGTCGGCGTGATCGTCAGCGGCGGCCCGCCGAAGATGTCGCGCCAGTCCCTGGTGCTTTCCATCGCCCGCTGGAATGTGTCGAGGTTCAGATCCCGGCCGGCGCGCTGCAGCGCGTCGATCAGGCACATGGCGCCGGCATAGCCCGCCTCGCCCAGATAGTTGATCTCAATGCCGAACCGCTGCTTGTACCGCGCGGCCACATCGCGCACCGCGGGACGCGGATCGTCCGAATAAGCATACAGTCCCGGTGACATCGAGTAGAAGCCCTCGGCCGGTTCGCCCGGCGCCTCGGCCACCGCAGTCGAGTAGGTGGCGAACTGGCCGCAGAAATCCGGGTCCCAACCCATTTTGTGCGCAGTCTGCAGAATGATGACCGTGTCCTTCACGATGGTGCCCATGCACACCAGGTCGCAGCCGGCCTCCTTGAGGCGGATCACCTGCGCATTGAAGTCGGTATCGGTTGGGCGAGACGCCGCCGTGGCGCCGAGCTTCAGCTTCATCGCTTCCACCTGGGCGACGACCCCAGCGTGCACGTCCCGGCCGAAGTCGGTGTCCTGATACATCGAGCCGATGATCTTCTTGCCCTTCGTCTCGGCGAAGTATTTCACGCAGGCGCGCATCTGGTCGTAATACGAAGAGAACTGGCCATATTTGTACTTGTTGAAGGGCTCGTACATCGATCGCGCGCAGGTCAGCGGAAACACACTCGGCACGCCCTTCTCGAGCATCATCGGCAGCACGGCGTCCATCTGCGGGGTGCCGCCGCTGGCCAGCGAGAGGAAGATGTTGTCGCGATTGACCAGCTTGTTCATCGCCTGCACCGCCTTCGGCACCAGGTACTCCATGTCCTCGACGATGAAGCGGACCTTGCGGCCGTTAATGCCGCCCTTTTCGTTGATGTCGTCGAATGCCATGCGGATCGACTTGGCCGCGTTGCTGCCCTGCACCGCAGTGACGCCGGACAGGTCGGTCATCATGCCGATGATGATCTCGGTATCCGATACGCCGCGCGTGGCGGCCTCGGCTCGGCCCAGAATTGCCGGTGAGGCCAGGAGACCGGTAGCACCGGCCAGCACCGAACGGCGTGTCGTTGTACGCATGACGTGTTCTCCCCAGTGCGGCCGGAATGGCCCGGCCGTCGTGTCTTGCCTTTCGTTCCGGGTCGTGACCCCAACGTTTGCGACCCCGTGGGGCCGTCGGGGGAGTGCGACGGCCGGCGCGTTACTGCAGGCTAGCGCGACTGGGGAATGGTGTCATCAGATGCCGACGCCCGCAGATCAGCCTTGGCCGGCCCGCTCCATCGCCTGCTCGGCGCGCCGTTTGAGTTCATCCGAGGTCACATCCTCGATGTGAGTCGCAATCCACCACTGGTTGCCGCATGGATCTTTTATCCCGCCGCTTCGGTCGCCGTAGAACCGATCGACCGGCGGTTCCACCTGTGTTCCGCCTGCCGCGAGTGCGCGCTGAAAGGTGGCGTCTACGTCATCGACATAGACATACAGCATTGCCGGCATGGGCGTGTGCGGCCCGCGCGCATCGCCAAGCATCACAACCGAATCACCGATGCGCAGTTCGGCATGGCCGACCAGATTACCGGGAGCAGCGAAACGCTCCTTTTCCTCGGCATCGAACACCTCCTCGAGGAATTCGATCAGTTGGGCCGCGCCTTCCACGACGAGATAGGGGGTCAGCGAGTGATAGCCCACGGGCTTGGCAGTAACGGCCATTGTTTCGCTCCTCTATGGCTGACACAACGAACCTGGGAAACGCTAGGCGGCAATGCAAAGGACATGATCGTGAGCGCCGTTTGACATACACTCGTTCGGCCCCGGTAAGGGGTTAGCCATGGCCACCTTCGGAGGCGTTAACTATGGAGCAGGCTATTCGGCCGGTGATGCTGGTCATCCTCGACGGGTTCGGCTGGCGTGAGGACGCTGCGGATAACGCCGTGCGGCAGGCACGCAAACCAAACTTCGACCGCCTCTGGCAGGCCTGCCCAAACGCCTTCCTTCACACATCGGGCGGCGATGTCGGGTTGCCGGATGGGCAGATGGGCAATTCAGAAGTCGGGCACCTGAACATCGGCGCCGGTCGCGTCGTCATGCAGGAGCTGGTGCGGATCGGCAAAGCCACTAAGGACGGCAGCCTCGCCAAAGCTGCCGCGGTTGAAGGTCTGATCCGTGAGCTGAAATCCTCCGGCGGCACGTGCCACCTTCTCGGCCTCATGTCACCGGGCGGCGTGCACTCGCATCAGGACCATGCCGTTGCGCTCGCCAGGATCCTGGACCAAGCGGGTGTAAATACGATCGTCCATGCGCTGACCGATGGCCGAGACACCCCGCCACGATCCGCAGCCGACGATATCGCCTGGCTGCGTGGAGCGTTGCCCCCGAACGTGGCGATCGGCACGGTGATCGGGCGCTACTATGCGATGGATCGCGACAAGCGCTGGGATCGCGTGGCCAAGGCGTATGCTGCTCTGGCCGAAGGCCACGGCGCGCATCACGACGACCCTGTCAAAGCAGTGCAGGATGCCTACGCTCACGACATCACTGACGAGTTCATCCTGCCGGCGGTGATCGGCAACTACCGCGGTATGCAGGATGGCGATGGCATCCTGTGCTTCAACTTCCGTGCTGACCGGGTGCGCGAGATCCTAGCCGCGCTGCTCGAACCGAAGTTCGAAGGGTTTCCCCGCAAACGCGTGATTCGATTTGCCGCCGCGGCCGGCATGACACGCTATTCGGATGAGTTGGCGCCGTATCTCGGCGT
>JBKPSV010000324.1:0-9691 GCA_046735215.1 Pseudomonadota bacterium | reverse complement strand
GAGTTCCTCGTTCTCAGCTTTAATGCTTACTACGTCGGCGACTGCTACCCGCTCGAAACTTCCTCGCAGCTCTGCCAGGGCGGCATCTCGCTCCTGCCGTAATGTCTCGTTGGCGCGGCGAAGTTCCGCCAATTGCTGCTCAATCGTCGCGCTCATCGCGGCTTCCCCCGTGCCCGAGCTTAGGGCGATGCGCAGTCCAGGTTTCTGTGGTATCTGCGCCGTTGCTGGCAAGGATACCACTGCTTCCCGGCCCGAGGGAATCGTTCTGGTTGCGCCGCGACGGCCAGACAAAACCCGCCTAGCCGCTGCATGCTGAGACGAATTTCTGAGACTGCCGAGACGCGGAACGTTCGCCTCAGGTGGTCGGGCGCGGACTGCACAGCCAGAGCGCGGCGGGAATCAGCAGGAATGCCGCGCCAGAGGCGAACCACACACCATCGAGGCCCCAGGCGCCGAACACGATGCCTCCGGTCACGCCGCCAACACTGAAGCCGCCCCACAGCAGCAGATAAGGAAGCCAGCCAAGCAAGTCCTGGGCCTGCAAGGCTGCGGCCAGACCTCGCCCCAGCTTCACCAAGGTACCGGTCACGTAGGTGAGGCTGAGGGTCACGTCGCCGTCGCGCTCAAGCGCACAGTTCTCCATGCCCATTGCCATGGCCATTAGTACTGTCACGGCCGAAGAAAATCCCAGCCAGTAGAGGCTGCCGGCAGCGGCGAGCAGGATGCCGACCGCCGCAAGATCGAGCGCCACATTGCGGGCTGCGATAAGCTGCCCGAGCACGACGCCGAACACGAACGCACCAATTAAGGCCGCAGTCGTTGCCGCTGCGTGCCAGTCGGCGCGGCCGATTTCGGTGGAAAGCCGGGTGGCATTCCCGCTCATGAACGAGACGTAGAGCCCGCGCATGAACAGGAAGCCCAACGCATCGACATAACCCGCAAGCGCCGCCAGGCACACGGCAAGTGCAAGCGGACGCAATTCATAGTTTGTCTTGTGCGGGCTGGGGGCTACGGCCAAATCCTCGATGCGGAAGGGGCGGCGCGCGGATGCGCTTCCGGAATACTATACCGGAATCGCAACCGCTGCCCAAGCCTGCGGGCACGTGAGCAGCACGCCGCCGGCGCATGGGCTGCCCGACGCTTTCGGCCTATAGTCCCCGCAGCAGGCGGAGGAGGGCGAAGCGCAATGGGCACAGCAAAACGACAGATGCATCTTGGTGTCTTCGTTCTTGGCACGGGCAATCACATGGCCGGCTGGCGCATGCCGGGCGCATTCTCTACCCATATGGAATTGCCGGCGATGCAGCAGATCGCGCGCATAGCCGAGCGCGGAAAGTTCGATCTGGTGTTCATTTCCGATTCGATGGCGATGGACCCGACCGATCATCCATCGTTCATGTGTCGCTTCGAGCCGACCACTCTGATCACTGCACTCGCTGCCTGCACCAGTCATGTCGGCCTGGGCGCCACCGTTTCGACCAGCTTCTCCGAGCCGTTCAATGTCGCCCGCATGTTCGGTTCGATCGACCATATCAGCGGCGGGCGCGCGGCGTGGAACGTCGTCACCAGTTCCAACGCGCGGGCTGCGCTCAATTTCAATCTGGACGAACACATCGAGCATGAACTGCGCTATGAGCGCGCCAACGAGTTCGTCGATGTCGTCCGTGGCCTGTGGGATTGCTGGGACGATGGCGCAATCATCGCCGACAAGTCGAACGGGCGGTACATCGATGCGGCGAAGGTGCGTCCGCTCAATCACCAGGGCCGGTTCTTCAAGGTCCGTGGTCCGCTCAACATGGCGCGGTCTCCGCAAGGGCATCCGGTGATTATCCAGGCTGGCGGTTCACCTTCTGGACTGGAGCTCGCCGCGCGCACCGCGGACGTGGTGTTCTCGGTGGTGCAGGAGCTGGGCCCGGCGAAGGCAGCGTACGCCAACCTGAAAAATCGGATGGCCAAGTACGGGCGCGATCCGGATGCGCTGGCGATCCTGCCTGGTGTCATGCTGATCATCGGCGACAGCGACGCGCAGGCGCGCGAGACACTGGCGAAGCTGCAGAGCTGGATCACGCCGACCAATGCTGCGACGCTGGTGGCAAGTCGGATCGGTTACGATGTGTCCGGCTATCCGTTGGACGGACCGGTGCCGCCACCGCCGGCGGCGCTGAATAGCCAAACTTTCCCCAGCGTGCTTTACGAGATGGCACGGCGTGAAAAAATGACGCTGCGCGACCTGTACAATCTGACGGCGGCGGCGCGCGGACACTGGGTGGTGTGCGGGACACCGCAACGCATCGCCGACACGCTGGAGGAGTGGTTCACTGAGCGCGCCGCCGACGGCTACAACATTCTGCCGGCATGGTTCCCGGGCGCATTCGATGACTTCGTCGATTGCGTGGTGCCGGAACTGCAGCGGCGTGGCCTGTTCCGGCGCGAGTATGAAGGCACCACGCTGCGCGACCACCTGGGGCTGGCGCGGGTCCAAGCTCCAGCGCGGCGGGAGGCTATGGGTGCGGCTTAAGGCGGCTCGTAGCCGATCGACCCGCTTTCGCGTCAGCGCCGGACCGCTTAACGTGTCGCCGCGAACTACCAGTCAGACAGGTGGCCAACATGGACGTCCACGCAGTCAGCAAGATGGGTCGGCCGAAAGGAATGCCGTTTAGGTGCAACAAGATCGGCCATGTCGCGCTCTATGTGAAGGATCCGTTCGCCTCAGCGAAGTTCTACACCGAGGTGATGGGGTTCAGCGTCTCCGACGCCTATGACAGCAACATGATGCCGGGAGGCACCGTGTTCCTGCGCTGCAGCGCCGACCATCACGGCGTCGCGCTGTTCAAGCTGCCCGAGGGACAGCCGGCTCATGGCGCCTTCCATCACATGGCGTTCGAGGTCTCCACGCTGGACGAGGTGCTGCGGGCGCGCGATCACCTGCGCAAGCATGACGTGCCGATCCATTACGAAGGTCGCCGCCGCGCCGGCTGCCAGCTCGCGATCGAATTCACCGATCCGGACGGCCACAACCTGGAGATCTACTGGAACATCGATCAGGTCGGCACCGAGGGAAAAGTGCGTCCGCCGGAAGAGTGGAAGGGCGCGACCAGCCTGGAAGCGGCAATCGCCGATCCGGTCGTGGGGCAGGACACCACGGTACAGGACCGGTCGCTGCTGCACGGTTAGAGGAGCTTGCCGCAGGGGAGTCGGATACTTAATGTATATCCGACTGCAGAGAGTGCTCGAACCATGCCCGTGACACTTCATCGTTGGGGCAACAGCGTGGGACTGCGTGTGCCCAAACCGTTGCTTGAGCAGCTACACTTGGGGGAGGGATCGAAGGTCGAACTGACCGTCGAAAATGGACGGCTGATCATAGAACCCAAGCGGACGCGGCGGCTCACATTGAAGGAGGTCCTCAGGGGCTTTGGTCCGAACGACCAGCCTGGAGAGGTCGGTTGGGGGAAGCCGGTCGGCAATGAAGTCTGGTAGTGGCGCGGCCGCCCTACCTTCCCGACCGCGGTGATCTCGCATGGATCAACTTCGAGCCACAGATCGGTCGCGAGCAGGCGAAGAATCGGCCGGGCCTGATTTTGACCGACAAAAGCTTCAATCGGGCGACTGGTCTCGTCATAGCCTGTCCTGTTACTCGGACCGAACGCCCGTATGGTTCGCGTGTGGCATTGGCAGGTACAACGACAAAGGGCTTTGTCATGGTGGAGCAAGTGAAGAGCGTCGATTGGAAGGCGCGCGGCGCTGCCTTCCTTGAGGTGGCGCCATTGCCAGTGCTTGATCAAGTGAAGCAGATACTTGCTGCGATCCTGGACATGACACCTTGAGGAAGGCGCGGAAGCGTGACGACAGAATCTGAGATCACCGCCTGGCTCGCCACCCAACAGGATGCCATGGTCGCGTTGCTGCGCGAGATGGTGGATATTGACAGCGGTAGCTACAACAAACCGGGGATCGACGCCGTCGGCGCCGTGGTGCAGCGCTTCATGGCGACACACGACATCCCCGTCGAAGTGGTGCGTCAGCAGAAGCATGGGGACTGCCTGCGCGCTTCGGTGCCGTGGGATGGGCCGCAGGGAAATGCCGGCGGCAACGTCGTGCTGATGGGGCATCGCGACACGGTCTTTCCCGACGGCGAGGTGGAGCGGCGGCCGTTCACCATTCGCGACGGCATCGCCTATGGTCCGGGCGTCGCCGACATGAAGGCGGGACTGGTGATGAACTGCTTTGTGCTTGCCGCCTTCGCCAAGTTCGGCGGCTCGCCGGCACCGTTGCTAGGCCTGTTCACCGGCGACGAAGAGATCGGCAGCCCGGAAGGCCGCGCGGTGATCGAGGCCGAGGCACGGCGGGCGCGCGTTGTGTTCAACTCGGAGCCGGGACGCGTGTCCGGCAATGTGGTGACCGGCCGCAAGGGCGGCGTGTTCATGGTCTGCCGCATCACCGGCAAGGCGGCGCATTCGGGCGGCAATTTCACGGAGGGCATCAGCGCAATCGAAGAGCTGGCGCGCAAGGTGCAGGCGTTGCATGCGATCACCGATCTCGACCGCGGCATCACGTTGAATGTCGGGTTGGTCAGCGGCGGGCAGAGCGTCAACACCGTGGCGCCGTGGGCCGAAGCGCAAATCGACCTGCGCTATGTCAACGCTCCCGATCGCGACGATGCGATGGCGCGGATCGGCACCATTATCGAGCGGAGCTATGTGCCCGGGACCAGGGCGCAACTCACCGTGCGAGGCGAATTCCTGCCGCTTGTGCAGACGCAAACCGCCAAGCGGTTGTTCGAACTTTACGTGCAGTCGGCGGCGGATACCGGCTTTGCGACCGATGGCGAGTTCACCGGCGGCTGCGCCGATTCGGGCTTTACCGCCGGCGTGGGCACCGCAACCATCTGTGCCGTCGGTCCGGTCGGCGGCAAGGCCCACAGCCCGGAGGAGTTTATGCGCATCGATAGCCTGGTGCCGCGAGCCCAAGCTTGTGCTCGAGCGATCCTTCGCCTGGAACAGGCCGGGCTTTAGCGCAGCTCAGCGATACCAGTAACGGTCACGGTGCCGCCAGCCGCGGTGCCAACCGTCTCCATAGGCCACGACTGCGCCACCCCCGTAATACGGACCTCCATAATAGCCGCCGCCATAGTAACCGCCGCCGTTATAGCCATAGCCAGGGTAATAGACACAGCCGCCCAGCAGCCCGGCCACCGCCAGCGTGCCGACGACCAGCAATTTGCGAAGTGCGAACATGGACGATCACTCCAGTGCTGACGCGTGGTCTGTTGGCGTTGTTCGCGGCGTTTTGGTGGCTCAGCAAAGGCAATGCGGTGTCCAGCGTGACTGCGGCAACTCGTCGCGATTTCGCCATGTTGGGCAATATTGTTGGGTCGGCTTATGCCGAGTACGGCCGAGGGGCGCCGCTCATGCACAGAAGGACCGGTTCATTCCGCCTAACGGCCTCGGTCGCTGTCACGGGAATGGTGCTGACGCAGTCGGTGCCCGCGGCAGCGCAAGACATCGCGCCGCGGCGGTCCCAAGACGGCGCGCTTCGCCAGCAGAGCGGCGATCCGCCGGCACGGGTCGGACGGCTGGCAAAAATGAGCGGAACCGTATCGTTTCACACGCGGGACCAGGATCAGTGGGGCCCCGCGGTCCTCAACTATCCCGTGACCTCCGGAAATTCATTCTGGGCACAGCCCAGCGCTCAGGTGGTGATCGAGATCTCGGCGAGCCGCATCGTGATGGCTCCGGCCACTGAACTGGACATCGCAACACTCGACGACCCCACGTTTCAGGGAACCACGCCGCAGGGCGAGGTTTACCTGCAACTGCGGCCGTCGGGGCAAGGTGAGAACTATGCGCTGCAGACGCCACGCGGCCTGGTAACGCTGGGCGTGCCAGGGCGCTATGATATCGTTGCCGGAGATACAGCGAACCCGACGCTGGTCACAGTGATCGAGGGTGCGGCGCATGTCGACGGACCTGGGCTCGGGCTGAGCATCGGCCCCGAGCAGACAGCGAGCATCACCGGCATCGATGCGTTCCAGGGGACGATCGGGCCCGCGCAGCGTGGGCCGTTTCTGACGGCCGTTCTCGCCAGCGAGCGACCCTCCGGTGCACCGCCGGCAGGGGTTGCTGCCATGCCTGGCCTTGAGGATCTGGCGCAGCATGGCAATTGGGCGGTGAGTCCCGAGTATGGCCCGGTCTGGTACCCTCGCGTGATACAAGGATGGGCGCCGTACCGGGACGGCAGCTGGGCTTATGTCGAGCCGTGGGGCTGGACGTGGGTCGACAGCGAGCCGTGGGGTTTCGCGCCGTTCCACTACGGCCGTTGGATCAGCATTGATGGGCGTTGGGCTTGGGTCCCTGGCGGCGCACTGGGCGCGCCGGCGCCGGTATACGCACCGGCGCTGGTAAGGTTCCTGGGCGTCGGCGCGGCAACCGGGGTCAGCGTGGGGATTGGCGCTGCGTTGGCCGAGCACCGCATCGGCTGGTGCCCGCTAGCGCCGCGCGAGGCGTTTCATCCATGGTATCGCGCAAGTGACAAATACCTGCGGCAAGTCAACTTCAGGAACGTCAACCGCGTCGGGACCATGGATCGCAGCCTCACGATCGAGAACTTCGTCAATCGTGGGGCGGCGACCGTGGTGCCCGCGTCGGTGATGACGGCGTCCCGACCCGTCGCACCTTCATTGCAGCGCATCGATCCGGCGCAGTTTGCGCAGCTACGGCCGGTCGTCGCCGGCCAACAGCCGCTGCGTCCCGCGCCGAATACGCTTGGCGTGACGCCGGCGGTGGCGCGTCATTTGAACCTGCCGCAGACGGCAACCTACCGACGAGGGATTGCGCCGGGTCCGGCGTTCCGCGCCAACCCGGCTGTGGGCCCAACGCCGGACGCGGTTCCATCGTCGGCAATGCAGTTTGGGACGGCGCCTGCCCTCCGCTCGCCGTTAGCGCCCGGGCAGATAGCGGCTCCGCCGGTTACCCGGCGCGGCGCAGGGGCCGGCGGCGCGGTCGGCCCCCACGCTCCGCCACCTGCGGCTCCCACGCCGGGCGGCATCCCTCATACGGCGGCGCTCACCACCGTGCCGCCGGCCGCTACAGGCGCGTCGCCACCAGTGGTCAATGGCCTGCCTGGACAACTTTATCGCAATAGGGGGCCGGCGGTGGCGCCCAATCCGGCGCAGCCGCTCTCGCCAGCGCGCGTGCCGCCACCCGTCGTTACGCATCCGTCGCCACCGGAGCTTCACGCCCCGTCGCCAGTGGTGCATACCCCGCCGGCCATGATCCACCCAGCGCCACCGCCCCAGGTTCGTGCGGCTTCACCGCCTGCTGTGCCGCACGCGTCGCCTCCGGCCCAGGGCACGCAACATAAGTCGTCCGGTGAACAGTGATACGTGTCGCGCTCGTATTGGGCGTTTTTGCACTGGCCGGTTGCGGCAGCACGCCGGCGTCCTTCGGCATTACAGGGCCAGGTGCGCCGCCGACTGAAGCGCCGGGCGCCGACGACAGCATGGTTCCTGCGCCTGGAATATCGAATACAGGCGGAAGTTACCGCTACAATATCGGGCCCGCGCAGTCAGGAGATCGGTACTTCAACTACAACTGACGACAATACCTGACCGAGTTCTGCCAACTTAAGGCGCCATGCTCTCGGACGATCGGGAAGAGCGCGGAGACAGGAGCCAGACGATGCCGACCAACCCTGCCGACAGCCCGATCCTCGGCACGTTATACGGCAGCGACGCGATGCGCGCGGTGTTCGATGAGCGCGCGTATTTCCAGCGGATGCTCGACGTTGAGGCGGCGTTGGCGCGGGTGCAGGCGAGGCTCGGCATCATTCCGGCTGAGGCGGCTGAGGCAATCGGTCGCGCCGCACGGGTCGAAAACCTCAACACCGAGGAGCTGGCCGCCAGTGCGCGCAACGTGGGCTATCCGGTTGTGGGTCTCGTCACTGGCCTGTCGCGCGCCGCCAGCGAGGCTGGGCACTGGACGCACTGGGGTGCCACGACCCAGGACATCATGGACAGCGCCACCGCGCTGCAGGTGCGCGAAGGACTGGCGCTGATCCGCGCCGGGCTTCGGGACATGGTGCGCGCGCTGTCGGCACAGGCGGACAGGCACCGTCATACTGTGATGGCCGGCCGCACCCACCTGCAGCAGGCGCTGCCCACGACACTTGGCTTGAAATGCGCGATCTGGGCACAGCCGCTGATCACGCACTTGCATCGGCTGGATCAATTGCGCCCGCGGGTGGAAGTCGTCAGTTTCGCCGGTGCCGCCGGGACGCTTGCATCGCTCGGTACCCAGGGCATTGAGGTCATGGAAGGGTTGGCGGCTGAACTGGGCCTGGGCGCGCCAGCCGCGCCCTGGCATGTCTGCCGTGACGGCCTGGCCGAGACGGTGGCATTGCTCGGACTGGTCTGCGGCAGCCTGGCGAAGCTGGCGACCGATGTGATCTTGCTGGCGCAGACGGAGGTGGGCGAGGTCGCGGAGCCCTATGTCACCGGGCGGGGATCGTCATCGACCATGCCGCAGAAGCGCAACCCGATCGCCAGCGAGTATATCCTCGCAGCGGCGCGCACCGTCCATGCGCTGATGCCGGTGATGTTCGGCGCCATGGCGGCCGACCACGAGCGGGCAACCGGACCATGGCAGTCGGAACTGCTTGCTCTGCCCCAGGCGTTCGTTCTGACCCACGGTGCGCTTCAGCACGCGGGCGCCATTGCTGAAGGCATGGTGGTGGACGTCGAGAGAATGCGCCGCAACCTGGACCTGACACATGGGCTGATCGTTTCGGAAGCTGTCATGATGGGTCTGGCGCCACATATCGGTCGCGGCGAGGCACACCACGTGGTGAAGCATGCCTGCGATACCGCACTTGCGGAAAGCATTTCTCTTACCGACGCTCTGGAACGCGAAGATGCTGTATCTGGCCGGCTGGACCGCAAATCGATCGAACAGCTGACCGAGCCTGCGCACTATCTGGGCAGTGCCGATGATTTCATCGATCGTGTGTTGCGTGCGGCAACGGCTTTGCCTTGAAGGGCTGCAGTCGACCGAAAGGGTGGGTTTGCCGAGCGCAGAGGTTGTCCCTAGTTTGCAGTGCAGGATGTAGCGGGATCCCTCTTCGCTGGTCGGTCGTGCCGTGCCGTGGATGGAAGCCTGGAAATCAACGTGCGTCTGAGCGGGAAGCGGGCGCGAGCAGGAGGGACGATGTTGAAGTCGAGGAATGTGTCGCGCCGTTCGGTGGTGAAGTTGGCCGCGGCGACCGCGACGCTGCCGCTCGTGCATATCCGGACGGGGCGCGCGGCCGGCAAGGTGTCGGTCGGGTTTTGGGATCACTGGGTGCCGGCAGGCAACGACGTGATGCGGCAGCAGTGCGAGGCCTTCGGCAAGGCGCACCAGGTCGAAGTGCAGGCCGACTTCATTACCTCCGTGGGGCAAAAGAACCTGCTGACCATCAACGCCGAGGCGCAGGCGAAGACGGGACATGACGTTCAGCAAATTCCCGGCTGGCAGGGACACGCGCAAGCTGACCTGTTGGAGCCGGTTGACGACGTGATGAAGCGGTTGACCGATAAGTACGGAGCGACCAGTGCCGCGAGCGAATATCTGTTCAAGGTCAAGGGGCATTGGATTGGCGTACCAACGAGTTCGGGAACGCAGAACAAGGGGCCCTGCGGGCGCATCTCCATCCTGAA
>JBKPSV010000323.1:0-33038 GCA_046735215.1 Pseudomonadota bacterium | reverse complement strand
ATCGTCGAACTACAGGCGGCCATCAACCGATTCATCGCAGAAGCCAATGCGGACCCACGCCCCTTCCGGTGGACCAAGAACCCCAACAAGATCATCGCTGCCGTCAGACGAGGGCACCAAGTGTTAGATTCGGTCCACTAGGCCGCGAGATAGTCGGCGAAATACTCCTCGGCGCTGATACGACGGCTGACGATCCCTGAACGGTGCGCCTGCTCGGCGAAGACCTCGATTGTTTCACGGTTGCGCTCGTAACCATCAGCATGGAAGTCGGGGCCCATCAGCGCCTCGACTTCCTCCAGTTCTGCGTCCAGCCACGGCGAGACATACGGGAAAGACCGTTGCGCCCGCCCAAATGTCTCTGTGGACTTGCTGAACGCATCGGTCAGTGAGCGTACGATCCACTTGTTCTGCTCCCATACCTCGCGCCGCAGCACAATCAGATGCTGCGGCGGGAACATCCGAGTGGCACGGAAGTACTGCCGCTCGGTTGCGCGAATGTCGGGAAACAGGCGAACGATGGGGCCATCCAACGGGTGATAGCGACGCGGCCTCGGGGGGCTGTAAATGGCGTCCAGTTCGCCGGCCACCAGCATCTCGGACAGGGCGCGACCCGCCGGTGCGGCGCGTACGCCATCCGGCAGGGAATAGACGTGGTTGGTGATGTTCGGCTCATCCACCGCGCCGATGGTCCATCGCAGCTCCTCGGGGGTCACCCCGATGTAGCGCAGGAAGTGCCGATACCAGATCGAACCACTGGCCACCCAGTCATACATCCCGACCTGCTTACCGCGCAGATCCGCCGCCGTCCTCACCGCGCCATCCTTGCGCACGTACAGGTCGCGCGCGGTGAAATTGCGCAACGGAAACACCGGCAGCGCGACCAGGCTGCGATCGCCCTGATCGATGCGTCGCAGATGGCCTGCCATCGAAGACTCGCCGCCATGCACCGTCGCGTCACCAGCGGCGCGGCGCAGCATCTCGGCCCGCATCGGCCACGACCCTTCGCGACCCAGCACCATCGTCAGCGCGATGCCATCCGGTTTTACTTCGCCGATGGCAAGCGGCATCACGCGCGCATAATCGGCGCATGTCAGGCGGATCGGCAGGTCGGCCATGTTGTTGCCTTCAGGAAAATTGCAGAGCCAGGGCGGAGAAGTCGTCTTCCAGCGGTCCAGGCTTCGCCGCCTTGCGTACCGCGTCGTAGAGCCGACGCGGGCCATTCGGCGCCGCCATGACCGGCAGCAGAGACATCACCTCGGACAGACCCCATTCTCGACCATTCTCGTCGGTGATCTCGAATACCCCGTCGCTGAACAGAAACAGCGAGCTGCCAGGCAGCACGGGTGCACGCTCTGTCGCAACATCACGGTCCGCGCCGATGCCGACAGAAGGATTGCGCGTGCCAAGCGGCGTCGGTCGGCTCGCACCCGGTGCCAGCAGAAAAGCTGGGTGATGTCCGGCGGTGGCATACCTCACCACGCGCTCAGCGATGTCGTAGACGCCGTACCACATGGTGAAGAACAGGTTGTTGTGGCGCTCCATCGGGAACATGCGGTTGAGCCCACGGAGCACAGCGCCCGGATGGCAGAAATTCACCTCAGGCAACATGCGTTGCCGCAGCACATTCGCCACCGTGACGGCATACAAAGCCGACCCTGCGCCGTGTCCGGCAACGTCCAGCATGTAGGCCGCGAAATGCTGCGAATCGAGCATCTGATAGCCGAAGGCGTCGCCGCCGAGGCGTGTACAGGGTTGATAGTGCCAGGCTGTCTGGACCGGACCGGAACGGATCGGGGCGGGAAGGATAGAGAGCACGTAATCGTGCGCCTCACCGAGTTCGCGATCCAAAGCCTCCCATCCCGCCAGCTCTTCCTGAGAGCGCCGGTGATAGTTCAGGGTGTACGAACCGATATTGATCCGGGCACCGTCGTCCAGCATCGCTGCCCCAGCAATGCGCTGGCCGTTGACGAATGTGCCGTTGGTCGAGCCGAGATCCGTCAGCACGATACGGCCGCCCTGTTGTTCCAGCTTGCAGTGCCGGCGTGAAACCGTGGGTCCTTCCAGCACAACATCGGCAGGGGCGCTGCGGCCGATCGTCAACGGCAACAGGTTCAGCGGGACGTGGCGGGGCGCCGCGTTCTCGACCAGGACCAGAAGCAGGTGGGCCGACGCCTCGATCTGTGCCGCCAGCACCTCGGCGGCGCGGAAGGTGATCGTCTGTTCAGTAAGATCGTCGTCCGCCGCAGCCACGCCTGAGCCACCCCCGAAGTATTTTCACCCAGTGTGAACCGTCGTGCACAGGCTCGCAAGAATGCGCCGCCTCCGTTGACGCTGGCGCGGCGGGCCGGCAACGGTAACGGTATGCGAATCGCAGCGATCCTGGTGGCGGCGGGTTCGGGGAGCCGTTTCGACTCCCACGTACCGAAGCAGTTCGTGCGGCTCGCGGGCAAGCCGGTGCTGCGACATGCCGCCGAGCGATTGGCAGGCCACGTCGACCTGTTGCAGCCGGTCGGGGATGCGCCGGCGATCGAGGCCGCATTGGCCGGCCTGCCGCACCTACCGGTGGTGGCGGGGGGTGAGACCCGGCAGGATAGCGTATTACGCGGGCTGGACGCGCTCGAGGGTGCGGCGCCGGACCTGGTCCTGGTGCACGATGCGGCGCGGCCGTGGATCCCTCCTGGGACGATCGCGGCGCTGCTTGCGGCGCTGGAGCGCGCCGATGGAGCGATTCCCGCGGTGGCGGTTGCGGACACCCTGAAGCGGGTCGCGCACGGCTGGATCGACGTCACCATTCCGCGCGAGGGGCTTTACCGGGCCCAGACCCCACAGGCGTTCCGCTACGACGTCTTGCTGGCGGCGCATCGCTCCGTCCGCAGCAGCATGGCCACCGATGACGCGGCATTGCTGGAGGCGATGGGAAAGCGGGTAGCGATGGTTCCCGGCTCGGAGGACAACATCAAGCTCACTTACGCCGAAGACCTAGCTCGACTGGAGCGCATCATGACGGCCCAGATGCTTCCCCGTGTCGGCACGGGGTTCGATGTCCACGTGCTGCAGGCTGGCCGACCGCTGGTCCTGTGCGGCGTCGCCGTGCCTTACGACTTGGGACTAGCCGGGCATTCGGATGCGGACGTCGGCATTCACGCGTTATGTGACGCGATCTACGGTGCCCTCGCCGAAGGCGACATCGGGCGGCATTTTCCGCCATCCGAGGCTCTCTGGAAGGATGCCGACAGCACGCGATTCCTGGCGCACGCCGCCCAGCGCATCGCGGCGCGCGGGGGGCGGCTGGCGAACGCCGACATCACGCTGATCTGTGAGCGGCCGAAGATCGCACCGCACGCCGCGGCGATGGTCGGGCGCCTCTCTAAGGTGCTGAGCGTCGATCCGGCGGTCGTCTCGGTCAAGGCGACCACGACCGAGAAATTGGGCTTCACGGGCCGCGGCGAGGGTATCGCCGCCCAGGCCGTTGCTACCATATTGCTGCCGATTGAGGAGGTTGCGCCATGAAGTGGGTGTTGGTGACGGTCGTCGTGTTGCTGGTGGGCTGCGCCGAGGCCAGTGCTCCCACGCCGATTCCGCCACCGATGGCCGAGGCCGTGCCGAAGCCACCCGTCAGCGCCGTAGCCCTGGTCTGGCAACCTGGTCATTGGGACTGGACGGGTAGCTCCTATGTCTGGACGCCGGGTCAATATGTCGATGCGACGAACCACAGCGGAAACTGGATGCCGTCTTACTGGGAGAAGACAGGGGGCGGCTGGGTCTGGAGGCCCGCCCACTGGATGTAGCCGTGGTCGGGCTGGTTTGGGGCCCGCCTCACCTGCTCTTGCGATGCCTGAACTTGGGTGTTAGTGCCCGGCGCTTGTCTGCAGGGACCGATCGATGTCGTCGACCTTCGAGACCGTCGCCGGAATCATTGCCGAAACATGCGACATTCCGCGTGAAAAGATCACGCCGGAGAGTCACGCCATCAACGATCTCGGCATCGACAGCCTGGACTTCCTCGACGTTGCGTTCGCCATCGACAAGGCGTTCGGTATCAAGATGCCGTTGGAGCAGTGGACCCAGGAAGTGAACGAGGGAAAGGTCTCGACGGACGAATACTTCGTGCTGGGGAATCTCTGCGCCAACATCGATAAGCTGGTCTCCGCCAAGGCAGCCTGACGCCAGCATGCGGCTGGAGTACTTCCAGATGGTCGATCGGATCGTGGCACTCGATCCGAGCGCACGCACGGTCCGGGCTGAGTGTCTGGTGCCCGAGGAAAGTCCAGTGTTCGAGGGCCACTTCCCCGGCCATCCCCTGTTGCCCGGCGTGCTGATGATCGAGACCATGGCACAGACCGGTGGCTGGCTGGTGCTGGCCGCGCTGCGCTTCCAGCGCATGCCCTTCCTGGCCCAGGTGAAGGAGGCGAAGCTGCGCAGCTTCGTGGTTCCTGGCCAGGCGCTGGAGGTTGAGGCGCGGCTTCTGCACGACGGGTCCGGTTACGCTGTGGTGGCGGCCAGTATTGGCGCCGAGGGCAGGAGGGTCGCGGACGCCGAGATCACCTATCGGGTGGTGCCCTTCCCCAACGAGACGCTGCGGGCTGAAATGCTGACCACTGCACGGCGAGTCGCCGTGCCGGAGGCATTCCTGGATGGCTAATCCGCGCGACGCAATGATCACCGGCATCGGCCTCGTCTCGTGCCTCGGTGAAGGGATCGACGCGCACTGGGCAGCGCTGAACCGTGCTGGCGGATTTGAACCCGTAGTCGACGCCACCAGTTTCGCGCCGTTTCTGGTGCATCCGATGGTCGCGCTGGAACTGGACCGCCAGATCCCCAAGCGCGGCGATCAACGACAGATGGAGCCCTGGCAGCGCATCGGCACCTACGCCGCCGGCCTGGCGTTGGACTCTGCAGGTGTCAAAGGCAACAGCGAATTGCTGTCGCACATGGACATGATCGTTGCTGCCGGTGGCGGCGAGCGGGACTACGCTGTCGATGCCGCCATCCTTTCGGCACTGCCGTCTACGGCCGATCCCGGCGCGTTTCTCAACGAGCATCTGCTGTCGGATCTGCGGCCGACCCTGTTCCTGGCGCAGCTCTCCAATCTGTTGGCCGGCAACATCTCGATCGTACATGGCGTGGTCGGGTCCTCGCGCACGTTCATGGGCGAGGAGGCGGCCGGCACGGACGCAATCCGCATCGCCTGCGCGCGCATCGCTGCCGGGCAGGGAGACATGTTCCTGGTCGGCGGTTCGTACAACGCGCAGCGGCCGGACGTTCTGCTGCACTACGAGATGGGGCAAGTACTTCGGAAACGCTCGTTCGCCGGTGTCTGGGCGCGGCAGGCGCAGGGTGGCGGCATGGTGTTGGGCTCGGTCGGCTGTTTCCTCGTGATAGAGAGCCGGGAACATGCCCGCGCTCGCGCCGCGACCGCCCTGGCGCACATTGCGGCGATCGCCACTGATCGGTGCCGGCGAGCTCCAGGCGAAGCGACAGCGGTCGCCGAACGGCAGCTCCGGGCGATGCGCGATCATCTGAAGCCCGGACATGCGGCGATTATTTCCGGCGCGACGGGGGTGGCGACCCCCACGGTCGAAGAGGCGGAATTTTTGCGCGGCCTGCGATTGCCTGTACGCGGAACCACCACGGCGCTGGGCCATTCGTTGGAACCGTCGTTCCCCGCCAACCTGGCACTGGCGGCCATGGCTTTGTCAGGGGGCCGGTTGTTCGCACCACTGGAGCCGGACGAGGCGGCAATGGACGGTGATCTGCAGCAGGTGCTGGTGACCTCATGGGGGCACTGGCGCGGCGAGACACTTGCGGTGGTCGAGGCCGCGTAGGAGGCAGAAATGGGCGCAGCGCACGACAACCGAGGCCGGCCGGCCGTGGTGGTGACAGGCACCGGCGTGCTGACGTCGCTCGGCGCCGGCAAGCAGGACAATTGGCGTGAGCTGACAGCCGGGCACTCAGGGATCCGTCGCATCTCGCGCTTTCCCGTCGGCGGGCTCCGGACCAATATTGCCGGCACGGTGGATTTCGTGTCGTCGGACGAGCCCTCTGCACCCGACCTATCGCAGCGGCTGGCAGAGCTGGTGGTCGATGAAGCGATAACCGAGGCAGCGATCGGCCGGCCCGGAGATTTTCCGGGGCCCATGTTTCTCGCATTGCCGCCCGTCGAACTGGAGTGGCCGCAGCGCCTGGCGCTTGCCGCTGCATCGGGCGCGAACGAGGCGGTTGCGTATGATGATCTCCTGCGTGCAGCCAGCAGCGGGAAGTTCAAACAATGCTATGAGCGGTTCTTGTTCGGCTCAGTCGCCGAATATCTTGCCGTGCGGTTCGGCACGAAGGGGTCGCCGGTCGCGACCTCCACCGCCTGCGCATCCGGCGCCACCGCCATTCAGCTTGGCGTTGAAGCGATCCGCCGCGGTGAGGCCGATGCGGCGTTGGTTGTCGGCACCGACGCGTCGGTGAATCCCGAAAGCCTGATCCGCTTTTCGCTGCTATCGGCTTTGTCAACGCGCAACGACCCACCGCAGGCGGCGGCGCGTCCGTTCAGCAAGGACCGCGACGGCTTCGTCATGGCCGAGGGTGCGGGAGCACTGGTGCTGGAAAGTCTGGAACATGCGCGCGCCAGAGGTGCAAGGGTCCTTGGAGTAGTGGAGGGCTGCGGTGAGATGGCCGATGGGTTCCATCGCACGCGGTCGTCACCGGATGGCAAGCCGATCACGGCCTGCATGCAGAATGCGCTGGACGATGCAGGTCTGGCGCCGGCGCAGATCGGCTATATCAACGCGCACGGCACCGGGACGCCGGAGAACGACAAGATGGAGTGGGTCGGCGTATCGGCAGTGTTTGGCGAGCGTGCACCGTCGATTCCGATTTCGTCCAACAAGTCGATGATCGGCCATACGTTGACGGCCGCCGGCACTGTGGAGGCGGTCTTCACACTGCTGGCCATGCGCCACGGCCGCCTGCCGCCGACGATCAATTACGAGACTCCGGATCCGGCGTTGCCAGTAGATTGCGTGCCCAATGCGGCGCGCGACGCACAGGTGTCGCATGCTATCTCCAACTCGTTCGGTTTCGGCGGCCAGAACGTGTGCCTCGTGATGGGGCTGCCGTGAGATGCGCCGCGCCCTGGTAATCGGCGGTCGGCGCGGGATCGGCGCCGCGGTGGTGAGGGCGCTGATCGACCAAGGTACGGATGTCGCCTACACCTACCGCACTGCACCCGGTGAGACCGGCACGGTATTCTGCCGTCTGGACCTGCTGGATCGCGCCGCAGTCGAAGCGTTCGCTCGCGAACAGGAAGATGCGGCTGCTTGGGACGCGGTCATCTATGTCAGCGGTGCAACGTACGACACGCTCGCCGCCGTCATGGACCAGGACGCTTCCGAGCAGACGATGCAGGTGAACTACTGGGCGTTCGCCCGCATCGCGCGCGCGGTGATCCGACCGATGCTGCGGGCGCGATCAGGTCGCATCGTCGTCATCGGCTCGGTGATGGGGCTGCACGCCAGCCAGGGGAATGCGGCCTATGCGGCGAGCAAGGCGGCGCTGTTGTCCTATGTCCGCACCTTGGCAATCGAGAGCGCCAAGCGCTCGGTGACCGTCAACTTCATCGCACCCGGTTTTGTCGATACGGCGATGCTGGAACCGTATGTGTCCTATCGACCCGGCATCGAGGCGCGTATTCCCAACGGTCGCTTCGCGCGCCCGGAAGAAATCGCTGCCGTTGCTGCGTTTCTGGCCTCGCCAGCGGCCGGCTACATCACCGGCGCCTACATTCCAGTGGACGGTGGACTGACCGCGTCGCTTGGCATCCATCGCGGCTGAAACTTCACCGCATTCTATTAGACTAGTGCTGTCGATCCGAAACGGCTATTCGCGAGGCGAGCGACTTCCCGCGCGCTTCAAGCGATGATCGTGATTTCCTTAACTGTCACCTGGAAGTTGCCAGTTGTGGGGGTAATCGTGATCCAGCCTGTCAGTGGTGGCGGCGGCAACGGCGGCGACGTCGGCGTCCACGCGAAGGGGCTTGTATCAATACCCACGGTCCCAAGTGGGTAAACTGTGCCGGTTAGCTGATCGGTGAATGTGATATGCACCTGAGCCAAGCTTGGATTGTCGTAACTCTTGGTCCACGCGATGTTGACGGGCATATTCGCCGGCAGCAAAGCGTTTGGAAATGGTTCTGTCAGCGTCAACGGACCATAAACCGCGCGGCCAAGGCTCAGCCGCTTGCCGTTGATGCAGGCAAGCATGAGATTCTTGCATGTGACGGCGGACGCCAGCAGATGCTGTACGACGTCCCGAGCCTTCCAGGTCGGATTGAGAGCAAGTACGAGGGCGGCGCCAGCAGAAACATAAGCCGCCGCGGCCGAGGTCCCGCTGTATTCGGCATAGCGCGGCGTACCGTCGAGATAAGGGCCGGTTGTCAGGCTGCGCATGCCCGGAGCCGCTATGTGGACGGTGTTGCGCCCATAATTCGAGAAAAAAGCCTTAGCGTCGTAGCGGTCGCTCGCTGCGACGGTCAGCACGTTTCCCGCGAGCGTGGCGTCATTACCAAAGTTCGCTGGATAGATCGGATAGACCTCGTTGTCGGTGCCATCGTTTCCAGCTGCAAAGACGATCAGGCAATCGAAGAAAACTTTGGCGAAAAGAAGTGCAGTCTTCAGTGCCACGAGCCCCCTGTCACTTGAAGGAACATGCCAGCTCGCGTTGATAATTCTAGCCCGGTGAGAGGGGTGCAGCGGATTGGCGGCAGCATAGGCGATGGCGTAGGCGGCGAACGCGGCATTTGGTGATACACGCGGACTGAAGAACTGCACCGGCATTAGGTGGATATCCCACCTGGGATCGACGGGCGAGGCGATCCCCGTAGCGCTCCCCGGAGGGTCGGGCACGGCTGCCATCGTCCCGGCCAGAAAAGTTCCATGGCCCACCCGGTCTTCGCCCCGGCTGAAAAAACCCGGCGGCTGGCAAACAATCAATGGTTCGACCAAGCCCGGGTAGTCTAGGTCGGCGTGCAAGCCGCCGCCAGGACGCCGCAGCCCCGAATCGACGATCCCCAGGATCGTCCGGTGGCCGGGTGCCGGCGAGACGGTCCAAGGATCGGTCACTCCCAATACCTCCAGCGCCCATTGCTGCGATGACAAGGGGTCGCCAAAGCCGGCAGGCCTGACGGATGCATTGGGCTCGGCCCAGCCGACCCACTCATAGGTGCCATTTTTATTTCGTCCTGCAGCTCCTCCAGAGTGCGATCCGGGTTGAGCCGAATGAGCGTGATTGCAAAGAAGGCGTCTTTTTCGTCGGGCGCCTCTTCGTTCGCTGCTTCTATCGTGTGTGCCGCTTCGACAATCAAAGGCTTTTGTAAAAGAGGTGTGCCAAAGTCCTCGGAGAGCTGGCTGATTGTGGCTGCGATGACCTCGCGCCTGCGGCCGCGGTCCAACACTCGGAGCTCCGGCTTGAAGCCGATGATGATCTGATCGGCAGGATCGCCTTGCAGCTCGATTTCTTCCTGCGGTTCGGTGCTTTGGTCAGGCTGCCGATCCGGCATCAGCTTGTCTCCCGCAGATAGCTTACCAAGGCGCTACGGTAGGTCGCTTAACTCACCCTTCACATTGTTGACAAGATTCTGAAACGAAACGACCTTCGTGCGAAGCAAAAAAAGGCAATAGAGCGCCGCATAGTAACCCGCAGCGCTATCCATCGGGTAATGGACGCCTGCGACCTCACGGTTGCGGGCAACCCGATCGGCCAAGACGTCCAGCGCCTTAGCGGTCTGCCCGGTCGACGGTCCGGGCGGCCAGGCCGCCGGGGGCCAAGCGGCAGGCGGCCAGAATTCCGGAGCCTGAAGAGCAAGTTTCAGTGCGCCCGAGATCAGATGGGCCTGCAGGGAATGGCTGCTCGGGAAGGAGGGTGTATCCGGTCCGTCAATCAGCGGCATAATCCAGGGATAGACCTGTGCCGGCCTGCGCATCTTGTAATGGTCCTTGAGGCCCATGGCGACAAACTCGCCGATCTTGCCGACCACAAGGATCAGGAGAAAGGTGTGCCGTTCCTTGGAGGGGTCGATGTGCAGCAGGCCGGTCCAGTAGCGAAGCGCCGACCCACTGGCGGCCTGATCGAGAATTTCGAGCGCGAGATCTGCGCGATCGATCGAAGCATCGAGCATGCCCCTGATCTGGGCGGTCATCTTCGCTGTGGTGTTGAGGCGGTTGACCGCTGCCGGGTCGTTAGGCACCGGAAAAAAGTTCTGAGCGTTGATCTGGTCCCGGACCGCATCGATTGGGTTCGTTAGCACGCCGCCCGCTATGAAACTTGCGACAAAGTCGTAAAGATAGGCCCAAGCACGATACTCGGGCGCCCATCCTGGATCATACGTCTTAGTCGGAACGCTTACGGTCGGGGGTATCGGCGCGAGTTTGGGGTAGTCCTCGGTATTGTAGCGCGCACTCTGTCTTCGGCCTCCGTGAACCGCCAGATCGAGATCGAGATCGAGATCAAGATCCAAGTCCAATTTGCCTGCCATGCCTGTCCCCGTTCCTCAAGGCGCTTCGTTACGGCAGCGCATAAGCGCCACCCTAGCGTTGGTTTCCCACCTTTGCAGTCGCAACCTACGGTGCGGCTCCACAATTCCGCGATCAGGAGTTCTACAGACTAACCGCAGCCCCAGCCGGTGAAAACCCTGCCGCCTAACGGCGTCCCTACCAAATGTGCTACCGTTCTTAGCTGCGCGATGGAGATGCAGGGGATGTCCATGGGGTCCGGAGACATCGCGGCGATTATCGATAGGGACTCCGCCAGCCGTCGTCTGGTCGTCGTCGCGGCATTTGACGTGGTGAATTTCAGCGGGCTCGTAGAGGCCGACGAAGATAATGTGCTTGCGGCATGGCGTGCGCTGCGTCGCAAAATTGATCCGATGATCGCACAGGGCGGGGGACGCATTTTCAAGTCATTGGGCGACGGCCTGCTAGTTGAATTCGACAGCGCGGTCGGCGCAGCCCGCACCGCCTTGGCAATTTTGGCGGCTGTCGCCAATCCCACTTCCGCGGTTCGTCTGCAGCTACGTTGCGCCATCCATGTAGGGGAGGTGACTGTTGAAGGCACCGACCTGTTGGGAGACGGCATCAACATTGTGGCGCGCCTACAGCAGCATGCTCCAACAGGTGGCGTGCTCGTCTCGGCCGCAGTGATGGATTTAATCAGCGGCCGCATCGACGCGCCGATTGAGGATCTTGGCGCGCTGAAGCTCAAGAACATCAGTCGCCCTGTGCACGCTTACATGGTGGGCCCGGGCGAGCGACCTGTGTCGGTTCGAGCGGTCGATAGTTTTCAGCGCCATCGCCCTTCGATCGCGGTACTGCCGTTTGTCGACCAATCGGCGGAGAGCTCTGCGTCGTACTTCAGCGATGGCTTGGTTGAGGACATCATCGCTGCACTCGCCTGTCTGCCCGAGTTGGTCGTGATCTCGCGCAGCTCGACACTGCGCTACCGGGGATCGGTGCCCGACTCTCGCCATGTGCATCGCGATTTGCAGGTGCGCTATATGCTTTCGGGCAGCGTTCGCCGCGTCGGCTCCAAGGTCCGTTTGTCTGCGGAGCTGGCGGATTGCGAAAGTGGCACGACCATCTGGAGCGACCGGTTCGCTGGCGAGGCGGCCGATATCTTTGAACTACAGGACGAGCTTTCGGTAAAGATCCTGGCGACAATTGCGCCGCAGGTGCACGAATCGGAGTTGCGCCGCGTTCTGCGCAAGCGGCCTGAGAGCCTAGACGCCTACGAATGCGTGCTGCGCGGACTCGACCTGCTTTATCGCTTCGAGGGCGACGAATTTGCCCGGGCGCTCGTGATGTTCGAGCGGGCGATGGCTCTCGATCCGACTTACGCCACAGCACATGCTCTGGCGGCAAGCTGGTACAGTGTGCGCGTCAATCAGGGCATGTCGCCAGACCTCGTTGCCGACTTCAAGGAAGCGGAGCGACTGTCCAAGTTGGCGCTAAAGCTGGACCGCTTCGATCCGCTTGCTCTGTCGCTCTGCGGCCATGTCCGTTCCTTCTTATTCCGGGACTATGACTACGCCATCGAACTCTTTGACCGTGCGCTTGCCGCCAATCCCAGCTCGGCCATCGCTTGGCTGCGCAGCAGTCCTACCTTCAGCTATATCGGCGAAACGCGCGAGGCGCGCCGCCGTGCCGACATTGGGCTGCGGTTGTCGCCCTTCGACGCGCATGTGTTCTACAGCTACGCGATTGTCGCGCTTGCATGCTACGCGGCGGGCGACTACCAAGATGCAACTCAGTGGGCACGTCGGGCGGCTGCGCTCAACCCGCGCTTCACGGCCAACTTGCGCTTTCTCGCGGCGCGCTTGGCCGCCTCTGGCGAGCACGATGCGGCCAGAGAAACGGGCCAAGCCTTGTTGCGTATCGACCCCAACTTCAGTGCCGCCCGCTTCGTTTCAAGCTATGCTTTCAAGGATCCCGCGAAACGCCGGCTGTTCGGTGACCACTTGGTGAAGGCAGGCCTGCCTCCCTAAGCGACTGCTCCGATAAAGTCGGTCCGCTCCGCTCTGATCAGGGGACTAAAGGTGCCTCGCGGACTACCGACATTGTCTCTGTCGAAGTCAGGGAGTTGGCGACGGTCGCCAATCCACCCAAAGCGGTCGGGGGACGAGTTACATGGTGAAAAACCGCGGATGCGTGCCGCCCGCCGTTGAACCCCCTCGCGCCTCCGTGCGCAATCCGCTACTGCCTGCACATGCCGATGATCCGCGCCCTCCAACTGCTCGCTGACCGTGAACTCGCTTTGATCGAGCGGGATCCGCCGCCAACGCCCGGCCAGGGCGAGGTGCAACTTCGTGTCCGTTGCGTGGGGCTGAACCACATCGACCTTTGGGGCTTCCGCGGCATGGCATTCGCCAAGCGGCAGTTCCCGCTGACGGTCGGCGCGGAGGCGGCCTGCGAGGTGGTTGCGGTTGGTGAAGGCGTTTCCAACCTCATGCCGGGCGATCGCGTCGTGCCGTACGCCGCGCTGGTCTGTGGTACCTGTCGCGCCTGCGTGCGCGGTCGCGACAATCTCTGCGAGAATGTCGCCGGTGTACGCGGCTTTCACGTCGATGGCTTCGCGCAGGAATTCACCAACCATCCCGCACGTCTTACGGCACCCATCCCGTCCGGCGTTGATTGGCACGACGCCGCCTGCGTCGCCGTTGGCTATGCCACCGTCGAACACATGCTGTTCGACAATGCAGAATTGGAACCGGGCGAGCGGGTCTTGGTGCATGCCGGTGGATCAGGCATTGGCTGCATCGCGATCCGTGTGGCGAAATCGATTGGCTGCACGGTGATCACCACTGTCGGCAGCGCGGAGAAGGCAGCAAAGGCACAAGCCATCGGCGCCGATCACGTGATCAACTACCGCGAGGACCGGTTCGAAGGCGTGGTGCGCAAGCTGACCAGCCGCAGCGGCGTGGACGTGGTGTTCGAGCATGTCGGCGCCGACACGTGGCAAGGCTCGCTGCTGTCGCTGAAGCGTGGTGGGCGGCTGGTGACATGCGGTGCGACATCGGGACCTTCGGGCAACATCAACCTGATGCAGCTGTTTCAACAGCAGTATCGGATCATTGGCTCGTTCGGCTCTCCACTGAGCGCGCTGGGCCGCGCTTTGGATCGCATTGCGGCCGGCGTGCGACCTGTGATCGATACAGTGTACTTGCTGGATGACGTCCGCGCCGCCCTTGCACGGCTGGAACGTCGCGACGTGTTCGGCAAGCTTGTTGTCGAACTTTGATCGCGCGTTACGGTCGCTCACCGATAATGTATTGAGCCAACGTGCTTCGCTATCTTCCACTCTACGCGGATCGGCTACTCGGGCGCGTGGTGAAATATTCGCTTGCCACACTCCGGCGCACCGATCCGGATCGCGCGTCTGATTGGTGCGGCGCAGTCGCGCGACGCATGGGGCCCCTGTCGCCGGCGCACCGGATCGGCAAGAGCAACCTGCGCGCCGCGTTTCCGGAGCAAGATTCCGACTGGATCGAGGCGACGCTTCGAGGCGCCTGGGAGAACCTCGGCCGGGTCGCGGGAGAGTATGTCCACCTCGGCAGTCTCTGGGATTATGACGTCCAGCATCCGAATACGGGACGCATCATCAGCGACGACGCGGCACTCTTTTCTCAGCTGCAGAACGACGGTCAGCCGGCGCTGTGCTTCGCCGCGCATCTCGGCAACTGGGAATTGCCGGCCGTGATGGCGGCCGCGCATGACATGCCGTCGGCCGTGCTTTACCGTATGCCGAACAACAAGGCTGTTGCGCGCGAGATCATTCGCATCAGGGCGCCTTTGATGGGCCGCCTGATCCGTAGCCGGGCACAGGCGCCATTGGAAATGGCGGCAGCGCTTGAGCGCGGTGAGCATCTTGGGATGCTGGTGGATCAACACTTCACGCGTGGCGTCGATGTCACCTTCTTCGGACGACGCTGCAAAGCCAACTCATCGATCGCGCGTCTCGCGCGTCAGTTCGAATGCCCTGTGGTTGGTATCCGCGTGATCAGGTTGGCCGACCACCGCTTCCGTATCGCAGCCGAGGGGCCGTTCGATTTGCCGCGCGATGCGCAAGGACGCATCGATGTGCCTCGGTCAACGCAGCTAATCACCTCCGTCATCGAGCGCTGGATTCGGGAATACCCTGACCAATGGCTGTGGTTTCATCGTCGGTGGCGCTGACGCTCACGAGCCTGCCATTGCTGGCGTCGAACGGCCTCGCCGCTGGGACCTCCGGACGGCGCAGCAGCGCGTGAGCCGGGCCACCGGTGAGCCGAGCAGCCGCTGGAGACAACCGCGACCAGGCTGCTCGATCACTTGGTGCCGATGGGGCGGGCCCACTAACTCCGACCGGAGTTAGGTCACAAGCCCGGCAGGCCCTCGCGATGGGCGACGGCCCACTGATTCAGGCGGGATATCGCCCCGATGCAGCGGACCGGCAGCATTCGGCACTGGTGGCGGACGGCACGAACCAGCAACGGGACCGGTGGTTCGCTTGACACACCATCGGCCCATAGGCTTGATCCGCCCGAATTTTTCGGACGGAAGTCCCACGCTGCATGGCGACCAAGGCAAAAGCCAGGCGAAAATCGAATGCCTGGGTCGAGAACATCAAGACGATCGTCTACGCCGGACTGATTGCCGTCGTGGTGCGAACCGTCCTGTATGAACCATTCAACATCCCGTCCGGCAGCATGATTCCCACCTTGCTGGTGGGTGATTACCTGTTCGTTGCGAAGTACAGCTATGGGTATTCGCGCTACTCGCTGCCGTTCGGTTGGCCGCCGTTCTCGGGTCGCATTTTCGGCAGTCTTCCGAAGCGCGGCGACGTTGCCGTCTTCAAATATCCCCGCGACAACAGCACTGACTATATCAAGCGTATCGTCGGATTGCCTGGCGATCACATTCAGATGCGCCACGGGGAACTGTACATCAACGGCCAGCTCTGTCCGCGCAAGCCGGAAGGCGACTACGTCGCCGACGACAGCGGCATCAAAATGGTGGACCGGCTCTACCAGGAGACGCTGCCGAATGGCGTGAAGCACAATATCATCAAACAGACCGACGAAGGCGATGTGAACAACACGCCGGACTACGTGGTGCCACCCGATCATGTATTCGCGATGGGCGACAATCGCGACAATTCGGCTGACAGCAGGTTCATGAACGGCGTTGGCTTTGTCCCGGTCGAGAACCTTGTCGGCAAAGCCCAAATCATCTTCTTCTCGGTGAATGCCGAGGAGCCTTGGTGGGAGTTCTGGTGGTGGCCGTTCGAAATCCGCTGGAGCCGCCTGCTGATGTTCGTCCACTGACCGAGAGCGCGTTGACCAGCCCGATCGAGACGATACTCGGTCACACGTTCGCCCGTCCCGACCTGCTGCGTGAGGCGATGACGCATCGCTCGGCGATCCACAGTCGTGGACGCGTCCGGGGCAGAGGATCGAACGAGCGAATGGAGTTTATCGGTGATCGGGTATTGGGCTTGCTGATCGCCGAATGGCTGGCCGAGCGGTTTCCGCGTGAGCAGGAGGGGGATCTGGGTCGGCGCCTGGCGGTTCTGGTGTCGCAGCCGGTGCTGGCCGAGGTGGCAGAGGCGATCGGGCTGGGCGAGACGCTGGCCGTCGCCCCAGGCGAGGCGAAGGCGGGTGTGCGACGACGCGCGACCGTGCTGGCAGACGCGCTGGAAGCTGCGCTGGGGGCTCTCTACCTCGACGGTGGGCTGGGACACGCGCGGGACTTCGTGCGGCGCGCCTGGGCCGGGATCATGGACCGACACGAGGATCCTCCCAAGGATGCCAAGACGCGATTGCAGGAATGGGTACAGGCGCGCGGGCTCGCGTTGCCGGATTACGAAGTGACATTGCGGACTGGCCCGCCGCATGCGCCAGAGTTCGTGGTGACGGTCTCTGCCGGCGGCGCCACCGGATCGGGTAATGCAGGCAGCAAGCGCGCCGCCGAACAGCTTGCCGCGCGCGACGTGCTGCGGACGCTGGGCGCATGATGGTCGGGTCAAGCCCAAACATGACGGTAGATGCGCGGGCTGTAGCCCGCACCCATGCATGATGGTCGGATCAGGCGCGACCATGACGGCAGAAGTGCGGGCAAGCGCCCGCAATCACCTATGACCTCGCGGTGCGGCTTCGTGGCAATCGCCGGAGCGCCCAATGCCGGCAAGTCTACGCTGATCAATCGGCTGACGGGGGCGAAGCTGTCGATCGTGACGCCGAAGGCTCAGACCACGCGGTTCCGTGTGCTGGGGATCATGCTGCACGGCGACAGCCAGGTGCTGTTGGTCGATACACCGGGGATCTTCGATCCGCGGCGTAGGCTGGATCGGGCGATGGTTGCGGCGGCGTGGTCCGGCGTGCGTGACGCGGACCTGACCTTGTTGCTGATCGATGCAAAGGAAGGCGCGACGCAGGCCGTGCATCAGATCGCCGGAATGCTCGCCGCGCAGCAACGCCGGAGTTGGCTGGTCTTGAACAAGATCGACCTTGTGCCGCCCACGTCGTTGTTGCCCCTGACCGCTGCGCTGACTGCAGCGGCGCCGTTCGAGCACACCTTCATGGTGAGCGCCGCGCAGGGCGATGGAATGGGGGAACTGGCAGAAGCTCTCTCGGCATCAGTGCCGGAAGGGCCACACCTTTACCCCGATGATGATCTCACAAATCTTCCCGATCGGCTGTTGGCAGCCGAGATCGTGCGGGAGCAGATCTTCCTGCAGACCCATGACGAAGTTCCCTACGGCGCGACCGTCGAGACCGAGAACTGGCAGCAGCGCAATGACGGCTCGGTGCGGATCGATGCGACCATCTATGTTACGCGCTCAGGTCAGAAGGCGATCCTGATCGGCGAAGGTGGCAGACGGATCAAAGCGATCGGCGCGCGGGCTCGGCAGGAACTCGGTGCCCTGCTGGAGCGCAAGGTGCACCTCTTCCTCAACGTGAAGCAGCGCGCCGGGTGGGATGAGGAGACCGCACGGCTGCGGGCCATTGGCCTCGAGGATCCAACATAGCCATTTGTCGCTTCGAAGGCGGCAACCCCATTTGATGGGCAGTAGCCATCGTCCTCTTCAGATCGCTCGCCTCAGGGCTGGACTTGGAGTACACGACGTCTGTTGAGGCCCGCCTCCCCACCAGTTCGACACGAGGTACTATGCGAGCACGCATTTATCAGCCGCCGAAGAATGCCATGCAGTCTGGCCGGGCTGGCACGCATGAATGGGTGCTGGAGTTCGAGCGTTTGTCACCGCAGCGTCCTGATCCGCTGATGGGTTGGATTGGCAGCAGCGACACGCAACAGCAGGTGCGGCTTACCTTTGCCACCCAGGAAGAAGCCGTCAGTTACGCCGAGAAGCAGGGCATCGTTTACGATCTGGAGTTGACGCAGTCACGGCAGATCAAGCCGAAAGCCTATGCCGACAATTTTCGCTACGGCAGGATCGAGAACTGGACCCACTGACCGGCCGAAGTTAGGCGCGGCCCCAGCCTCGTGCCAGGCCAACCAGTAGGACCAGCGTCGGCAGTGCGGCGGCGAGCTGGAAGGTGAAGCCGAAACCGGCAAGAAACGCTGTGACCTCCGAGGCGCCGGTCGACAGCGCGTCGTTGCGCCAAGTCTGAAACAGCAGCATCAGCACGGTTGCGCCGCTCACCGTGCCGAGCGTGCGCGTCATCATCACCAGACTCCCGGCCACGCCCCGATCGGAGCGTGGAATCGACGACGTGACGATGTCGAAATATGCGACCTGGAACAGGCCTACGCCTGCGCCTTGCACAGCCATCGCGGCTCCGAGCACCAAGATGTTCGGGGTTGCATCAGCCGTGCCGATGACCACCTGGCCAATCGCCATCGCTCCGGCCCCGACCAAGGCGAGGAGCCGCGGTGCCACGTTCCCCGCCAGTCGTGCCGCAAGTGGTGCTGCGACAGCAGTGCCGGCAGGCGAGCAAGCCAGCAACAGGCCAGTGCCGTAGGGGCTCAGACCGCCAAAACGGCTGAGATAGAATGGCACCAGCAGAAGCACGGAGAAGCCAGCCAGATTGAGTACCGCATGACCGGCGTTCAGCAGCGAGAAATCGAAATCGCGAAAGAACCGGAGATCGATGATGGGTCGCTCGGTTTGGCGTTCCTGCAGGACGAACCCCATGGTTGCGACTATGCAGACCACCGCCGCAGCGACGAACATCGTCAGGTGCTGCTGCAATTGATTGAGAGCGAGCAGCAAGGCGCTGATCGCCACCACAAGCAGTGCGCCACCGGTGGCGTCGAACGGTTCGCGTTGCGTGCGGCGGCTATCACGGGGCAGCTGCCACGCCAGCAGGAACGCGAGCAGTGCCAACGGCGCCCGGAACCAGAACACCGCAGGCCAATCGATGAGGGGCACCAGCAGCCCAGCAATCAGCGGACCAAAGGCGCCCCCTAGACCGATCACCATGGTATAGGTCCCCAGTATGCGGGTGCGCGATGACTCCGGGTAAAGACTGGTGGCCAGCGCCGGCCCGCAGCTCAGTACCAATGCCGCACCGACACCCTGCAGCACCCGTGCGGCAAGTAAGGCACCATAACTCTGTGCCAACGCGCAGAGCACAAAGGCAATGGCACTCCACAGGCTGCCGGCCAGAAACACGCGACGATATCCCAGCACGTCGCCGACCCGACCGAACACCAGCATCAGTGCCGCATAAGTAAGTGTATAGGCAATCACCACCCACTGGATCGCCGGTATCGGCAATCCGAAGGCGCGGGTGATGAAGGGAAAGGCAAAATTGACCGAGGAGTCGAACGGCACCACCAGTGTGCCAAGGGCTACCACCAGCACGCCAAATCCGGGGCGTGTGGCGACCGGCGCGGCGCGGCGGATCAGACGGCCTTTTTCAATGACGGCGAGGCTTTAAAACGCACCGTCTTGCCGGCCTTGACCTTGATGGACTCGCCGGTGCGCGGGTTCAGGCCTTTCCGCGCCTTGGTCTTGCGCACGGTGAAGGTGCCAAAGCTGGGCAAGGTGAACTTGCCCGCCTTCTTCATCTCTTTGATGATCGCATCCATCAGATCGCCGGCCGCACGGGTTGCCGCCGTGCCGGTAAGATCCGCGGACTCCTGCAGCACCTGGGCAATAAAGGCCTTGGACATACTGTCTCCTCGGTGGAACGACGGGCTGGGCAGCGAATCGCCCACGGTTTCAATGGTCTTAGACGGCCGACCCAAAATCCACCAGCCCCTCTATCAATTTTGGGAAATGTCTACAGCACGCCGTGACGCGCGTACACGGCACGGAGCAATTCGCCCGCTTCCAGTTCTGCCCGCGTCGTGTCTTCGGCAGCGATCTTATCGAGCGCGGCGCGGAATACCTCCGCGGCCTTGTCAGCCGGGACAAACACCACGCCATCTACGTCGCCCAGCACCCAGTCGCCTGGAGCAACACGCACGCCGGCGATGTCGATGGCCGTGTCTTTCTCGACCATCTCGGCGCGCGCCTTGGTGTCGAGTGGGCCAATGCCGCCGTGGAACACCGGAAATCGCATCGCTCGGATGCGCGCGACATCGCGCACCAGGCCATCCGTCACGCACCCAGCAGCGCCACGCGCGCGTGCTGCGGTCGACAACAATTCGCCCCATGGTGCGATCCAGTCGGTGGGCCCACCGCAGGCCAGCACGGGCACCTCGCCTGGCTGGAGGTCGTCGATCAGGTCCATTTCCAGCGCGTAGGGGTTGTGGTTGGCCGGTGGCGATTCCCTGGCTTCGTATCGGCCCGTGCGGACGCGACCAAGCAGCACGAGCGATTCGTCCAGCGGGCGCACGAATGGCCGCAGCGCCTGGTGCATCAGCCCAAAACTGTCGAGAACGTCGGACAGCACGGGTGAATAGAGAAGCCTGCGGAGTTCGTCCGCCGTCGGTAGTTGAGCGGTCATGTCGGTCCTGTGGGGCGAGCAATCTCAGAAGAGATTGCTTGGTCGCTGCACTTACCGCAATCGTGTCAGATCAGCTCGGTGTCCAGAGCGTAACCGGCGGCTCGAACGGTGCGGACGACGTCGAGTTCGCCGGTCGCATTGATCGACTTGCGTAGCCGGCGAATATGCACATCGACAGTGCGGGGCTCGACATGGATGTCCGGACCCCAGACTGCGTCCAGCAGTTCCTCGCGCGAGAACACCCGACGCGGATGTTGCAGGAAAAACTCCAGCAACCGGAACTCGGTCGGTCCCAGATGGACCGGACGGCCGTTGCGCTGCACCCGGTGTGACGGGATGTCCATGGTGATGTCGTGAAAGGTAAGCTGGCCCTTCACCGGCAGCGAATTCGACCGGCGCAACAGCGCGCGGATTCGTGCCAGCAGCGCGTCCATTGAAAAGGGCTTGGCGATATAGTCGTCCGCCCCGGTATTCAGTCCGCGCACCGCATCCTGATCGTCCGTGCGCGCGGTGACCATGATCACCGGCAGGTCGCGCGTTGCCGACCGGCGCCTGATCTGGCGGCACACTTCCAGGCCGGACATCCGCGGCAGCATCCAGTCCAGCAGGACCAGATCGGGCTGGGCCTCAGCGATGCGGGTCAATGCCTCCTGACCGTCCGTCGCTTCCTCGACGCGGAACCCCTGCTTTTCCAGATTGTACCGCAGCATCGTCGCCAACGCGGCTTCGTCTTCGACGACGAGGACCAGCGGCTTGGTCAGCGCGGAGATCACGTCAGGCATAGCGTTTCTCACTCTTGCGGTCGCACGACAGCGAAAGCCGAAGTGTCGCCCTTCGGGCGCGAATCCGGCAACGATTCGCCCGTGACGGCATAGTACAGGTTCTCGGCGACGTTGGTTGCGTGATCGCCGATGCGCTCTAGGTTTTTGGCGATGAACAGCAGGTGCGTGCAGGGTGTGATGTTGCGCGGATCTTCCATCATATAAGTGATCAACTCCCGGAAGAGCGCATTGTAGATATCGTCGACCACCTGGTCAGACCGCCAGACTTCAACAGCCTTTTCGGCATCGTTGTCGCCCAATGCGTCGATGATCGACTTAAGTTGCGCCTGGACCAGGTGTGCCATGTGCGCCAGCCCAGCCAGCGAGTAAGGCAGCGAGAACTGCGCCAGGACGATGGCGCGCTTGGCGACATTGGCGGCGTAGTCGCCGATACGTTCAAGATCGCCAGTGATCTTGAGAGCGCTGACGGCTCGACGCAGGTCGTCGGCGACCGGTTGGCGCAGCGCAAGCAGGCGAATCACCAGCTTCTCGACCTCGCGTTCCAGCGCATCGACCTTGGGATCCTCCTCGACGGCGCGGGTCGCCGCGGCGGCGTCGCGGTTCATGATGGCATCGGCGGCGAGTGCAACCTGCGTTTCGACGACCCCGCCCATTTCCGTCATCAGGTTGCGCAGTCGCTTCAGTTCCTGATCGAAGCTCTTTACCAGGTGTTCCGGCGCTTCCGACATGGTAGGCCTCCGCTCAGCCGAATCGGCCGGTGATGTATTCCTGGGTGCGGCGCTGCTTCGGTGCGGTGAACATCTCGCCGGCCGGCGCCACCTCCACCATTTCGCCGAGATAGAAGAATGCCACCTGATCGGCGCACCGCGCCGCCTGCTGCATGTTGTGGGTGACGATCGCGATGGTGAAGTCGTGCTTCAGTTCGTCTATCAGCTCTTCGATCTTTAAGGTGCTGATCGGATCGAGCGCGCTTGTAGGTTCGTCGAACAGGATGACCTCGGGCCGGACGGCGATCGTGCGTGCAATGCAAAGCCGCTGCTGCTGGCCGCCGGAAAGGCCCAGAGCCGAGGTGTTCAGCCGATCCTTCACCTCGTCCCAGATCGCGCCGCGGGTCAGCGACCATTCCACGCGCTCGTCCATCGCGGACTTCGACAACCTTTCATGCAGCCGGACGCCGAAGGCGATGTTGTCATATATTGTCATCGGAAACGGCGTCGGCTTCTGGAATACCATGCCGATTTTGGCACGTAGCAAGTTCAGATCGACGCCGCTGCTGATGATGTTCTCGTTGTCCATCAGCACCTCGCCGGTGGCCCGCTGACCCGGGTAGAGGTCGTACATGCGATTGAGGACACGCAGCAGCGTGGACTTGCCGCAACCTGACGGCCCGATCATGCCTGTCACCTGGCGGTCGGGCAGATCAAGGTTGATGTGCTTAAGCGCCTGATTGGTGCCGTAGTAGAAATCCAGGTTGCGGATGGCGATCCGCGGCTCGTTGATAGCCGAGAGGGCACGTGCCTGCACGCCTCCGAACGCACCTTGTTGCGACCGCGTCTGTTGGATGGTCGAACTCATCAATGTCTCCCGCCGCGCAGCGTCAGGCGCGCGATGATATTCAGGGCCAGAACCCCGATCGTGATCAGCAGAGCGCCGACCCAGGCAAGCTGCACCCAGTCCTCGAATGCCGAGCCGGCATACTGGTAGATGGTCACGGGCAGGCTGGCCATCGGCTTGGTCAGGCCAATCGACCAATTCAGGTTACCCAGGCTGGTGAACAACAGCGGAGCGGTTTCACCGGCGATGCGTGCGACCGCAAGGAGTATGCCGGTCACGATGCCATCCAAGGCAGCGCGGTAGCAGATCTGGACAATGACCTTCCACTTCGGCGCCCCAAGAGCCGCCGCCGCTTCCCGGAGACTGGGCGGGATGAGCTGCAGCATGTCCTCGGTCGTGCGCACGACAATGGGGATCACGATCACTGCGAGCGCCAGGCAACCAGCCAGACCGGAAAAGCCCCCGAATGGCTGGACCGCGAGCTGGTAGATGAACAAGCCGATCAGGATCGATGGAGCCGACAACAGCACGTCGGATACGAATCGCACCGCATTCGCCATCACCGAGCCGCGGCCGTATTCTGCCAGATAGGTCCCGACCAGCAGACCGATCGGCGCGCCGATCAGGGTGCCCAGAGCGGTCTGGATCAGCGTGCCGACAATCGCATTGACCAGACCGCCGTTCGAGCCGGTGGGCAGGGTGATCGTGGTGAACACGGTAATCGACAGGCCTGCCGCGCCGCGCCAGATCAATGTCAACAGGATGGAGGCAAGGAATGCGAGGCCAACGATCGTCGCCAACACGCAGAGTATCTGCACGATGGCATTGATCCGATACCGCCGTCGTCCAAGCCTGCGTGCAACAGCCTGATCTTTCGCCGGTCCGGCCAGTGCCGCTGTCTGGGTGGTGGCGCTCAATCTCAGACCTTCAGCCTTGGCCGCAGCAGCACACGCGATATCGCCAGCACGATGAACGAGATCACGAATAGAATGAAACCGAGTGCGAGCAGCGACGACAGCTTCAGGCTACCCACCTCGCTCTCGGGAAATTCGAGGGCCACGATCGAGGCAATGGTATTGCCGGGCCCGAACAGCGACGTGGAGATGCGGTTGGTGTTGCCGATCACGAACGTCACCGCCATGGTTTCACCCAACGCGCGACCGAGGCCGAGCATGATGCCGCCCACCACCGAAACCCGCGTGTAAGGTACCACGATGGAGCGCATAACCTCCCAGGTCGTGCAGCCAACGCCATAGGCCGATTCCTTGAATACCGGCGGCACAGTCTCGAACACATCCCGCATTGTTGCGGCGATGAACGGTACCACCATGATCGCCAGGATCAGCGCTGCGGTGAAGATGCCGGTGCCGAATGGCGGCCCGGCGAAAAGATTCTGCAGAACGGGGATGTCGCCAAACGAGTCGATGACCGTCGGCTGAACGTATTCGGCCATCAGCGGTGCGATGACGAAGAACCCCCACATGCCGTAGATGATCGAGGGTATAGCCGCAAGCAACTCGACAGCGGTGCCGACCGGGCGTCGCATCCAGAGTGGAGCGAGTTCCGTCAGGTAGAAGGCGATCCCGAACGAAATCGGCACCGCGAGGATCAGCGCCAGGATCGAGGTAATGATTGTGCCGTATACCGGCACCGCCGCGCCGAACATCTCCTTCACCGGATCCCAGTCGGCCGATATCAGGAAACCTGCGCCGAACTGCCGGAAGGCGGGCAGGCCGCCCAGGAATAGCACCACGATGATGGCGCCGAGCAGAACGAGCACGAAGCCGCCGGCGAAATGGGCCGCTGCGGCGAAAACTGCGTCGCTCAAACCCGAACTGCGGGTCGGGGCAACGGTGGTGGCAGATGCTGCGGCTTGTTGCAACGTGTGATTCCAGATCTGAACGAGGCCGAGCCGGGATGACGGGAAACCCCGGGCATCCCGGCTATGGCTTACATAAGAGGCTTCCCGTCCGGTCCTTTGACTTCGGAACGCCAAGCCTTGCGTATTGATTCCTTCACCGGCTCAGGCAGTGGGATGTATTCCAGGTTAGCGGCGGCCTTGTCGCCATCCTTGTAGGCCCAGTCGAAAAACTTCATCACGTTGGCACTGCGTGTCGGGTCCTTCGGGTTCTTCGGCAACTCGATGAAGGTCGCCGAAACGATAGGCCAAGTGTTATCGCCCGGCTGGTCGATCAGGTTCACCGCGTAGTTCGCGGCATGCGCCCAGTCGCCGCTGGCTGCGGCGGCGGAGAACGTTGCCGTCGTCGGTTCGACAAATTGGCCAGCTTTATTGTGCAATTGCGTGGTGACAAGGCGGTTCTGGGTGGCGTAGGCGTTCTCCACATAACCGATGCCGCCGCGCGTGTTGTGAGTAGTTGCGGCCACACCATCATTGCCCTTTGCCCCAGCACCTGCCGGCCAATTCACGCTGGTGCTGGCGCCGACCGCACTCTTCCAGTCCGGACTGACGGCGGAGAGGTATGAGGTGAACACGTAGGTCGTTCCGGAACCGTCGGCGCGGTGCACTGGCGCGATCGCCAGGTTCGGCAGCTTCAGGCCAGAATTGATTTCAGCCAGCTTAGGGTCGTTCCATTTCGTGATCTTGCCGGCGAAGATGTCGGCAAGGACCGGACCGGTGAGCTTAAGCTGGTTCTCCTTTATGTCGGGCAGGTTAACGATAACGACGACCGCGCCCATCACAGTAGGGAATTGCAACAGGTCGCCGCTTTGCAGCTTGGCGGGATCCATCGGCGCATCCGACGCGCCGAAATCGACCGTCCGGTTGAGAATCTGGTTCTGCCCGCCACCCGATCCGATGGCCTGATAATTCAGCTCGATGCCGATCGCAGATTTCGCTGCTTCGCCCCATTTCGTGTAGACCGGGGCCGGGAACGTGGCTCCCGCCCCGGTAATCTGCTGAGCCTGAGCGGCAGGCACGAAAACGGCCAGGCCAATGGCCACAGCCGTGATTGCAGCTTTCATTAATTGTCCTCTCCGACTGATGGCTACCGAAAAACGCGCGGCCTCAGGCTATGGGCAGTTGGCGACGCCACCATTGCAGTTCCGTGAAGCTTTGATGACAGTCCCCCCGGCGGCGCCGGCACGGGAACTGGCACCAGAGGCCAGGTTGCAGCAGACTTCCAGGCCAATCGTGGAGGCCATCATGCGTCGCATCGCCGTGCTCTGCCTGGGCTTCGTTATGCTGGCCGGCGCAGCGAGGGCTTCGGGCACGCTGCGGATCGGGATCAACGAGGATCCCGATGCGCTCGACCCAGCCCGAGGCGGCAGCTTCGTCGGTCGCGTGGTCTTCGCTTCCGTCTGCGACAAGCTGGTCGACATCGACCAGCGCAACGAGTTTGTTCCGCAGCTTGCGACATCGTGGAACTGGGCCGCCGATAACCTGATACTGACGATCGCTTTGCGCGACGGAGTGAAGTTCCATGATGGCGAGACGATGGATGCCGACGCGGTCAAGGCCAACCTGGAGCGTTACCGCAGCGCGCCAGAAAGCCTGCGCAAGAGCGAGCTGAAGCCGGTATCGTCGGTGGAAGTTGTTGATCCGCGCACGTTGAGGCTGCACCTGGCGCAGCCTTATGCGCCGCTGGTCGCAGTACTCGCCGATCGCGCTGGCATGATGGTCTCGTCCAAGGCGCTGGCTCGGGATGTCAGCACCGATCTGCCATGCGCCGGACCGTTCAAGCTGACCCAGCGCGTGGCGCAGGATCGCATCGTCGTCGATCGCTTCGCCGGCTACTGGAATCCTGGCGCGATCAAACTCGATCGCATCGTCTATCATCCACAGCCCGATACGACGGTGCGGTTGGTCAACCTCCAGGCGGGGCAGCTGGACATGGTCGAGCGGCTGGGGCCGACCGACGTGGCGACAGTGAAAAAGGAGCCGAAGCTGCGGCTGGTGAGCCAGCCCGCGCTGGCCTACTACTCGATGAGCATCAACCTGGCGGCCGACACGCCGCTGAAGGACGCACGCGTGCGTGCGGCGCTCGATGCCGCGATCGATCGGTCTGCCCTGAACCAGGTGGTGTTCGACGGGCAGTTCATTCCATCGAACCAGTTCGAGGCACCCGGCAGCCGCTACTGGGATCCCGATCATCCGGTACCTGCGCGCGACCTCGCAAAGGCAAAGGCGCTGCTGAAGGACGCGGGGCAGCAGCATCTGAACTTCACGCTGCTGACTGGCAACAGTCCAGTCGAGCAGCAGGTCGGGCAGGTGGTGCAGTCGATGGCCAACGAGGCCGGATTCGACATCAAGCTGCAGACAGCAGAGGCGAACGCGCTTGTCGCAGCGGGACGTGCCGGCAACTATCACGCGACGATCGTGATCTGGAGCGGACGGCCCGATCCAGACGGCAACGTGGCGATCTGGCTGGCCTGCGACGGCTTCCTCAACTGGGGCAAGTACTGCAACCCTAAGTTCGATGACTTGCTCGCGCGCGCTCGCGGTGTGACCGATTTGGCGCAGCGGCAGGCGCTTTATCGACAGCTGGTCGACATCTATACCACCGATCGACCACACCTTGTTCTGTACCACGCCAAATGGCTGTGGGCGATGTCGGACAAAGTGTCCGGCTTTACGCCAACGCCGGATGGACTGATCCGCCCCCAAGGGATGACCTTCGCGCCATGACCACACGCATCGACGCCGACCGGCTGCTCGGCAATCTCTACGCGCTGCGCAAGATAGGCGAATACAAGACCGGCGTGCACCGGCCGACCTATTCACCCGAGGACGTGCAGTCGCGACATTGGCTCGTCGCCCGGATGTCCGAGGCAGGTCTGGAACCCGAAATCGACGGTATCGGCAATGTCATTGGTCGCACGCCCGGCGCTGGCAAGAAGCTGCTGCTCGGCAGCCATCTTGAAACGCAGCCTCACGCCGGCTGGCTCGATGGTGCACTCGGCGTGATCTATGGGTTGGAAGTTGCTCGCGCGCTTGGTGGTGGCATCGACGTCGCGGCCTGGGCCGATGAGGAAGGGCACTTCGGCTCATTCATCGGCAGTAGGTCATTCTGCGGCCTGTTGCCCGAGGCGGAGATGGACACCTGCCACAACCGCGAAGGCACCACACTGCGGGACGCTTTGACGCAAGCCGGCTTTGCCGAAAGGCCGCGCGCAACGATCGATCCCGCGCGCTACCTTGGCTATATGGAAGCGCATATCGAACAAGGCGCGGAACTTGAAGATACCGGCAAGCGCATCGGTATCGTCACCGCCATTGTTGGCAGTCATCGGTTCCGCATCCTGTTCGAGGGAGTGCAGAACCACGCCGGCACCACGCGGATGGCAATCCGCAAGGATGCGGGCGTCGCGCTGGTTCGGCTGGCATCGGCGATCTACGATCGCTTTCCGCAGGTGGCAGGGCCGCGCACAGTTTGGACCACCGGCCGCATTTCGCTTGATCCCGGCGCACCCAGCATCGTTCCCGGCCGCGCGGAAATGCTGTTCCAGTTCCGCGACACTGATCCGGCAATGCTGGCAAAGCTCGACAGCGCATTAGAGGCTCTGGTGGCAGAAGCGAACACCGGGCCATGCAGAGTGGCCATCGTCGAACGCGGGCAATCGACGCCGCAGGCGATGGACCCCGGCTTTCAGGATGCGCTGGAGCGAGCGGCGCAACATCGTGCGGCTGGCCAGCATGTGCGAATGCCCAGCGGCGCCGGGCATGATGCGCAGATTCTGGCAGAGCGGACGAAATCAGCGATGCTGTTCGTGCCGTCGATCGGCGGCATCAGCCATCATTATGCGGAAAATACCAAGGACGAAGATATCGTCCTGGGCTGCCAGGTGCTCGCCGAGGCGGCTGCGGACGTGCTTGCACGCTGACGGAGGAAGTTATCTCCTAATCGGCACCCACTCGTTCCCGAGCTTGCGATAGCCTCGCTTCACGGCCGCCCAGGCGACCCGGAACGCACGTTGCTCGTCCCCGCCGTACTCGTCCCATGCATGGTTGAACGCCTGACGAAAAATATCCTGGGCGTGCGCTGGAAGATGATCGGCCACCGCGGGTGGAAGCTCATCGTTGGATGCGTAGGGCATGGCTTGTCGAGACTTGGTCCTGACGGATCATGGCGCAAGGCACATCACGGTGAGCCGACATCCGCTATCATTCGCGCGCCCATGCCGATGGTTTTGCGACGAAGCTTTAAGCTGCTGCCTTTGGTCCTTCGAAGCTGGTCGCCATTTGCGACATCAGCATCGCTATGGCTCCCACCGTCCCTCTCGACCTCAGTCATCAAGAGCCACGCCACTTTCGCCAACGCCGCTCAGCTGGTCACGTCACCGCTACAGATTGCCCGTCACCGGCCGGTTGTGTCGCCACTCGGTTCCGCCCAGAGCGCTTGGCATCGTATAGGGCGATGTCAGCCCGGCGCAGTAACTCGTTGCCCTGCTCGCCCGGCGCCATTTCGGCCACGCCAAAGCTCGCTGTGAGCGTATTAGGCAATGGTTCGATTGGGGCTGCAGCAAATGCTTCCCTTATGCGATCTGCAACGGCGAAGGCATTTGCCAGATCGGTATTCGGCATCAGTACAACAAACTCTTCGCCGCCCAACCGCGCAACGATGTCAGTTGCCCGTGTCCGTCGGCGGAGCAAGTCACCGAATGCCACGAGTGCCTTATCGCCGACTTCGTGTCCGTAGTTGTCGTTGACCAGTTTGAAGTGATCCAGATCGGCTATGAAAGCGGCCAGTTTGGTGCCCGTGCGATCCGCCCGGTTGGTCTCCGCCATAAGCGCCTGCTCCAGACAGCGACGGTTGCCGGCACCCGTGAGTGGATCAGTCAGAGATGCTGCAACGATCTGCGCCTCACGTTGTTGGAGCTTAAGATTGATCTGGGCGAGGTCAAGTTGGGCTTTAGCATACTCACGATTGAGGCTCAGAATGGCATCATTGAGCCGTTCCAATTCCTCAACATCATGTTCCACAACCAGGCGCAGCGACTGGTCCACACGCCAAATGTGCGCTCGCAGGGTACGGGCCTGTCCGATGTACTGCCCGATCGTAAGCAGGCCACAGTAGATTGTTCCATTAGCTTCGCCGGCTCGCAACCTGGTGAGCGTTGCAAAGTCGGGTTGGACAAAGAACCGAGCCACGCGGGTTCCGACTGGTACAGGCTTCTCGATGCTGATGAGCTTCAGAAACCCAGCGTTCGCCTCGATCAGGCGGCTTTGTTCGTCGAGCGTCGCAAGTCCGACCGCAAGTGCCTGTTCGAGTTCGGCGGGAAACCACGTCATCAGTCGCGCCGACCGCTAACCAATTGTCTGGCAGTTGCGACCGCCGAAAGCGCATCGGGGCTGTACGCGTCTGCACCGACCATCTCGGCCAACCGATGGAAGCGATTGATCGCCAGTCCACCGATGATCACCGCTGGGCGACCGGTGCCGAAGCGTTCGCCCAACTGTTGGATCACCTGCTTGACGACCCGCAATTGCTGCGCAAAGGACACCGACAAGCCAACAAGGTCGGGTTTCCAATCTGCAACTTGCCCAACCACGGCAGAGGTGGGCACGTTAGCGGCAAGGTATTGAACGTCCCACCCAGCGAGTTGAAATGCATCGGCCACCATGCGCAAGCCGAGAGAGTGCTCGTTGCCCGAGACGCAGGCCAACAGTACCCGCTTGTCGATCGGCTCGGGCGGAGGCGAACGCAGCAATCCCATGGTCATTACTGACTGTGCAATCGCGGTTGCTAAATGCTCTCTCGCGACCGTGCACTGATTCGCCTGCCATTTCTCGCCAATATGGTACAGAGATGGCCTGACCACGTGTTGCTCGACGTCGACGAGGTTACGTCCTGAGTCCATACACTGATTCACGATCGATAATGCCTTGCCGTGCTGCCCGGCGAGCAATGCTGATACGAATTCCGCTACTTCGGGCCAGGGCTCGCTGAGGGTCGGAGCTGTTGCATCGTCAGCTTTCAAGAATTGCTTCCGCGCGGCGTCCAAGGCAGCGCTCACAACCGCCCCGTCCTCTGCGTTCATGTGCTCGGTAAAGAATGCTGCCAGCAGGTCGAGTGACAGTGCTATGTGGTCTACAGGAATCAGACGAGCGGCGAGCACACTGGCCAACCACTGAAGGTAATCGACCATTGGTTGCAACAGCCCGAACTCCAATACCGGTTGCAGGAATTCGAGATGGTAGGCTAGGTCTTCGCGGCAGGATTCGCGTCCTCGCGCGCCGAAGTCCTCATAGGTCGATCCATGTGCTTCATAAAACTGCTCGGTCACAGCACGCACCGCGTCTGTCTTCAACAACTGAAACTGTCGCAAGCCGCAACTTCCCAGTGCACCCAAATCAACATCCATGTCGATCCTCGTGACGGCTATTCCGCAAATACCTCGAAAAGCCGCAGACTGGCGGTTCTCGGCACAAGCTTGAGACCCTTGGGAATACCATCATGTGATCTGTGATATTCGTGGCTTCGATGCCATCTACGAAAGCTTTGCTCGTCGCGCCAGCGCGTCACGAGCCAGATTTCCGCTGGCGTGTCGGTTGGACTCATTACCTCCATACCCAGGAACCCTGGTGCGCTTTCCACGAGGTGAGGACGGTTGAGGAACGCAGTCCGAACCTCCTCCAGCTTGTCATTCGCAATTGTGAAACGACTGAGCGCAACAAGCATTCGAAACCCGTCAGGTGACTGATCCATACCCCAACGTGTTGAGGTTGGGAGAATCTCGGACAAGCAGAGCCGCCCCCTCTGCGTGGTGCATGCAGCGGGTAGTGCAAGCGTATGCCTGCCTCAATGAACGAACGGTAAAGCCTTGGGGGCCGACGCTAACTGGGCAGCCAGCTTGACAGTTACCGCGGTAACGATTTGTGTTCCACGTTGCCGATCACTGGGTGCAGTTCGAGAGAGCGAGGATATTGGCTAGGCCAATGTTAGCGCGGGGCCGATCCCATGCCGTGTCCGAACACGCTCGGCCCGCGGTCCGGCCCACGTCTCGGACCGCGGCGGCAATCGATCGTGTCGTCAGTCGATTGCGGCGTGCACCAGATTGGCAACGCGATCCAGCCGAGCCGAGTGCCAGGGATCGGGTGACACGTAGTTAGTGAGATAGGTGAACGACACACCGCTTTCAGGATCCGCCCAGGAGTAAGAAGATCCCACGCCGCCATGGCCAAACGTCGATGGTGCGCCAATCGTGCCAAGGCCGCGGATCCGATCGCTCTCTCCGCGCACGTGCGGGCCAAGTCCGCGGTGCATGGGAATGCCGCTCATCTGCTCATCCGGCCGTTCGCCAGTGTGATTGCGTGATACGTAGGCGACAAGCCGCGGGGAGAACAACCGAATGTTCCCAAGGCGCCCTTTGCCGAGCAGCATCTGGTAGAACGCCGCCATGCCGCGTGCCGTGGCGTAGCCGCCCCCACTTGGCAAACCAGCGGCACGGAACTCCGCGGAATTGTCGCGCGCCTCCGGTGCATAGGTGTCTGCGCAGCGGGTTTGTAGCTGCATCGGCACGCCGACGTAGATGTCGTCGCCAAGGCCAAGCGGCGCAATGACCTTGTCACGGATCACATCGCGATAGTCCTGGCCGGTGACCGCCTCGATCACCATCGCCTGCACCAGATGCGCTGCCTGGCCATGGTATTGCAGCTTCGATCCGGGCGTCCAGTCCAGCGCGAAGTCGCAAACCTCAGCGCGCATGCGCGCATGGTCCGCCCAGGTTGCCTTGGTCACGTTGTTGGATGGGAACCCACCCTGATGCGTCATCACCTGCTGTAGCGTGATATCGGCTTTGCCACGGCCGGCGAACTCGGGCAGATGATCGGCGATCTTGTCCATGAAGGACAGCTTTCCCTCCTCGATCAATGTCCAGACGGCGGAACTCGTCAGCACCTTGGTCTGGCTGAACAGCAGGAACAGCGAATCATTGGTCGCCGGCTTGCGCGTGGGTTCGATCGCCGCATCGCCATACGTCCGGAAAAGCGCAAGTTGGCCGTGGCGGGCCAGGGCGATCTGGGCGCCTGGATAATGGCCCTCTTCGATGTGTTGCTTGATCAGCCGATCAAGATGCTCAAGCGGCTTGGCGGCAAAGCCGAGGCTCGCGGGCTCGCTGGACGGCAGCGGATATTCGGTCGGCATCGTGTTCCTCCAGGTGACCTGTGAGGAAATGCTAGCGCTGGGTTGGTTGCGCGACCAGACGCGTAAGCCACGCTTGCCCGGTGGTTCTGGATCGGGTCTGATCGATGGTGGGAATCGCAGGAAAGCGGGGATGCCAATGGCCGAAATCCGTACCGCGCATCTGAT
>JBKPSV010000322.1:0-5794 GCA_046735215.1 Pseudomonadota bacterium | reverse complement strand
GATGTTGTCCAGATCGACATGGCCCGCGTAGAGGCTGTCGAATTTCGTGATCATGCCGCGTTCCTCCCGAGGAGCAGGGTTGCTTACCGCATGGTAGGGCGTGTCTGCCGATGCGCAAGCGACCCACACCGAGCTCGCCGGTGGCCTTGTTTGATCCGGATCAAGGCAAGCGCCGCCCGTTTCGATCACGATACGCAGATCGAACGGTATCGCCATCATGCGTCTCGCTCTGGTCCCATTGCTCGGAATGCTGCTGCTTTCCGCCTGCGCCACTCAGCCGCCACTGCCAGCGGCCGTGCCGCCCGCACCGCGCACCACTGCAACTGCAAACCAAGCCTCCCGCACGTCGCAGGTCGACGTCACCCGCGAGGTCGCTCACCTGAAAGCCGCGCTGCTGCGAGAGGTGCCGCACTTAACTCAGGACATGCCCGGCCAAGAGGCCGCCTGGCTCAAGCGAGCGACAGCCGCAATCGCCACGGCCCGCTACCCAATCGACCAGCCACAATTGCTGGTGGTCACTGACCGCAGTCCGGCAGTGCAGCAGATGCGGATCGTGCTGGCACAACCCGACGCACCCTGGCAGGTGATCGGCGGCGCCAAGGTGTCGACCGGGCAGGCAGGCAGGCGCGGCTATTTCATTACGCCAGTCGGCGTCTTCCTGCATACGGACGCAATCCTCGACTACCGCGCGCTTGGCACGTTCAACGAGAATCATATCCGTGGTCTAGGCCTGAAGGGCATGCGCGTGTGGGACTTTGGCTGGCAGGCGGCTGACCGCGGTTGGGTTGCCGACGCCGATAGCGTCGACATCCGCCTGCTGATGCACGCCACCGATCCCGATTACCTGGAGCAACGGCTTGGTCGTCCCGCATCCCAGGGCTGCGTGCGAATCTCCGCCGCGATGAATCGCTTTCTCGATGCGCATGGCGTGCTCGATCTCGACTACAACCGCGCCGCTCGCGACGACCCCAGATTCGCCGCCGTTCTGCTGCCGAACCGCCAGCCCACCGAGCTGGCAGGTCGGGCGCTGGTGATCGTCGACTCGCGCCTGCCCGAGCCCTGACCGACGTTGGCCTACGCCGCGGGGCTGCCTTTCATCAGGACCGGCGTCAGCCGCTTAATTTCGACCTCACGGCGGCGGTGATATCCGACGACGAGCGTTTCGAGGGCACCCACCACGCCGACGGCTACAGTCAGGCTGGCGAACAGCCAGAGCATCTGCATCGTCCAAACTGCGACCCACCCGCGCAGCATTCCGGCGCTTCCGATCATATCGTGCATTCGCGCACCTTTTGTGCCCCGTAGCCCAGCAAGCTGGTCCTTTTGACCGGCAGGCGCTTTGATCCAGATCAACCTGGAGGAAATCAGCCATGAGCCAAAGCAGTATCGCCTTGCCGATCGCACTCGACCTGCGCGGCCGGCATGTTCTGGTCACCGGGGCCGCCAGCGGCATCGGTCGTGCAACAGCGATCGTGCTGGCGCAGCTCGGCGCAAACCTGCTGTTGAGCGACCGCGCCACGCTTGCCGAGACAGCGGCCGAAATTGCAAATGCCGGTGGCACGTGCACTGCGGCCGAAGGCGACCTGACGTCCGATGCTTTCATCGCCTCATTGTTCGCAGGCGGCGAGGTACACGCCGTGGCGCATTGCGCAGCGATCCTCGCGTCGCGCAACTGGCGCGAGGAGCAGAACTGGCATGAACGGTTCCATCGCGTGATGGACGTCAACGTTCGTGTCCCGCTGAACCTGACCACGGCCGCGATCGACCACATGGCAGCGCATGGCGGCGGCTCGATCGTGCTGGTCGGCTCGGTGGCCGGGCGCACCGGCGGCACCTCGCCTAACACACCGCCGGATTACGCGGCCTCGAAGGGTGCGGTGCATGCGCTGGTGAAGTGGCTGTCGCGTCGGGCGATCGACCGCGGCGTACTGGTGAACGGCGTCGCACCCGGCCCCGTGCAGACACCGATGACGACCGGCTTCACCGCCGGACGCCAGTTGCCGTTGGGACGCCTGGGACGCCCGGAGGAACTCGCCTGGCCGATCGCATTCCTGTGCACGCCGGCGGCAAGCTACTTCTCCGGCGCAATTCTCGATGTGAACGGCGGTGCCTTCGTTGGGTGAGGCTTGTCGAAGCCCGGGACAAGCTTCAGAGTCCTGCCGTATGAGGATGGAGGTCAGCGATGACTATCGTGCTCGATCACACCATTGTTCCGGCCCATGACAATGAAGCATCCGCCAAATTCTTCGCCCGCATCTTCGGCCTGAACTACGAGGGCGCACCGTCGCACTTCGCCCCGGTCCGGGTGAACGATGACCTGGTGCTGGACTTCGATACGCGCGAGTCGTTCGACTGGCAGCACTACGCCTTCAAGGTCAGTGACAGCGAATTTGACGCGATCTTCTCCCGGGTGAAGCAGGAGGGGCTTGCCTATGGCAGCGGCCCGTTCACGCCCGACAATATGGAGATCAACCACCGTGGAGGTGGGCGGGGGTTTTACTTCAAGGATCCAAACGGTCATCTGCTCGAGGTACTGACCGTCTAATCTACGACTGGCCATCACAGCGACGTCGGAGAGCTGTTGGAGCGGCGCTTCGCCAGGCCCTCCGCCTTTGACAGTGGCCGACGAGACGGCAGGATTCGATTTGGATCTTGATGTCCGACGCAAGAAAGATCGGGAGAGGTTCCATTCATGGATAATTTGCGGCCGGCCGTGGCCGACGATGCGCCCGCGTGTGGTCGCATCTGTTACGATGCGTTCTGCGCGATCAACGACGAGCACCGGTTTCCGCGTGACTTCCCTTCCGCGGAGGACGCCACTGGCTTCCTGCGTATGATGATCAACCACGCTGGATGGTACGGCGTGGTCGCCGAGCGCGACGGCAAGATTATCGGCAGCAACTTCCTGGACGAGCGTGCCGCCGTGGTTGGTATCGGGCCGATAACAGTCGATCCGGCCGTGCAGAACCAGGGCGTCGGGCGTCGGCTGATGCAGGCGGTGATCGACCGTGCATCGTCGCGTGGCGCCGCCGGTGTGCGGCTCTGCCAAGCGACCTTCCATAGTCGCTCGCTCTGCCTCTACACGACCCTGGGCTTTCGCACGCGGGAGCTACTGTCATGCATGAAGGGGCCGCCGCTGAAGCGGAATTTGCCCGGGCATCATGTGCGGGCAGCGAGGCTGACCGATCTCGATGTCTGCAACGCAATATGCCTTGAGGTGCATGGGTTTGAGCGCGGCGGCGAACTGAAGGACGCCATTGATCGAAATACCGCCACTGTGGTCGAGCGCGACGGTCAGATTACAGGCTACGCCACGGAGATCGGCTTCTTTGCCCACAGCGTGGCAAAGAGCAATGCCGATCTGATGGCCCTTATCGCTGCTGCATCGGAGTTCACCGGGCCGGGATTTCTGCTGCCGACGCGCAACTACGAGGTATTCGCGTGGTGCCTCGCCAACGGTTTGCGGCTTCAATATCCGATGACCCTGATGACGACCGGATTGTACAACGAGCCGGTCGGCGCCTATCTGGTATGCGTCTTGTACTGAGTTGCGTCGTCGCGGTCACCTGCCATCGTTCCTCCTGCGGCGGAAAGATCATCGATGAAGTTTGGCTACTTCACCCTCAGCGACAACCACTATGCCGACAACGCTCGCTCGCCCAACGAGTTCGTTGCCGACATCATCGATGAAGCGCTGTACGCCGAGACCGTCGGGATGCACTCGGCGTGGATCGGCGAGCATCACTTCAGCACACTTGGTGTGCTGTCATGTCCCGATCTTGCGCTATCGTATATCGCCGCGCGGACACAGCGCATACGCCTGGCACCTGCAGTGACGGTGCTGCCGCTGCACTAACCGATCCGCGTCGCGGAACAATGGGCCAGTCTCGATCTGCTGAGTGGCGGACGCGTCGATTTCGCCGCCGGCCGAGGTTACGACCGTCGGGAGTATGAGCCGCTTGGCGCTTCTTTTGACGACAACCAGTCGATCTTCGAGGAGGGAATGGAGATCGTGCGCCGGCTGTGGTCGGCGGATGCACCGATCTCGCACCACGGCCGGCACTATGCGTTCGACAATGTTGCCATCACGCCGCGGCCGGTGCAGCAACCAATTCCTGCCTATGTCGCGTCGTTCTCGCGCCCATCGATCGAACTCGCCGGACGGCTCGGTTGCGGCCTGATCGTGGCGCCCTTCGCCGCGGCGATGACATTCGGCGGGCTGCAGCAGGTGCGCGATCTATACCACGAGACGTGCGCCAGGTATGGCACCAGTCCCGGCCGCCTGATGTGCAGCTATTTCACCCACTTCGCTGACGATGACGTGCAGCAACAGGCAGCGCGAGCGCGCCAGATCCGCTACTACAAGGAGTGTGTCATCCGGGCGTTTCCTGGCGATCCCGCCACGGCGCCCCCCAGCTACCGCTATTTCATCGCCATGGTCGAACGTCTGCACAAAGTGCGATCCGAGGACCTGACAGAGAACTCGGTGCTGATCGGCAGGCCAGGGCACATCATCGATGTTCTGAAGAAGGTCGAGGCCGCCGGGTTCGACGAGGTGATCCTGTATTTCAACGTGGGCTTAAAGCCGCATGCGCAGGTGAAGGAAGAGATGGCGCGGTTCATGCAGCAGGTGGCACCGCACTTCGCATGAGCATGCCGGATCGTCTGGCGCTGTAGGTGGAGCAGGCACTGGCGCAGCCTAAGGCAACCGGCGTCAGGGGCATCGTGCTCTCGTTCGTCAACTATCTCGACGAATTGCCGCTGTTGCGTGACGAGGTGATGGCGCGACTGGCGCGGATGGGACTGCGGGAAGGCAGCTAATCCAGCGTCAGGCAAAGCTCGAGTTCATCGTGGATGGGAATCCCGTGCTGGCCAATCAGCGAAATCGATGGCTTATTCTTACGCGCCTCGTCCACCGCGCCAGGCCGCAGCGCAACCAGCCGAAAGCCGCGCCGCATATAGAACCGCAGCGCCGAAAGATTGTCGTTGGTGGTCGTCAGGCACAGCCGGCAGCAACCTTGCTCCCGCAGCCGCGCCGCGAGTGCCTCGATCAGCGCGGTTCCCGCCCCGCATCCGGTCGGCACGGCATCGAGCGTCATAAGTTCGGCGTCCCTGCCGACCCGCCGCCAAGTCGCAACACCACGCCGATCGTCCACGACAAGGGCCGGCAATTCCAGGACGTCGATGAGTTCGCCATGCGCCGAGACCTGCGTGCTATGCATCGCTCGCGCAGCAGATCGCCGATCCATTCGCGGTCGGCCGCCGTCGCGTCACGCACCACGATCATACCCGATGCGTTTCGTGCGTTGACGGATGGAACAGCTCTTCCGGGGCCAGCAGCCGCGCCGATAATCCCTCGGCATGATGGCGGCGCAAGAATACCTCCAGCACGTGCCGGTTTGCTGCCAGACCATACGACCAGAAGTCCTCACCCATCAGTCGGCGGGCGGCGTGCAGCTGCTCGTCCACGAACGGCAGAGTCACCTTTGAAGTGGCGACTTCGGCCAGTTTCGCCAGCGCCTGCGACTTCGCCTGCTCGAACGCCTTCATCACCGCTACCGCCAGCCAAGGATGCTGCGCCGCCAGGCGGCGACGGATGCCCAGGATATGCATGATCGGAAAGATGCGTGTCTTGCTGAACCAGGCCGATGCTGCGGCAGCGGGATCAGGAAACAGCCAGCCGACCTGCGGATGCCGCCCGAAGCACGACGGAGCGCGCGGCCCGATCACCGCATCGATCTCGCCGTCCGCCAGCATGCCGGAGATCGTCGCGGTCGCCGGCGCGTCCTCCACG
>JBKPSV010000321.1:0-7170 GCA_046735215.1 Pseudomonadota bacterium | reverse complement strand
CTGCTTCGGTCAGAGGTTGGCGCAGTGCCGGTGGTTCCCCGTCGATCAGAGCGGGAAACAATGCTTGAAGTTCTCCTTGGGCTGGCCGGCGAACCACGCCACGCTCACTGTGGTGCGGCGCGGCAACCGCTTCGGCCAGATTCAACACAGGGCTGACGCAGCAATCGGTCCTGCCAAACCGCGCTTCGCACTCCTGCAAGGTCAAGCGCGAAAACAGTGCTGCCACGTCCCGGATCAATGCGAGCTGCGGCAACTTCTCCTGTTGTCGAGGGATCCAGTTTGATTGCTCCGCCGCCTCGCAGAACGCGCGCCAGAACTTAGGCTCAACGGCCCCAAGCATAACGTAACGCGCGTCACTCGTTTCATAGATGCGGTAATAGGCAGCACCACCATTCAGGTAGGTGCTCTCCGGTTGGGGCACCGTCACATCGAGGGCCGCAAGCTGGAACAGCTGCAATGGCATCGCCACATCGGCAATACCAAGATCGACGTGGCAGCCCTGCCCGTCCCGGCGGCGTGACTCCAGAGCGCCCAGAATGGCAATGACGGCGAACAGGCCGCTGGTCATATCAGCGATCGGCGGATCGAAGCAGCGTGGCGGCGCGCCGTTGCGGTGGAGGACGCCGGCGAGTGCAAGGTAGTTGCCGTCGTGGCCCGCTGTCTGCGATAGCGGGCTGTTCGCGCCGTAGCCGCTCAGCGAACAATAGATGAGACGCGGATTCTCTGCGCGCATAGTCTCAAGACCAAGCCCGAGGCGTTGCATGACGCCGGGCCGAAAGCCCTCGATCAACACATCGGCCTGAGCTGCCAGCGACAGTAGTGCAGTTCTGCCTTCGTCGGCCTTCAGGTCAAGCCGACAGATTGTCTTTCCCGCATTCAGTGCCGCATAAAACAAGGGCCTGCCATTCGCATCACGGGGGCCTAGTTGGAGCATGCCGTCGCCCTGTGGCGGTTCAATCTTCAGCACCTCCGCGCCGAAGCCGGCGAGGAGAAGACTGGCGAAAGGTCCAGGCAGGTAGCTCGACAGATCGAGCACGCGCACGCCGTGCAGACAGTGGTTAAGCCGCGCCAACGTTCAGCCCTCGACGGACAGGACGACGCGTCCGGTCGCGGCGCCGGACCGCACCAACGCCAGAGCCTCTGCCGCCTGTGCCAGCGGAAAACACCGGCCGAGCACCGCGCGTATGCCGCCCGGCCGCAGCATGTCCACGCAGAGCCGCAGCTCTTCGCGCGTGGCGCTTGTGGCGCTGAGCATGGAGATGCCTCTCAGGAAAAGCTGCGCTGGATTGAATGGCACGAACGCACCATTCAATTGTCCGATCATCACCCACCGGCCGCCGCGCGCCAGCGAACGGCGCGTCGGGGTAAATACCGGCGTGCCGACCGTGTCCAACACGCAATCGACTCCTTCACCGTCGGTCATCGCCTTCACGTCACCGGAAAAGTCGCCATCGCGTGCCGTGACTACGACAGCATGGGCACCATACTCCCTAAGTGCTCCCGCCTTCGCTGCTGACGTTGTCTGTGCGATCACCCAGCCGCCGGCACGTTTTGCGAGCTGCATACCATGCACGCCGAGACCGCCACCGGCGCCGGTCACCAGCACCCGGTCTCCAGGCGCAACGCGGCCCACAGCGCGGACAGCGTGCAGCATCGTGCCGATGGCACAGGACGCGATGGCAGCCGCATCGAGTGCGACCTCATCGGGCACGGACACGACGTTGTCCTCATCCACTGCGACGTACTCGGCATATCCGCCATTCGACCGGGTATCACCGAGAAATACCTGCTCGGCGCATAGCGGCTCCCGTCCACTGCGGCAGAACCGGCAATGCCCGCAGACATGCTCGCGCTGCGTGGTGGCCACACGGTCGCCACTGGAAAAGCCCTCGACGGCGTCGCCTATGGCGACCACAGTTCCGGCGATCTCGTGCCCCGGCACGCAGGGCAGCTTGATGCCTCTGCGCAGCACTCCAGTGCACACTGCGACATCGTGCGAACAGACACCGCAGAACGCGACCCGGATGACGACTTGCCGGGGCCCGGGCAAAGGTTCGGCGATCGTTTCGCAGCGCAGGGCTGTTTCGACGGAACCGGGTTCGCGGAGAACCAAAGCGCGCATCGCCCGTGGCTACAGGATCGCGATCGGATTGATCGGACTGCCGGTGCCCCCGACGACGGGCAGCGGGCTGGCAACGAATAGAAACTCGTGGCAGCCGGTTGTCGCGAGCTCGTGCAGCAGCAGTCCCTCCATGAGCGGTATGCCGAAGTCGCGGATGAGGCGCTGATGCACCGGAAACACCGTGCCCTGAACGAATGGAATGACCTCGACGGCGAAGTTGTCAGCGCCCAGTGCCGCAATCTCACGTTCGGCGAGCCACACAGCGGCGTTGACATCCAGGCCAGGTTCGCCCTCGAAAGAAACGTTGTCGGCGCGGCCCTGGTGCTCCGCCCAACCGGTCCGGATCAGAACGATGTCGCCTTTGCCGACAGCAACTCCGGCTCGCTTCGCCGCTTGCTCGAGATCGCGTGGGCCGATTGCGACGCCGTCACGCAACGGATCACCGTCTACACCAGCGACATCCAGCAGCACGCCGCGGCCGACCACAGGTCCCATCTTGTCGATGCCGCAGCGTGTGGCCCCGGTCGTGCTGCGTGTGCCGCTACCCGGAAACCCGTTGTACAGTGCATCGTCATACCAGGCATGGCATAGCGCATCGATGTGGGTCCCGATGTGCAACGGGAGCACGACCGTATCCTCGGCGAACTGAAAGCCGCCGGGTCGCCGTGCGCCGGCGGCGTAGTCTCCGCCATCACGCCCCATGAAGTGTTGCACCCCGGCGCGATGACGGGGCACTGGAGTTCGTGGCGACAGAGTCTGCGCCAGGCTCAGAACCCTGCCTGACCGCACCAACGCGGCAGCTCCCTGCACCTGTACCGAACCAACGTGGTTCAGTGCACCGCGTTCATCGTCCTCACCCCAGCGCTGCCATGCCTCGCTGCTCACGGCACGTCAGCCCGTGCGAGCGACGCCGCTATTTGCTTCAGCTCGCGTCGCATCAACTTGCCAGTCACTGTCACCGGCAGGGAGTCTCGGACTTCGATAAAGTCAGGCACCTTGTAGCGCGAGGCCACGTTGCGGCAATGCGCCGCCAACTCATCCGGTCGCAGCGTCGCACCTGGTTTCGGCACGACAAAGGCTGCAAGCAGCTCGCCCTGCGTCGCGTCCGGTACACCGACAACACCCGCGAGTGCCACAGTGCCATGCCGCATCAACACATCCTCGACCTCTGCGGGCGAGATGTTGATACCACCTTTCTTGATCATCTCGGTGACGCGCCCGCTGAACGAGATCGAGCCGTCCGGCAACAGCCGTCCCATGTCGCCCGTCCGGAAGAAGCCATCCGGCGTGATCGCGTCTGCCGTCTGTGTTGCGCTGCTGCCAAGATAGCCGTGCATGACGTAGCCGCGAACCTCGATCATGCCTTCCTGACCGAGTGGCAACTCGGCCCCGGTCTCGCCATCGACGATGCGCACCTGCACCCCTGGTAGAGGTGGCCCTTGGCAGGAGGCACGCCGCTCCAATGTCCAATCGTGCGGAGTGACGCAGCAATTGCCGTAGCTCTCGGTTTGCCCATACACGTTGCAGATCTCGGCTGCACCGAGCACGGTGGCTGCCGATATCACATCCTGTGGTGCGCCGATGGTTAGGCCAGTGCGTAGGCTGCGCACGCGCTCGAGCCGGAAGGACGGATGCGCGACAATCGCGCTGGTGATCGCCGGTAGCGTATAGAGCGCGGTACAACGGTGCAGCTCAATAAGCTCGATCGCCTCGCCTGGCTCGAACCTGCTTTGCAGGACCAGCGCGGCGCCATGCGTGAACGTGGCGGACATAGCGTTAGCGCTGCCATAGGACCAGAACAGCGGTGGCGCCAGCAGGACGCGATCATCAGGCCGATAGCCCTGGCGTTCGCCAATGTTGAAGCCATTCTCGATGATACCGGCATGCGATAACGGCACTGATTTGGGTCGGCTGCTGGAGCCGGAGGTGTAGATGATGATGGCGTCGTCTGCAGCACCCGGTCCGATCCCCGGACCTTGCCGCACCATAGGCGCAGCGGAACGTAGCAGATCATAACTGTTGCCGAGCAGGACAATATCGCGCAGCGCCGGATAGCGGGGAGATCGCCAACCACTGCCGATGCCAGCCTCCGGCACGAGCCGCCGCAACGCAGCCGCAAAGTCGTTGTCGCCGAGCCGGTCCAGTGCAATTAGCGTGTTTGCACCCGAGTCCTGCAGCAGCCAGTCGAGTTCGTCCGCGGTTGACCACGTGCTGAAGGCAACCACGACACCGCCGGCGATCATGGTCGCGAAGAACGCTTCCAGCCATTCGGGGCGGTTATTGATCAGCAGGCCGACCCGATCACCGCGCCCGATCCCGCGTGCTCGCAGCGAGGCCGCGGTTCGGGCCGCTCGCTCGCAAAGTTGCGCGAATGAGAGGACCTGGTCTTGCCAGATCACTGCCGGCCGCGCGCCGTGCCGCTCGGCCTGTTCGAAAATCAGATCAGCGAGAGTCCTGCTGAAGGGCGCTTCCATCAATCGCCAATTCCGAATATTTTTCGCTTTTACGGGCGCGCTACCTAGTCTGTCAAGCAGGGCAAGCCAAAGGCGTTGCTGAAACGCCTGACGCACTTTATCAGCCCACTAGCGCAGGAAATAGATCGGACGATGCCGGACGGAACGACAATCGACACGAAGGAGCAGTGGCTCGATATCCTGGAACGGGCGGCCAACGGCTACCTGGAGGGTGCGCGTGATCCGAAGCAGACTCGGAGCCGGCGCCGACAACTGGATCTGCTCGAGGCTGCCACGCGCGTGTTCGCGCGCGAGGGCATCGCGAAAGCGAAGATGGCCGACATTGCCGCCGAGGCGGGCATGTCCGTGTCGTCAATCTATGACTATTACGAAAGCAAGGAGGATTTGGCGTACGAGATCCCCATCCGCCGCCTTGCACGATTCTATGCCGAATTTCTGGAGCAGGCGCGGTCACTCGGTACCATGCGTGAGCGCCTGCACCTGTTCCTATCGATGGCCACAGATTACGCGCGACGTAATCCCGACTGGGCGCGATTGCTCTATCTGGAGATCTGGCCAAGCGTGCTGATTGAAGAGGCGCGTGTCCGTCGTGCCGTCGATGATTTTGGCCGTATCGTCGTGGCGATGGTTCGCGAAGGCAGTAGACGCGGCGAGTGGTCTCGCAAACTGGATCCTTATCAGACCGCTACGATCCTGATGGGCAGCATCACGCACATGATCATAACGTGGCTCCTGTATCGCCGACCTGAAAACCTTCGCAAAGCTACCAAACCTATGGTCGATCAGCTTTTGAAGTTAATTGATGCCTCGGCCTGAACTGGTGCGGCACACTCCTGGAGCAAGGCCTTTCACGACCTTCGTGCCACAGAAGTGGAGCGGCTGATCATGTACTGTCTCGCTGAACTATACCCCAACGAAACGATGACGCGAGACACAAATCCCGTCTCGTTAGGGCCGATATTTTCCGCTTGAGACGACGCGGGCACAGAGTCTAGACGCTAACGAGACGGAGTACCCTTCCTGCCCGGCTTCTCGATGGCTCTATACGGATACGCACGAGTTTCAACCCTCGACCAGAACCTCAGCATTCAGCGCGCTGCTCTGAAGGCGGCGGGGTGCGATGTGATCCGTGCCGAGAAAGCAAGCGGGGCACGCCGCGACGGCCGGACCGAGCTGCAGGTCTTGCTCGATTTCCTACGGCCAGGCGATGCCCTCATCGTCACGCGCATCGACCGGCTCGCACGATCATTGCGAGATCTGCAGAACATTGTCCATGAGCTGAAGGAGAAATGCGTGATCTTGCGCGCGACCGAGCAGCCGATCGATACGGGCACCGCGGCTGGTAAGGCCTTCCTCGATATGCTGGGCGTGTTCGCGGAGTTCGAAACGAACATGCGGAAGGAACGACAGGCCGAAGGCATTGCCGCAGCTAAGGCGCGCGGTGCGTACAAGGGCCGAAAGGCGAAAATCGATGCCGCAGTTGTTCGCAAGCTCCGCTACGGGGAAAAGCTCGGCCCTGCCGAGATTGCGCGACGGCTCGGCATTGGCCGCGCCAGCGTCTATCGCGTGCTTGAGGAAAAGACGGCATAGCCATGCCCATCCGTCGCGAGCTACGACCTTTGTATCCGCCACACTGGCGCGAGCTCAGTCATCACATTCGATTCGAGCGTGCTGGAGGACGATGCCAACGCTGTGGTCGGCCACATCTGACCCTCGTGCGCTGCCTGCCGGACGGACGCTGGTTCGATGAGCAAGCGGCGACGTGGCGGGACCGCTGCGGACGGATGGCCCGATGGCCCGACCTCGTGGAGGCAACACGGTCCCGGATGACCCGTGTCGTGCTCGCAGCGGCACACCTCGACAGCAATCCAACCAACAATCGGAAGACGAATCTGCGCGCTCTCTGCCAACGCTGCCATATGCTACAGGATCGGCCGCATCATCTGGCACAGCGCTGGGTCACCTACCGGAGGCGCCGAGCGCTCGGCGATCTCTTCCTCGGCTCATATGCGGCGTTGATCGCCGTTCTGAGATCGGAGCGAACGGCGTCCTTCCCTGACTTTTATACACGGTCAAGGATGTCCGCTACCGCAGCGATCCGAGCCCGGACAAAGATCACAAAGCCCATCCTTGACCGCCATTGGCCGCAGATCCTCTTGCCTATCACCTAGGCGTATTCCGGGATGGGCAGTGTGGAGGAGGTGTTCACGCAGCGTGGTCCAACGACGGCGCGAGGCGTGGTGGCGCACCGCAATCGCCAATGCCTTCCGCTGACCGACCACCACCACCAACCGCCTACCACACACGAAACTGGCCCCAGGTCGACTGGCTGCGGTGAGGGTGCGATAGGGTCGGCCAGGTCAGTGTCCTGCGAGCTTCAGCCAGACCCTGAGGTCGGTCTGTTCCAACTTGCTGAAAGCCAGGCTGAGAGCGTCGACCTGGTCGTCATGAACGCCTCTGGGGAAGGCTGCCAGCTCTTCAATGAACGCGGCATTCCAAGGTGCTCGGAGCATGCCGAGGCGGCCGATGTTCGCCTGGCAGGCGGCAGCATCGGCCCTGGTCGCCTTATCGCCG
>JBKPSV010000320.1:0-13593 GCA_046735215.1 Pseudomonadota bacterium | reverse complement strand
AGCGTGAACCGGCGCATTCGCCCCCGCTGGTCACGGCAGGCAAGCACCCATGTCGCAGCGCCGGCGGGCGTTACGCGCAGCCGTAGCCCCTGCTGCCCGGAATCTGACAGGTCAGAACGCGCACCCGTGGCCGCGGCGTCGCGGAGTGCTTTGGCTATCGCCGTGTCAGTCAATCGTCTCGGCATTGGCGATTCGGGGCTTCAAGGGGGCTTCAGCGGGGCTTCGACAATTACGGACGGCAAGCGACGTTGGTGGACAGAATTTATCTGATCTTGCCTGGAAAGTGAAGCGATTTGTGAGGGTTATGGATACGCCTTCGGACGACAGTGGACGAAGGTGGAAGGCAGCCTCATTTATCCCTAATAAATAGTTCAGGACGTTGGGGAAAGTTAACGTTCCTTCCGCGGATCATGCGGCTACTCGCCAAGCATATCCGCAACGATCACGCTGCGTGCCTCCTCCAGATCGACATGATTGCAATCGATCATCGGGGCTGTCGCGGCCAATATGGCGTCGACGTCCTGCATCATCTTCAAGCGTTTGAATAGATCAGCCCGCACAAGGCCCATGCTTTCGCCGACCAGCTCGAGAAAGTTCACGACCTCAAATGGCCAGTCGCGTTCGTGCGAACAGAGTTCGCGGTGGCACGCGTGATAGATGCCGGCGAGAGTATCGACACCCGCATCTGCCGCAGCCTGCAGCTGATCCTGATGCACCTGCCGCTTGTACGCAGGCAGCGGGTTCAGCGTATTGCACATCCAGCCGATGCGCGGCTGCTCCAGATCGACGAATTCAAGTCCGGGGATCGCCTCGAGAATGGTCCGCGCCGCCTCGCTTACGCCGCGCACACCGGGGTGCTCGTGCAGTCCGACGCGCTTGCGGACAGGGTACCGCAGCAGCGGACGCAAATCGTCGAGTCGCGCTGCAAGGAACAGCAGGAACGGCTCCAGTTCCAGTTTGGTGTCTGACTTGCCTGGCACGACGATCTCGCCCAACTGCACCTGGCATGAGGGACACCACGACAGCACGCGATTTCCGGCGCCGGCCAGTCGTTCGACAGTGCGATAGGCAATGCGTCCAGAGGTGGCGAGGTCGCCGGCACGGAACTGCAGAACGCCACAGCAATGCGATGGCCCGCCCATCACGCGATAGCGAATGCCCAGCGCATCCATGATGTCGAAGCAGAGCAGAGCGATGTGCGGTGTCTTCAAGAGATTGCAGCCGGTGTAGAACACGACGTCCGGCGTCTCTTCGCTGTTCTCGTCCGCGCGAAACCGGGCCAGCAGCTCAGGCGGCAACTGCAGGCGCGACAGCACGCGTACGCCGGTGGTCATGCCGGTGAAGCGCGCAAAGCCGTCCCGTCGCCGGTCGATGGTTTCCTTGCGCTTCGCCAGGGCGAGCCTCGCCATCGCCAGCATGAAGCGCGGATTGACTCCATACTGGCAGGCGGGAATGCAATGCCCGCTGCCGGTGCAGACCGCCGCCCAACGCGCCGACTCGGCCGGATGCTCCTCGCCGCGCAGCAGCGCCAGTACGCCTGAGGCAAGTGCGCGTGGATCTGCATCGATCCCAGCTGGCGTCGGCATCGGACAGACATCGGCACACGCGCCACATGACGTGCAACGGTCCAGGATATCAGTCACCCTCGCGTCCAGAGCCTGTTCGAGCGGAACCGCTTTCATCGTGTTGTCCCTCGCTAAACTCGTCGCAGGATCGCCGGCTGCTCGGACAGTCCCGACGGATGCGTCACGGTCTCGGGCAGCGCACTCGGCCATACCCATCCAGGTGGCCCGAACAGATGCCGCATCGCGCGCATGTCGCAATGGAAGGGCGGCCCGGATGGGCGGTCGCTCTGCATGAACAGGATGAACAGCGTGCCATTCGGCCGCAGCCACTGGTGCAGGCGCCGCGCGTAGCTGGGCCAGAGCCCCGGCGGCAGCGCGCACAGGCAGGTCTGATCATAGATTGCATCGAATAGTGCATCCGGTGCCCAGGCGAACAGGTCTTCCCGCTCGGCGCGTGCCGGCAGCTTCAGTCGTTCAAAATGCGCTCGCTGCATTGCCACGGCACTCGGGGCGCCATCCACGACCGTCACGTCGAAGCCCGCCTCGGCGAGCGCCACCGGCTCCAGACTGCGACCCGCGCCCGGTACGAGAATGCGACATGGCGTCAAGAGGCCCGCCTCGCGCCAGGCCAGAAAGGCAGGGTTCAGCCCGTGCCTTTCCCATCCAGCCGTGCCTTCGCGATAACGGCCTTCCCAGTCGATGGCTTGCGTCTCGCTCATCCGGCTGCCTCCAGCCTGTCGATGCGTCCTGCAAATTCGCGCACCGCAAGGTTGAGGCGCGCGCCGACGCGCGGTAGATCATAGGTCGCCAGCACCTGGCGATAGGCGTTGGTTGCCAAGCGTTCAGCACCGTTTTGATCAGCGATCAGCGTCCCAAGTGCGTTCGCCAGTCCCGCGACATCACCGCGCGGCACGATCAGCCCATCGACGCCGTCACGCAGAATTTCGATCGGGCCCTCGCTGTCGGTCGCAACAATCGGCAGCGCATGCGCCATGGCCTCGATCAGCACGATGCCGAACGGCTCGTGGTGCGAAGGCAGGCAGAAGAGGTCGATGCCCTCGAAGAATGCTTGCTTCTTTGTCACCCAGCCTGGGAAGCTCAGCACGTTGTCTATACCGCACTCCACACTGAGACGTTCGAGTGCAGCACGCTCCGGCCCGTCACCTGCGAGAATGCCGCGAAATGCTGCGCCTTGCGCTTGCAGCCGCGCCAGCGCGTGGATGAAGACGTCGAAACCCTTCTTGGCGACGAAGCGGCCCATCGTCCCGATGATCGGCGGCGCGCGCCACGCGCGCTGTCGGGGTGCCGTCGGAACATCGACCATGTATGGAACGTGGAAGGCGCGGGAGGCGGGCACGCCCTGTGCTATTGCGTGGCGCCTCAGGTCCAGCGTCGGGCAGAATGCCGCCGCGATGCCGGTGCACTTGATCTTGTAATTGGCCAGCACGGCACCCACCGGTGCTGCACCGGCAAGACGCAGCAGGCTCAACGCCCGGTTGCCATGCGCGATGCTGATCGCCGGGCGTAACTGCCGCAGCAAGCGCCGCAGCCGCATCGCTGCCAACGGATCCCAGGCGCCGGCATGCTGCAAGGTATGGAGCGTTGCTCCGTTTGCCTCCAGCGCGGGTCGCAGCGCTGCATCGGGGTGAACGACGGTATGAACCTCGTATCCGCACTGCGTGAGCGCCACGGCGTAATCGAGCAGTGCCTGCTCCAATCCGCCAAGCCCCCGCCCCAGCATGACGTTCAGGATGCGCAATGCCACCTCAGTTGGTCTGCATCCAGGTGGGTATTCGCGGCGTCAGAGTTGCCTCGCCAGCGGTGAGCGCTCCTTGCATTGCCTCCAGCCGGAGCACTGCAAGGCCTTTCTGGCCGATACCGGATCGCATCGTCCCCACTTCGCTGCCATCGCGCAACACTGGTGTACCGGGCTCTGGCATGGGGCCTTCAATTGTGACCGGGACGAGGCGGCGCTTCACCAGACCGCGGTATTTCGTGCGCGCCGTCAGTTCCTGTCCCATGTAGCAACCCTTGGTCCAGGATACCCCGTGCAGTTCGTCAAAGCCCGCCTCCAGCAGAACGGTCTTCTCGGTTTCCAGGTCACGGGAACCTTCCGGAAGACCCAGGCCGAGCCGATGACGATCCCAGTCCGCTTCCAGGGCAGTGGTAGGCAGCGGCACGACCGACAGCAGCCGCCAGCCAGCCTCGGGGAGCCGAGGATCAGGTGCGGCGATCGCATCCACCTCCGGCGTTCCGTCCCACGCGGCATATACTGCCAGTTCTTCGGCGACTCGCAGCGTCACCTTCGATCGCAGACGAAAGCGCGAAAGCCGGCGCTGGATGCCTTCAATTTGCTGCCGCTCACAGTCCAGCAGCAGCTGCTCGCCGTTGGCAAAAATGAAGAAGTCCGCCAGCCACTTGCCCTGCGGCGTCAGCAGGGCTGCCCAGACGGCGCGACCCGGCGCGGCTTCCGCCACATCATTCGATACAAGTCCTTGCAGGAAATCGACACGGTCGGCGCCATCAATTGCCAGGACGGCGCGGCTCGGAAGGGCGGCCAGGCGGGTCATAGCGGAAGAATTGGCGTTTCAGAGGACCAGGGCAAGTGACTGGCGTCACGCCCGTGGTTCCTGCATATGGGCGGCAATAGTGGGAGTCCGTCCTTACCAATGTGCGGCATTGCCGGATTGATCCTGTCGAGTCACGCGCGACCGCCTGGCCCGGAGATCCTCGCCAAGCTTATTGACAGTCTGCACCACCGTGGGCCGGACGGCACGGGGCATGCCGTAGTGGGCCGCGTCGCGCTGGTCCACAACCGGCTCGCAATCATCGACCTGGAGACCGGCGATCAGCCGTTGTTCGCCGGTCCTGCCGCGCTGGTGTGCAGCGGTGAAGTCTATAATTACCGCGAACTGCGCGCCGGATTGCCGGATATCCGCTTCGCCACCAACAGCGACTGCGAACCGCCCCTGCACTTGTGGCTGCGCGAGGGCCCGGATTATTCGCAGCACCTGCGCGGGATGTATGCGATCGCGATCCACGAGCGCGCACAGCGCACCGTGACGCTGACCCGAGACCCGTTCGGCATCAAGCCGCTGTATATCGCCCAGGTGGCCGGCGGACTGGCATTCGCTTCCGAGTCTCAGGCGCTGCTGGAATCGGGCCTGGTCCCCCGTGTCGTGCGCCCCGCGGCGCGGGAGGAGTTGCTGCAGCTGCAGTTCACCACCGGACCCGACACCATCTTCGAAGGTATTCAGCGGCTGCTTCCTGGCGAAACGCTGACCTGCGCTGACGGCCACGTGCTCGATCGCCGGCGGTTGTCGCACATCCCCGAGGGTGGCCCGGAGAACATCAACGAAGACGCGGCGCTGGAGCGGCTCGACCGGGCTCTGGAGGAGAGCGTTGACCTGCATCAGCGCAGCGACGTGCCGTACAGCATGGTGCTGTCCGGTGGCGTCGACAGTTCGGCCCTGCTGGCATTGATGGCGCGGCTGAACAGCCACCCGGTGCTTGCCTTCAGCGCCGACTTCAAGACGCCAGGCGCCGCGGACGAGCGCGAGCATGCGGCAGCGGTCGCCAAGGCGCTGGGCGCCCGACACGAGACCATTGAGGTGGACGAGCAGGAGGTGTGGCAGCATCTGCCCGAAATCGTTGCGTGTATGGATGACCCGGCAGCGGACTATACGATCATCCCGACCTGGTTCCTGTCGCGCCGTGCACAGCAGGACGCCAAGGTGGTGCTGTGCGGCGAGGGCGGCGATGAAATCTTCGCCGGGCACTCGCGCTATCGGAATGCAGTCAGGCCTTGGTGGCGCGGCGGCCGTGCGATGTGGGCGCGCGGCAGCTTCGACCGATTGGACGTATTGCGGGCGCGCCCATCATCCTGGCGCGACGGTATCGCGGCAGCGGAGGCCGAGGCCGCAGTCGCCGGCCGGTCGCGCCTGGCGGCGGCGCAGGCGACAGACATGGCCGACTGGCTGCCGCATGGCGCACTGCTGAAGCTGGACCGCTGTATGATGGCGCATGGGGTCGAAGCCCGGACGCCATTCCTTGATCCGGGTGTCGCCAAGGCCGTCTTCCGTCTGCCGGACGCGATGAAGCTGCGCGACGGCATGGGAAAGTGGATCCTGCGCAAATGGCTGGACAGGCACCTGCCGATGGCGCGGCCATTCGCGCCGAGACAGGGGCCGGGATCGCCGGTCGGCGATTGGATCAAAGGGCAGGGGAGTCGGCTCGGCCCGCTCGTGGCGGTGCAGCCAGGCGTTGCCGAAATCGCAGATCCGGCCAAGGTCCGGTTGCTGTTTGGCGACATCCGCCGCCGCCGGCACGGCTTCGCCTGCTGGAAGCTGTTGTTCTACGCGCTGTGGCACCGACGGCACATTCTAGGCCTGCCGCCAGTTGGCGATGTCTTCGAGACGTTGGCGGCGGCCTAGCCCTGTAGCCAGGATTCGGCCGCACGTCATCGCTGCGGCGGGTCCTCAGTCGGTGCTGATGGTTCCGGCCTCGGGCCCCTTGGCGCCTTGCACCACGCCCATGCGTACCACCTGACCCTCCTGCAGCGGGCCAAGACCTGCCCGCTCAAGCACGGTCGCATGCACGAACACGTCCTTGCCGCCGGCTTCCGGCGTGATGAAGCCGAACCCCTTGTCCGGGTTGTACCACTTCACCGTGCCGGTCATCTCGACCGCCGTGCTGAGATCGACCTGCCGCCGCGGAGCCCCTTCGAAGCTGCGCGGCGGCCGCTGCTGGTAACCCCCGCTGCCGCCGGGACGGCGTCCGCCGCCGGCAGCCGCAGGTGTTGCCGTGCTCTCGTCGACCGATGTGACCTGGTCCACCTGCCGGCCCTTCTGTCCCTGTCCCACGCGGATTCGCAGGGTCGCTCCCGGGCTCACTGTCTGATAGCCGGCGCCCTGCAACGTGTTCACATGTAGGAACACGTCACCTGACCCGTCTGTCAGTGCAACGAAGCCGTAGCCCTTTTCCGCGTTGAACCACTTTACCGTCGCTTCCACCTCGGGTGCCGAAGAGGCAAAGGATGGAAACGCCATCGGTGGCGGTGGCGTGTTACCGTAAAAATTGTCGTCATCAAAACCGCGACGGCGTGAAGGCCGTTGGCGGTCGTTCCTGGGAGGTCGCAAGTTAGTCGTGTCCCCTGTATGCGGCTGCTGTCCAAACCCTACGATACGCCTGATTGCGTCCGCTGTGTAGCGCTACAAGCGCGGCGGGAAATTCTTCTTATTTCAGTCGAATGCGCGCTTGATGCGCGCCCAGTCCTCGATTGCCCGCTCCTCGCCAGGGGGGATCGGAATGACAATCTGGCTCCACCCCGCCTCGCGCAATGCCTCGACACGCTGTTTCAGTTCCTGTTCGGTGGCGGTGAACGTCGTCCGTCGAATCAATTCGGCAGTGACGTATTGGCGCTCCTCCGGCTTCACAAATACGAAATGTCCGCGATGGTTGTTCAGGTAGCGCGCGTCAGGCGGCTCGAATCCGCGCGCCATTGCGACGTAGCCGTCCACCTGTTCCTGCACCGACGGCGGCACCGCCGAGGTGTTCTGCCAGCCTTCCATGTCAAGGTCGGCAGCACGATGCAGCAACACTGCAGCCCGCGGACCGGCCTGCGCCACCGCACGAGGGCTGTCGGCTGGTTCGCCAGGCTCCAGCACACAACCACAGGCCCATGCTGTGGTATAGAGATCGCCCGGACTGCGACCAGCGGCCTTCCAGCTCTGTCGCATGCTCTCAAGCCCCGTCATCGCTCCGTCCACGTCGGAGACGAAGCTCTTCCAGGCAGCGTTTAGCTTTGCCGTCAGCGCCTGCGATTTCGGCCCATAGGCAGAGACGTGCAGCCGAATCGGCTCGTGCGTGTTGATCAGATTCGCATCGGGATTGAGGAAGCGGATCTTCTTGCGCTTCCCCTCGACGTTGGTCTCCAGCGTCTCGCCATTCAGCAGGCCATAGACGACGCGGATATACTCCTCCATGTCAGCAAGCTTCATCGCGCCGAGGCCCATAGCACGGCGGGCGGAAAAGCCGGTGCCGACGCCAAAGTCGATGCGCCCAGGTGCCATGCCGTTGAGTGTGGCGAATGCGTTGGCGGTGACCGGTGCGATGCGGTTGGACGGCACGAGCACGCCGGTACCGAGACGAATGCGCGATGTCTTCAAGGCGGCTGCTCCCATCGCGACGAAGCAGTCCGCGGTGATCATCTGCGTATCGAAGAACCAGGCGTGAGTGAACCCCAACTCTTCCGCGCGCTGCGCCAGCTTCCACGAGTCGTGTGACGTGGCGATGCCGATGCCGAAATCCATTATTGCCTCCCTGTCAGCGATACGTCGCCCGCTATTATGCGAACTCGCCCCTCGGCCGTCTCAAGCAACAGTGCGCCATCGACATCCAGCCCGGCGAATCGTCCGGATATGTAGCGATCCGCCACATGCACGCTGAGCGGCGCACCTTCGGGATGCGCGCGAGCCAGCCATGCTCCGCGGATTGCGGCGAACCCATCCTGCTGCCAGACGGTGAGCCAGTTGGACAACGCCGCCAGCAGCTTCGAACGCGTGCCGTCCACAGTCGCCAGGCCACCGCAGCCGACGATGGTCGAGACATTATAAGATACCCCCGTGGGAGCCTGCAGAACATTGAGGCCGATGCCGAGTATCAACGCGTTGTCGGCGTCCTCCAGAAGGATGCCGGCGATCTTGCCGCCTTGTATCAGCACGTCGTTCGGCCATTTCAGAGTCGCGCGTATCTGGCGGGGCAATAGAGCTTCCACTGCATCGGCAACAGCGAGCGCTGCGACGAAGCCGATCTCGGTGCGGCGAGCCGGTGGCAGATCGAGGCGCAACACGATCGATACGTAGAGATTGCCCGGCGGGCTGGACCACCTCCGCGAAAAGCGTCCGCGGCCGGCGGTTTGCGCATCGGCGTGGACTACGGTCCCGTGCGCCGCACCCCGATGCGCCAGCCGCGCCGCTTCGTCGTTGGTGGACGCGATACTGGCGTGGTGACGGACGTCGAATGCAATCACGGCAGAGCGTCGAGCAGCGCTTGCGCGCGAGCGCGCTTTTCGGGGCTCTTATCGCGCGCAACGATGCGCTGCAGCACCGACCTGGCGCGCCGATCGCCCGCCTCGCCAAGTTGAAATCCAAGCGCATCGCGCTTGTCGAACCACTGCGGGTCGAATGACTGTAAGGTCAGCGGCAGGCGCCGCCAGTAGTATTTCAGCGCATCGGAGCGCCAGTCGGCGTAAATTTCTTCCCAGGAGAGCGGCTGGCCGTCCGGGTTTGCGTTATCGATGTTGAACGGCTCGCTAACCTGCTGATAGCGGACGTCCATCGACATACGCAGCTTGTCGCTGCGGTTCGGCAGGCCCTTGTGCACCGTCATGCTGTGGAACAACAGCACATCACCGGCCGCGAAGTCGCCGCAGACCCAACGCCCTTCAAGCGGGTCCGTGATCTCGATACCGCCAGCCCCGCCGGCAATGCCGAAATCATATACGCCATCAAGATGCGACCCGCTCGCGATCTGCAACGGGCCGACATCCAGAGGGCAGTCGATCAGTGGCATCCACGCGGTGTAGACGTCGGTGGTGCCCTGGACATTGGGAAAATCCTGGTGCGCTTTGGTGGAATACTCCTCGTGCTGCGGAAAGATATTGCGCATCAGTACGCGCGGATGTGGCAGAATCGCGCCGCCCAACATGCGCTCTAGCAGGTCGATCAGAATCGGGTGGTGCTTCAGCGCATGGTAGTTTTCGAGTCGATTGATCTGCCGCAATGTCTTCAGGTAGGTGGGATCGGGATCGACACAGAAGCCTGAAGTGTCGGCAATCGCTTCTTCTACGGGACGGTCTTGGCACAACCATCCTGCATCGCGGGCGATTTCGCCGATCTGGCGCTGGACCGCGATGACATCATCTCGCGGCAGCAGCTCGGGAAGGAACAGGTAGCCATCCCGCCGCATGCGGTCCGTCAATCCCGAGCCGTCGGAGATCAGGCCGGATGAGTCGATAAATGACTGCATTACACCCACCCCTGTACCCGACCAGCCTCTTCGCGACAGTGTTCCGGTCCTCCCAACATCTGGCGGTTGAACATGATCCGCTTGAACCAGTAGTGCAGACCGAGCAGATCGGTGAATCCCATACCGCCATGCGCTTCCGTCGCCATACGTGCGATCTCGCGGCCGACATCGCCCAGATGCGCCTTCGTCTGCAGCGCTGTCACTCGTGCCTCGTCCGGCAGCGCATCTTGTGCGTAGGCCGCATACCACACCATGCCGCGGCACGGCTCCAGCATTGTCACCATGTCGGCGAATTGGTGCTTCACCGCTTGAAAACTGCCGATAATCCGCCAGAACTGCTCGCGCTGCTTCACGAAGCCGAGCGCGGCGTCGAACATGTGCTGTGCCGCTCCCAGCGTGTCCGCCGCCAGCACGACGCGTCCCGCGTCCAGCACGCGCTGCATTGCGGCCAGTGGCGCGTTGGCGGCATCCAACATGATCGCCTGCGCCGGATCGACGGTCAGATCAGTCACGGGACGGGTTCGATCGATGCTGCGATGCATACGCGGCGACGCTTGCTCTGCTGGGATGAGGGCGGCATTGCCGTCCGGTAGATACACCAGGAGATGCGTCGCCGCTCCGGCGTCGATGGCTGCGTGCACCTGCCCGCCATTCCGGCTTATCCCGACACCGAAGCGCACTTCGCCAGCCGCAATGCGAGGCAGCCACTCGCTTTGCAGCGCTTCGGTTGCTGCATGAACGAAGGCGAGCGTTGCCATGACGACGCTGCCGGCAAACGGCGCAAAGGCCGCCGTCCCGCCGATCACCTCTGCCGCCACGGCGGCGTCCAATATTCCGAGGCCTGCACCGCCGAAGCGCTCCGGCACAAGCAGTCCGGGCAGGCCGAGTTCAACCAGGCTGTCCCACAATCCTTCGTCGAAGCCATCGCCTGTCTCGGCGTGGCGACGCAGCGCGTCGATCGTCACGCGCTCGGTCAGCAGGCCACGCAGCGAGTCAGCAAAAAGAACCTGTTCCTGGCTGAGCGCGAACTCCATCAGGCCCTCGCCACCTTCGGCTCACGCGGCAGGTCCAGGCCACGTTCCGCGATGATGTTCTTTTGTATGTTGTTCGAGCCGCCGCCGATCATCAGCCCCACATCGTACAGGTAGTCGATATTCCACGTTGTCGCGTCGTCGTCTTCCGCATCCTCGCCGGCGCTCTCGAATGGCAGGCCGTCAGTGCCCAGCGCATCGATCGCCAGCGAGGCCAGCCGGAACCCCAGCATCGTGCCGCCGTACTTGACGATCATCCGCTTGACACCGGAATCCAGGCCTTGCGAGGCTTCGGTCAGCAGACGCAGGTTGTGCGCCTTCCAGGCGATCACCTCACCCTGCAGCTTCAGCAGCCGGTCGCGGTACTCGCCGACACCAAGCAGGTCGTTCGCCTTGAGCAGCGCGATGAGCTGTTCCAGCCGCGTCGTCATCTTTTCGGCATTGCCGATCATCGAGCGCTCATGCTTCAGCGTCACATTGGCGACGTACCAGCCCTTGCCGCGTCCCAACACGATCTGGTGCTCCGGCACACGCACATCGGTGAAGAACACTTCATTGAACTCGGCACGCCCGGTCATCGTCCGGAGCGGACGCACCTCGATGCCGGGCGTCTGCATCGACAATAGCAGATACGAAATACCTTCATGCTTCGGCTTGTCTGGCTCGGTGCGGCACAGGAGGAACATCATGTCGGCATAGTGTGCCGAGCTAGTCCAGATCTTCTGCCCGTTGACGATCCAATGGCCATCCTGCAGCACGCCACGCGTGGCGAGTGACGCGAGGTCGCTGCCGGCGCCGGATTCCGAATAACCCTGGCACCAGATCACGTCGCCGCGGATCGTCTTTTCGACCCATTGCTTCTTCTGCTCCTTGGTTCCCACCTCAAGCAATGTCGGCACCAGCATGCTGATGCCCTGGTTGGTCATCCCGGCATAAATGCCCGCGGCGGCGAACTCCGATGCGATCACCGCAGCCTCCAGCACGTCAGGCTCGGCGCCGGTGCCACCGTACTCGCGCGGAATGGTGCGGCCGACATAGCCGTGATCCACCAGCAGCCTCTGCCAGTCGCGCGTCTTCCGGTCCGGCCGCTTCCGTCCGCCGCCGAGTTTCGGCGACTTGTGGCCGTGCTCGCGAACAAACGCGCGGACTTCATCCTGCAACGCGCGATGCTTGTCGGACAGGCTCAGATCCATTGCGTCATTTCCTCCACACCGCCAGCGCGTCAAGCGCTTCGATCTCCGCGCCGCGCACCCAAAGCGGATTCACTTCCAGCGCCTCCAGGTCGGGTCCCAGTGCAACCGCAGCGTCGCCAATCCGCGCAATCACTGCAGCGAGCGCATCGAGATCAGCCGTCGGCATCCCCCGCACGCCCTGCAAAAGTTTGGCACAGCGCAGTTCGCCGAACATCCGCTTCACCTCTGCCGCGTCGATCGGCAATGGGCGCAGCGACACGTCCTGCAGTACCTCTACCCATACGCCACCCAGACCGACGGCGATGACATGACCCCATTGTGCATCGCGCGTGCAGCCGGCGAACAGCTCCAGTCCGCTCGATCGCATCGGCGCCACCAATACGCCATCGACCCGCGCGCCTGCCGGAGCGACAGCCACGATCCGTCGGAATGCATCGGCGACCGCGGCGTCGCCTTCCAGGTTCAACAGCACGCCGCCGATATCGCTCTTGTGCGCGATGTCGTCCGAAGCAATCTTCAGCACCACGCGACCCCCGTTTGCGCGCGCCGCCGCCACCGCTTGGTCCGCATCGCGCGCTAGAGTCGTCGGCACGACCGGCACGCTGCATTTCGCCAGGTACTCCAATGTCGCCCGTTCCGACCGAGGACGCTCGCGGGCATCGGCGATCGTGGCTATCGACGCCGAGACGGCTGAAAGGCGGCGATACTGCTCGGACCACCAGAATGCGTGGCCCAGAGCGTTCATTCCATGATGCAGGCCCGCGCTGACATAAGGGATGCCGATCTCCTCGATGATCCGCGTAGCGACCTCGGTCACCGGCTTGATCGTGTGGCTGATCATCAGCGCCGGCATCTGCGCGGCATCCAGTCCCGCCGCGATGTGCCGCAGCGCGGTCAGCGTGAACTCCGTCGCGAGCACCTCGGTCACCGGCACATCGAACAGACAGGCGAGCGCGGAAAAGTCTGGTTGCTGTCCCAGAATGCGCAGTCCCTGCTCGAACAGATCGGGCTGCAGCACCGCGCCACCGGTGATGTCGAGCGGATTGTGTGGGGTCCCAAAACTCGGCAGCGCCGCGCGTAACTCTGCCGATGCAGCAGCCGACAACTCTGGCATCGGCACGTTCAGGACCTGAGCGCGATCCGCGACCACCTCGCAGGCTCCGCCCGAGATCGAGACCACCGCAAGGCCGCGTGGCTGCAATACGCCAGTCCGGCTGATGACGTCAGCGCTGTACAACAGGTCCTCGATCGACTCGACGCGCACGATGCCAAGCTGACGGCAGATACCGTCGAACACGCGGTCATCACCGACCAGTGCGCCGGTGTGCGCCTGCGCCGAACGCGCGGTGACCTCGGACAGGCCGATCTTCAGCACCACGATCGGCTTCGCCGCCGCAATCGCCCGCCGTGCCGCTGCGGCAAAGCTTGGTGCATGCCGGATCGTTTCCGCGAACAGCGCGATCGCGCGCACCTCGGGCAGATCGATCAGGTGATCGATGAAGTCCGCGCAGTCGAGATCGGCTTCATTGCCCGTCGACACCATGTGCGACAGGCCGATCTCGTGCTGTGCCGCCAAGCTGGAAATGAAGCTGCCGTTGGCGCCGCTTTGGGTGACCACGGCAATCGATCCGGGCTTGCTCGGTGCGCGAAACCCGCCGGTCCATAGCGGCACATTGTCGATAAAGTTTACGAAGCCCAGGCAGTTCGGCCCCAGCAGCGATACGCCATGCTGACGGGCGAGAGCAGCAAGACGCGCCTGATGATCAGCGCCTTCAT
>JBKPSV010000319.1:0-10775 GCA_046735215.1 Pseudomonadota bacterium | reverse complement strand
CTTCGTCCAGAACGATCTTGTTCAGGACCTTCTTGATCGCTTCGGCGCCGATACCGACCTCGAACTGGTCCTCGCCGAACTCGTCCTGCTTGGCGAGCAACTGATCTTCGGTCAGCAGCTGGTGCAGCTTCATGTCGGTCGTGCCCGGCTCCAGCACCACGTAGCTCTCGAAGTACAGGATCTTCTCCAGCTCCTTCAGCGTCAGATCGACCATCAGGCCGATCCGGCTGGGCAGCGACTTCAGGAACCAGATATGCGCCACCGGCGAGGCCAGCTCGATATGGCCCATACGCTCGCGCCGCACCTTGGCCAGCGTGACCTCGACGCCGCACTTTTCGCAGATGATGCCGCGGAACTTCATCCGCTTGTACTTGCCGCACAGGCACTCGTAGTCCTTGATCGGACCGAAGATGCGCGCGCAGAACAGGCCGTCGCGCTCGGGCTTGAATGTGCGGTAGTTGATCGTCTCCGGCTTCTTGATCTCGCCGTACGACCAGCTCCGGATCTGCTCCGGGCTCGCGATCTGGATCTTGATCTGATCGAAAGTCATTGCCTGGCCGGTCTGGCCAAGGATCTTCATCAGCTCGTTCATGCGAATACCCCATGTAGTGCCGTCACCCCCGCAGGCCTGTCCCCGCGAAAGCGGGGAGCGGGAGTCCAGAGCCTGCCCCGGACGCCGATCCGGGTACTGGGTCCCCGCCGCCTTGGCGGGGATGACGAGTGGGTGTTGATCAAGCGGCGCGGCTGTCCAGGTCCACGTTCAGCCCCAGTGACTTCAGCTCCTTCACCAGCACGTTGAAGCTCTCCGGCACACCCGCCTCGAAGTTATCCTGCTCGCGCACGATCGCTTCATAAACCTTGGTCCGTCCCGAGACGTCGTCCGACTTCACCGTCAGCATCTCCTGCAATGTGTAAGCCGCGCCGTAGGCTTCGAGCGCCCACACCTCCATCTCGCCGAAGCGCTGGCCACCGAACTGGGCCTTGCCCCCCAGCGGCTGCTGCGTGACCAGCGAGTAAGGCCCGATGGAGCGCGCGTGGATCTTGTCGTCCACCAGGTGGTGCAGTTTCAGCATGTAGATATAGCCGACCGTCACTCTGCGCTCGAACGGCTCGCCGGTCCGACCATCGACCAATATCACCTGGCCCGATGTATCCAGCCCTGCCCGCTCCAGCATACCCTCGATGTCGGACATCCGCGCCCCATCGAACACCGGCGTTGCGATCGGAACACCCTTCTTCAGATTGTCACAGAGCTCGACCAGTTGCTCGGTGTCGAGCATGGCGATCTGATCGCGGAACTCCTCCTCGCCGTACAGGTCGCGCAAACGCGCCAGCAATTCGTCACGCTGCGCGCCGGTGCGCCGATAGTCCTCGACCAGCTCGCCAATCTGCTGGCCCAATGTGTGGCACGCCCAGCCAAGATGCGTCTCCAGGATCTGCCCGACGTTCATGCGCGACGGCACGCCCAGCGGGTTCAGCACGATGTCGACCGGCGTCCCGTCCTCAAGGAACGGCATGTCCTCCACTGGCACGACACGCGAGACGACACCTTTATTACCGTGGCGGCCGGCCATCTTGTCGCCCGGCTGCAGCTTGCGCTTCACCGCGATGAAGACTTTGACCATCTTCATCACGCCTGGCGGCAACTCGTCGCCGCGTTGCAGCTTCTCCACCTTGCTGTCGAACCGGGCCTGCAGCCGACCGACCGCGGCGTCGTACTCGCGCTTCAGCGTTTCGATCTCGGCCATCACCGCATCGTCCTGCACGCCGATATGGCGCCACGCGCCGCGGGGATGCTCGTTCAGCACCTCCTCGGTGATCTCGGTGCCCGACTTGATGCCCTTGAAGCCTCCCGTCGCCTTGCGGCCCAGCAGCTTCTCGCGCAGCCGATTGAGAAAAGACCGCTCCTGGATCGCCTTCTCGTCGTCGCGGTCCTTGGCCAGACGCTCGATCTCGGAGCGCTCGATCGCCATGGCGCGCTCATCCTTGTCGACTCCGCGCCGACTAAAGACGCGCACATCCACCACCGTCCCAGTCACGCCGGGCGGCAGCTTCAGCGACGTGTCGCGCACATCGGACGCCTTCTCGCCGAAGATAGCACGCAGCAGCTTTTCCTCCGGCGTCATCGGGCTTTCGCCCTTCGGCGTGACCTTGCCGACCAGGATGTCGCCCGGATTCACCTCTGCACCGATATAGACGATGCCGGCCTCGTCGAGGTTCTTCAGCGCTTCCTCGCCCACGTTGGGGATGTCACGCGTGATCTCCTCCTGACCCAGCTTGGTGTCACGCGCCATCACTTCGAATTCCTCGATGTGAATGGAGGTGAACACGTCGTCGCGCGCGATGCGCTCGCTGATCAGGATGGAGTCCTCGAAGTTGTAGCCATTCCACGGCATGAAGGCGCAGAGAACGTTACGGCCCAACGCCAGCTCGCCGAGTTCTGTCGACGGCCCATCGGCGATGATCTCGTTCTCATGCACCGTGTCGCCCACCTTCACCAGCGGACGCTGGTTGATGCAGGTGGACTGGTTCGAGCGCATGAACTTGCGCAGCCGATAGATATCGACGCCCTTGGTGGTGCCGTCGTCGTTGGTGGCACGCACGACGATGCGTGCGCCGTCAATCTGGTCCACCACGCCGGGACGCCGCGCGATGATCGTCGCACCGCTGTCGCGCGCGACTGCCGCCTCCATGCCGGTACCAACCAGCGGCGCATCCGCCTGGATCAGCGGCACCGCCTGGCGCTGCATGTTAGAGCCCATCAGCGCGCGGTTGGCGTCGTCATTCTCCAGGAACGGAATCAATGCGGCGGCCACTGACACAAGCTGTTTCGGCGATACGTCGATGGCGGTGACGTCCTCCGGCCGCGCAAGTCGAAAATCGCCCTGGCGCCGCACCGAAACAAAGTCCTCGGTCAGGCGGCCGGCCGCGTCCATCGGCGCATCGGCCTGGGCGACGACAAGCTTTTCTTCCTCCATGGCGGAGAGATAGCGCGGCTCGCGCTGCACCACCCCTTCCTTGACCAGCAAGTACGGCGTCTCGATGAAGCCGTACTTGTTGACCTTGGCATAAGTCGCCAGCGAGTTGATCAGGCCGATGTTCGGGCCTTCCGGTGTCTCGATCGGACAGATGCGGCCGTAATGCGTCGGATGCACGTCGCGCACCTCGAAGCCGGCGCGCTCGCGCGTCAGACCCCCCGGACCTAGCGCCGACAGACGCCGCTTGTGGGTCACCTCCGACAGCGGGTTGGTCTGATCCATGAACTGCGAGAGCTGCGACGAACCGAAGAACTCACGCACCGCTGCGGCCGCCGGTTTGGCGTTGATCAGGTCATGCGGCATGACGGTATCGATATCGACCGAACCCATGCGTTCGCGGATCGCCCGCTCCATCCGCAGCAGGCCGATGCGATACTGATTCTCCATCAGCTCGCCGACCGAGCGCACTCGGCGATTGCCGAGGTTGTCGATGTCGTCGATCTGGCCGCGACCGTCCTTAAGCTCGTTGAGAATTTTTACCGTACGCAGCAGGTCGCCCTTGCGCAGCACCCGTACCGAGTCGGGCACATCGTCGAAGCCCAGCCGCATGTTCATCTTCACGCGGCCGACCGCAGACAGATCATAGCGGTCGGGATCGAAAAACAGTCCGCGGAACAATGCTTCCGCCGTCTCCGGCGTCGGCGGCTCGCCTGGTCGCATGACGCGATAGATGTCGATCAGCGCATCGTCGCGGTTGTTGTTCTTGTCCACCGTCAGCGTGTTGCGGATCCACGGACCATTGGACTGATCAACGGCAAGCGTCGGCAGCCGGGTAACGCCAGCCTCTTCCAGCGCGGTGAGCTTCGCCTCGGTCAGTTCCTCGCCAGCCTCGGCGTAGATCTCGCCGGTTTCGGCGTTCACCAGGTCCTCAGCCACGAACCGGCCGAGCAGATCCGTACGCCCGACCAGCACTTCCTTGGTCTTCTCGGCAATGCGCCGCGCCTGTCGCTGCGTCAGCTTGGCATCGGCATCAGCAACCACCTCACCGGTTTCGGCATCGACGATCGGTTCCAGCAGCTTCACACCGCGGAACGCATCCGGATCGAACGGCCGCGCCCACCCCTTCTGGGTGTGATCGAACACCACCTGGCCATAGAAGTAGTTGAGGATTTCCTCCTGATCCATGCCACGGACTTCGCCGGGCTCGACCTGCTCGCCGGCTGCCTCACGCGCCGCGCGCAACTTCGATGTGGCGTTGTTCTCGAGCGCATAGAGCAGCGTGGTCACCGGCAGCTTCCGCTTCCGGTCGATGCGCACGTAGACCAGGTCCTTACTGTCGAATTCGAAATCGAGCCAGGAGCCGCGATACGGGATCACCCGTGCGGCGAACAGATACTTGCCGCTGCTGTGGGTCTTGCCCTTGTCGTGGTCGAAGAAGACCCCCGGAGAACGGTGCATCTGCGAGACGATAACGCGTTCCGTGCCATTGATGATGAACGTGCCGTTGTCGGTCATCAGCGGCATGTCGCCCATGTAGACCGGCTGTTCCTTGATGTCGCGGATCGACCGGGCGCCGGTATCTTCGTCCACGTCCCACACGATCAGGCGCAGGATGACTTTCAGCGGCGCGGCATAGGTCATGCCACGCTGAATGCACTCTTCAACGTCGTATTTGGGCTCTTCCAGTTCGTAATAGACGAACTCCAGCCGGCCGCGGCCGGCGAAGTCATCGATTGGGAAGACCGACTTGAACACTTCCTGCAAACCTGCATGCAGCCGACTGTCAGGCCGGACGTTCATTTGCAGGAAGCCCTCGTATGAGGCACGCTGCACGTCGATCAGGTTCGGCATCGGCGCGACCTCCGGGATGCGCCCAAAGCTCCGGCGGATGCGCTTGCGCCCGGTGAATGACCTGGTGATTGCGTTCATAAATTGCCCTGCCTACCTGCCCCAACAGCCGCCGCAACGCGGAGCGGGGCGGGAACCAGCTTGATTCCCGCCCGTATCCAGCTCAGCTTCAGGCGCCGGTGCGGCGAGCCCCCGCGCCTTCGGTTGTCTGTCGATCGTGCTACTATTTGACCTCCACGGTTGCGCCGGCGTCTTCAAGCATCTTCTTGATCTTCGCGACCTCGTCCTTGCCGACGCTTTCCTTGACCGGCTTCGGCGCGCCTTCCACCAGATCTTTGGCCTCTTTGAGGCCGAGCCCGGTGATCGTGCGAACCTCTTTGATCACGTTGATCTTCTTGTCGCCCGCCTTGGCGAGGATGACCGTGAACTCGGTCTGCTCCTCGGCCGGTGCGGCGGCAGCCGCGGCCCCGGCAGCAGGCGCAGCGGCAGCCACTGCAACAGGAGCAGCAGCAGAGACGCCCCACTTGTCCTCGAGCAGCTTTGAGAGCTCTGCCGCCTCCAACACCGTGAGGCTGGACAGCTCGTCTACCAGCTTCTGCAGATCAGCCATTTTTGTATGTCCCTAATCTAGTCGTTGGTTGGTTCCGCGCAAGGGTTAGGCCGCAGCAGCCGCCTCGCCCTCCTCGTTTTTCCTGGCAAAGGCGCCAAAAACCCGAGCAAGCTGTCCGGCCGAGCCCTGCAGGACGCCGGCGACTCGGGTCGCGGGGGTGGCGATCATCCCCACAATTCGGGCGCGCAACGCATCCAGGCTCGGCAACTCGGCCAGTGCCCGCACCCCCGACGCATCGAGCGTCTGGGCGCCAAGTGCACCGCCGATCAGCACAAGCTTCTCGTTCGTTCTGGCGAACTCGACGGTCGCCTTGGCCGCTGCGACGGGGTCCGTGGACCACGCAAGCGCGGTCGGACCCTTCAGCATGGGCTTCAGTCCGTCGAATGGGGTCCCATCCAGGGCGAGGTGGGCCAGGCGGTTCTTCGCGACCCTGAAGGTCACGCCGGCTGTCCGCATTCGACGCCTCAGATCCGTTGCCTCGGCGACCGACAGACCCGTGTTGTGGGTCACCACGATCATCGAGGTTGCGGCAAGCGCCTCGTGCAGACCGGCAACGAACTCCCGCTTTTCAGTCCGGTCCACTTACCTACTCCACCCCAGGGTCGTCCCGGGGATGCTGGGCCAGACGCGTTTGGACCGCGCCGGGCGGTTGCCCAAGTTCGTCCTCGGTCCCGGATCAAATGCCGGATGACCCAAGGATCAAACTGTTCGCCTGTCCTGCAAGCCGGAACCAATCCTCGGAGCTGATCCGAAGATCCTTCCCGTCTCCCGCTCGCGAACGCTGGGTCCATTACCGCCCCGAGGGGCGACGCGCGGTCTCGGACAGGTTCGGGACGTCATCCCCGGGCTGACCCGGTGACCGCCCCTGCCCGCCTGCCCTATGGGAACAGGCGTATGCTGCGGGCCGCGCCTAACTCGCGGCCAAACTCCCGATATCCACGCGCACCCCGGGGCCCATCGTCGAACTGACGGACACCTTCTGCACGTAGGTGCCTTTGGCGCCGGTTGGCTTGGCCCGCTGGATCGCATCGGCCAGCGCGCGGGCATTCTCCACCAGCTTCTCGTCATCGAAGCTGATCTTGCCGATCCCGGCATGGATGATGCCGGCCTTCTCGGCACGGAACTCCACCTGGCCACCCTTTGCCGCCGCGACGGCGCCCTTCACGTCCATGGTGACAGTACCCAGTCGGGGATTCGGCATCAGCCCGCGTGGACCAAGGATCTTACCCAGCCGCCCGACTACACCCATCATGTCCGGCGTCGCGATGCAGCGGTCGAAGTTGATCTGCCCCGCCTGTACCTGCTCGGCGAGCTCCTCGGCACCAACCACATCCGCACCCGCCGCCTGTGCCTCTTCGGCCTTGGGGCCACGTGCAAACACACCGACGCGCACGGTCTTGCCGGTCCCGTTCGGCAACGAGGTCAGGCCACGCACCATCTGATCGGCGTGCCGTGGATCGATGCCGAGATTCATCGACATCTCCACGGTCTCGTCGAACTTCGCCGTAGCCGTCTGCTTCACCAGTTTGATCGCCTCCGACAACGCATAGGCCTTGCTGCGATCAACCTCTCCGTATGCCTTCTTCAGCCGCTTGTCCTTGGCCATTGCTCAGCCCTCCACCACGGCGAGGCCCATTGAACGCGCCGACCCGATCAGCATCCGCACGGCGCCGTCGACGTCGTTGGCATTCATGTCCTTCATCTTCTGTTCGGCGATCTCGCGCAGCTGCGACATGCTGATCCGTCCAACCGGCCCACTCTTTCCGACCGTCTGGCTGCCCTTTTCGATATTCGCCGCCTTCTTCAGGAAATGCGTATTGGGTGGGGTCTTGGTGATGAAGCTGAAGGTGCGGTCGGCAAAGGCGGTTATCACCACGGGGATCGGCATGCCCGGTTCTAGGTTCTGCGTCGCCGCGTTGAAGTCCTTGCAGAACTGCATGATGTTCAGGCCGCGTTGACCGAGTGCCGGTCCGACCGGCGGCGAGGGGTTCGCCTTGCCTGCGGGTATCTGCAGTTTGATGTAGCCGGCAATCTTCTTTGCCATATCCCTGGTCCTTGTGCGTTTGGTCCGGGGACCGCGGTGCAAACGGCCTTTCTCGCCGCAACCGGCGGTACTCTGGCCTCCCGCGTTCCGATGGAGGGCGGGCGTTTAGCGGAACCGGACAGCGGTGTCCAGAGGTGCGGACGGTTGACACCCGGGGCGGACGCAGATACGCCTATTTGCGAGTGATTTGCATTTGCAGAAGAGGCTTCATGACTGCTGAGCACCGGCTGCTTTGTGGGCGCACGAGCGATGCCCGATGGATTGAGATCCCTGTTCACCGCTCGATAACCAGCAAGGACCTAATGGCTGGGGAGCATGTAATCATTATCAGGCATGGCCAAGAGGAGTACCGGCTCCGGCTAACCGCTTCGGGGAAACTGATCCTGACCAAGTAGCGCAGGCAGGCCGCCCGCATTCTACGGTTGCGGTGTTGAAGGCATCCAGCAAGCGGCGCCGGCGCAGGGCCGACCAGGGGAAGAGGTTAAAGAATGTCTCGATCAATGCGCCACGTTGCGGCAACCGCCTGGATTGCCTCTGGCTTGTTGTGGTCCGGTAGCGCTGCGGCGCAAAGCGAACCGGACCCTTCATTCACAACCGGTCTGTGGACCCGGAGCAACCTGCTGGGTGACGCTGGTGGCGTCCGCTCCAGCCTCTGGAACCTGGGCATCACCATTGGGATCCAGGACATCAACGAGGTCTGGGGCAATGTGTCAGGCGGCGTGCAGCGCGGCGCGGCTTATGACGGGGTCACCCTGTTTGGCATCGGCCTCGACACCCAGCGCGCCTTCGGCTGGGAGGGCGGCACATTCAACGTCAGTGCCTGGAACATCCGCGGCCGCAACATAGCCACCGACAACCTGCTAAATCTGCAGACCCCCAGCGGGATTCTCGCCGCGGACACGACGCGGTTCTGGGAGATCTGGTACCAGCAGTCGTTTCTTGATGGCCGCTTCGACGTGAAGCTTGGACAACAAAGCCTCGATCAGGAGTTCATGACCAGCCAGGGGTCAGCGCTGTTTCTCAACACCATGATGGGCTGGCCGATGGTGCCGTCTGCGGACCTGTATGGCGGCGGCCCGGCCTATCCGTTGTCATCGCTTGGCGTTCGACTGCGCGCGCAAGCGGGCAACGGTTTCACGGCACTGCTCGGCGTATTCCAGGACAACCCCCCCGGTGGCCCGTTCAATGACGACGGGCAGTTGCGTGGCAGTACGCGGTGGGGCGGCAACTTCAATCTTCGCACCGGAGCCCTGGTCATCGGAGAAATTCAGTATGCGCTGAACCAGCCCGGAAACGGCGATATGGCCTATGGCACGACCCCAGGCGGGCTGCCCGGCACCTATAAACTCGGCTTCTGGTACGACACCGCCCCCTTCCCGAGTCAGCGCTTCGATACCGCGGGCTTACCGCTCGCCGATCCCGCGAGCACCGGTGTCGCAGCAATGCTGTGGAACAACTTCAGCCTCTATGCGGTGGCTGACCAGATGGTGTGGCGTCCATCCGAGGACAGTCCACGGTCGATCAACCTGTTTGCCCGCGTGATGGGTGCACCAGGCGATCGCAATCTCATCAACTTCAGCGTCAATGCCGGCATCACGCTCAAGGCACCGTTCGAAGGACGCGATGACGACACCGTCGGCCTCGGCTTTGGCATCGCGCGCGTAAGCGGCGGGGCGCGGGCGTTCGATAAGGACCTCGCGTTCTTCTCCGGTGTGCCGTTGCCTGTCCGCAGCACGGAGACATTCATCGAACTCACCTACCAGATAAACGTCGCGCCCTGGTGGCAGGTCCAGCCTGACTTTCAGTTCGTCTTCAATCCGTCCGGCGGCATCGTCAATCCGAACGACCCGACCAAGCGCATCGGCAACGAGGCGATCTTTGGTCTGCGCAACACAGTCACCTTCTAGCTCTTGAACCCGATCAGAAGGGCGTAGTATATGCGACTCATTCGCAATTGCACGAATGAGCTACCGATGACCTCCTCGGTTCTGGCCCGCGCCGCCACAGTTGCCCTCGTGCTCGGAGCCGTCAGCGCTCAGGCGGCGGAACCCAAGAGCTTTCTCGAGGGCCTGCGACGCCACACCATGGTCACCTCCACCGTTCCGGCAAACGGGGACCAGAACCCGTATGCGATCGTCATCGCTCCGGTGACAGCCGGAAAGGTTCAGGCAGGCGATGTGCTGGTCGATAACTTCAACGACCGGAACAACCTGCAAGGTCTCGGCAGCACCGTCGTCGCCTATCGCCCGACGAGCAAGAAGCTCCTCCTCATTGCCGCGATACCGCGCAATCTGCCGCAGTGTCCCGGCGGCGTTGGTCTGACCACCGCGATGACCATGCTGAATACCGGCTGGATCATCGTGGGCAGCCTTCCGAGCACGGATGGCACCACCAAAACCAAGGGCGATGGCTGCCTGATCATCCTCGATGCCCAGGGGAACGTCGCTGGCACGATCGCCGGGCCGAACATCAATGGCCCCTGGGGCAACATGGCGGTGATCGACAACGGTGCGACGGCGACGCTGTTCGTCAGCAACACCGGGTTCGATGTCGGCCCCCCCGAGGACGAATCGCCGGTCGTCAACAAGGCCACGGTGTTGCGCCTTGAGTTGTCGATCGTCGACGGCAAGCCGCCCGTCGTGACCAGGCAGACCGTGATCGGCAGCGGCTTCGGCGAGCAGGCCGACAAAGACGTATTCATCATTGGTCCGACCGGACTCGCACTCGGCAAGGATGGGTCACTCTACGTGTCGGACGCCATCGGCAATCGCATCGTCGCGATACCGAACGCCGCGACACGCACCGACAGTGCGGGGACCGGTCGCGAGGTCACCAAGGACGGGTTGCTCAAACGGCCGCTGGCGATGACAACCGCCCCCAACGGCCACCTGATCGTGACCAACGGGCTGAACGGACAGGCAGTCGAAATCGATCCGGTAGCCGGGCAGCAGGTCTCCGCGCGCTGGATCGATGCCAACAAGGCACAGTCGCCGCCCGGCAGCGGGGACCTGTTCGGCATCGCCATAACGCCTTCCGGCGACGGCTTCTATTACGTGGAAGACGAGGTGAACATGCTCGTCTTGGCGCATTGAGCGGTCGTCGCGCATTCCTGGGTTCAGCCGGCGGACTGGTCGCGGCGGCCGGCCTGCCCCGAGTCACACGCGCTGCCGCAAGCACCTCGTTCTTTGGCGAACATCAGGCTGGCATCGTGACGCCGCAGCCGACGCAGACCTATTTCGCCGCACTCGACGTGGTCACGAAGCGGCCGGCCGAAATCGTTCGCATGTTCCGGGCC
>JBKPSV010000318.1:0-5806 GCA_046735215.1 Pseudomonadota bacterium | reverse complement strand
CGACGATGCGATTGCCGCGACCGCTGCGGACTACCTGGCCCTGGGCCATTGGGACCGTCACGAACGGGTGGGCGACGGTACGGTGCCGGCCTATTACTCGGGCTCGCCCGACCTGGCGAAGACGGTTAACCTGATCCGGCTAACCGCAACCGGGGAAGTGCTGGTGTCGCGCGAACCGCTCTCCCAAAACTAGGAGCATCTGCAATGCCGCTCCTCTGCGAACGCGCCGGTGCCGTTGCCATCCTGACGCTCAGCCGACCCGAGGCGCGCAATGCCTGGTGCGAGGAGTTCCAGACCGGCCTGCGTCAGCGCCTGCCGGAACTGGAGGCCGACCCCGACATCCGCTGCGTCATCCTCACCGGCGATGACAAAGGCGGTGCATTCAGTGCGGGCGCCGACCTGAAGAATCCGCGTACCCACACGATGGATTCGGTGGCGGCGTTTCTCGAGGACCTGCCGAACCGCCGACGCGCCCACCCGATTCCGATGCTGACCGACTTTGCCAAGCCGATCATCGCCGCGGTGAACGGCTATGCCGTCGGCATCGGCTGTATCGTTACCTATTGCTGCGATCTCATCGTTGCCTCCGAGCGCGCCGAGTGGCGGCTGCCGCAAAGCGGTCTCGGCATCATCCCGGCGCAGGGCGGCGCCACGCGCCTTGCCCGGTGGGTCGGCAAGGGCCTCGCCATGCGGATCGCGTTCGGGTTCCCGCTGAAGGCCGAAGAGGCGCATCGCATCGGCCTCGCGCAGTGGCTTGTGCCGCATGAGCGTCTGTTGGCGCAGGCGATGGAAGTGGCAGAGCACATCGCTTCGCTGCCGCCGCTGGCAACGCGGCTGACCAAGGAGTCACTCAATCGCGGCATCGACGTGCCTTTGGCGGATGCCGTGCTGGGTGATCTTTATCGCTTCGCCATGCTGGAACTGACCGAGGACAAGCAGGAAGCCCACCAGGCGTGGCGCGAACGACGCAAGCCAAAGTTCAAGGGACGCTGACATGTCTACGACGCGCGCGGTTGTCGTCGATCCATCACATGCTGACCGGCTGGCACTGCAGCAGGTCGAACTGCCCGCCGCTCTGCCCAACGATGTCACGGTCCGGGTGACCGCTATTTCGCTCAATCGCGGCGAGGTCAATCGCGCTTTATCGCAGTCTGAAGCGGGCGCGCGGCCTGGCTGGGATTTCGTCGGCGTTATCGAGGAACCGGCGGCCGATGGCAGTGGCCCGCCGTCTGGTACCCGCGTGGTCGGTATGCTGCCAACCGGCGCCTGGGCTCAGCGGATCCGTGCACCAAGCCACGCGGTCGCAGCAATCCCTTCGGCGGTGACCGACGCGCAGGCTGCGACGCTGCCGGTCGCCGGCCTGACCGCGCTGCACGCACTGCGTCAGGGCGGCCTGCTGCTCGGCCGCAAGGTGCTGATCGATGGCGCGACTGGCGGCGTGGGTCATCTCGCCGTGCAGCTAGCCGCGGCCGCAGGTGCCGACGTCTACGGCCACGTCCGTCGCGCCGAACAGGCAGCCGTGATCGCTGAATGGTGCGGCGACCGAGTGATCATCGGCGCCGACCTGCGCAGCGCGGCCGCGCGCGGGCCATATCATCTGATCCTGGACTCGGTCGGTGGCTCGACGCTCGCAGCAGCGCTGACCATGCTGCAGCCGAACGGCATGTGCGTGACTTTCGGGGTCTCCGAATCACCCACCACTACGTTCGAAAGTGGCAACTTCTTCCGCCAGGGCGGTGTAAGATTGTATGGCCTGATCCTGTTCCACGAATTGCGCCAGAAGGAACCGGCCGGCGAGGGTCTCGCCATTCTGTTGCGCGAAGTCGCCATCGGACGGCTGCGCCCGCTTATCGAAATAGAAGCACCGTGGACCGATATTGGCGGCATCGCCCGCCGTCTGCTCGCGCGCGAGTTCGCCGGCAAGGCAGTGCTTCACGTCAGCTAGGATACAGCGATGAATACCGCGGTCCGGCGCAAAACGCCCCACCACATAACCGTGGACGAATTCATCGCCTGGGCGCCGGACGATCGGTGGGAACTGATCGACGGCTCGCCCCGCGCCATGGCACCTGCGAGCGCCACCCACGGCATCATCCAGGCAAATGTCGCCTATACGCTCACGCGGCACCTGCGCGACACAGGCAGCTCGTGCCAAGCGGTTACCGAACCAGCGATCGTCCCGCGCGTCCGCTCCCGCAGCAACATGCGCGTGCCTGATCTTGCGGTCACCTGCTCCCGGGTCGAGCCTGGCCAGATTGCGCTGCCGGACCCTCTGCTGATCGTCGAGATACTGTCGCCGACCAACGAGTCGGAAACCTGGGAGAACGTTTGGACCTACGTCTCTATCCCGAGCGTGCAGGAGGTTCTTGTGCTCCGCTCGGCGACGATCGCTGCCGATCTCCTACGTCGCCGCCCCGACGCCGCTTGGCCAGAGGAACCGATGCAGCTTGGCGCCAACGATGAACTGTCCCTGCAATGCATCGGCCTGACGGTCCCGCTTGCCGAGCTTTATATCGGCACGTATCTCGCGCGCGGCATCGACCGCGCTACCTCCGCTTCTCGGTAAAGCGGCTGAACCGGAACGGCGCGGCATCGACGATCGGCGTGTCACCGGCTGCCAGATCGGCCGCCAGCCGCCCTGCGCCAGGTCCAATGCCGAATCCATGACCGGAAAAGCCGGTCGCGAGGAAGAACCCGGGCAGCGACGGTACTTCCCCGATCACCGGCACCGCATCTGGTGTCACGTCGATCATGCCACCCCAGCTTTCCGCCACCTGCATTTGTGCAAACACCGGAAAGCGGCGTGACAATACCTCGCGGGCCTCGGCCAGAGTGGCTTGCTTCGGCGCCGGATCCCATACGCGCACCGCCTCGAATGGGGTAACTTGGTCCAGCGACCATCGCCGCCGGGTACGCAGTTCCTCAAAGAATCGACGGCCGAACTGCATGCGGATCTCGCCATAGTTCTGCTTCAGCGTCGGCAGATACTGCAGCAGGAGCCGAAATGAATCGGGTGTGATGTCGGCGACATTGGCATTGCGCCGCGCGATCGTGTAGCCGCCGTCCAGACGCTTGCGAAACGCGAATACCGAGCCGCCGACAGCGACCTCGGGAGCGCCGCTCAACGGCGCGGTGCGAAACACCGATGCAAGAACGCGCAACTGCGGCAGCTCGATTCCGGCATTGCCGCAGAACAGCCGCGACCACGCGCCGCCCGCCAGTAGCACCGCATCGCAGCGGATGCGCCCCTTCTCCGTCACCACACCACAGATACGCCCGGCCTGCGTCTCAACGCCTCTTACCGCACATTCGGTGAGGATCGTTGCGCCTGCTGCGCGCGCCGCCTCGGCAATCGCCGGCGCAGCGTGCGACGGCTCGGCGCGCCCATCCGATGGCGTATGCATCGCCGCGACGAACATCTTCGATGCTCCCGGCACCACGGTATCGATCGCCGAGCCGCGCAACAGCCGCGCATCCACCTGATACTGGCGCGCCTCGTTCAGCCACGTCTCCTGTGATGCGACCTCCTTCTCGTTCTCACATAGATAGACGATACCGGCCTGGCGAAAGCCGGTCTCGCGTCCAGTTCGCTCGTTCATGCCGCGCCATAGCCGCAGGCTCTCGATTGCCAGTGGAATTTCCCGCGCATCGCGACCCATGGTACGGCACCAGCCCCAATTGCGGCTGGACTGCTCGCCGCCGATGCGTCCCTTCTCGCACAGCACGACCGAGTGACCTTTTTCCGCCAGGAACATAGCCGCGCTGGCGCCAATGATGCCGCCGCCAATGATCACCACACCCGCGCGCTCGGGCAGGCGAGGGTCAGAATGAACCGGTTCGACGGGCGGTGACATGATCCTCGCTTAGCACACAAGTGTTGTCCCGATCGGCGCTGCACCCGGCATCAATTCGCCCGGATCACGCCGGCGACAATATCGCCCAGGCGTTCGTAGTCCTCGATGTCATTATAGGCCGCCGCCGATAACCGCAGCCAGATTGCCCCCGCCAGCACATGTGTGGGTGCGTCAGTTCCGGCGGCCAACAACTGCGCGCGCAAATCGACCGAGCGCTCCGCACTGGCCGGATCGGTCAAGGGCAAGCGCACCATGCCCATCGCGCCGGCCAACTCGCCGGTCGCTCCGGGCTCGGTGTTCAGCCGCCGCGCCAGCAGCGACGTGGCTTCCGCGGCGAGCGCGATGTTGCGCGCCATCAGGTCTTGGCCACCGAGCCGATGATGGAAGTCGATCGCCACCCCGGTCGTCAGCCATGCGCTAGGATCGCGTGTGCCGGTCCAGTCGAACTCGTCGAGATATCCCTTGCCGAAGCCGTGCGAAATTGTGGTCGGATGCAGATCTGCCTGCCGATCTGGCCGTGCGTAAAGGAACGCGCACCCCTTCGCGGCACATAACCACTTATGGCAATTGCCGGTATACCAGTCTGCTCCGAGGGCTCGCAGATCGAGCGGCACTTGCGCGGGTCCGTGCGCGCCATCAACCAACACCGGAACGCCCGCAGCATGACACGCATCGACGATGCGCTGCAGCGGCAGAACCAAAGCACTGCCTGACGTGATGTGATCCACCACCGCCACCTTTGTGCGCGGCGAGAGCGCAGCTGCGACATTCGCTACGATCGCCTCGCCGCCTGGATGCGGGAACGGCACCTCCGCCTCCACCACTTGCGCCCCGACCCGCTCGCAGACGAAGCGCACGGTGTTCCGCACCGCGCCATAGCCGTGGCTCAGCACGACAATCTCGTCACCCGGCCCGAGACGCAGCGAACGCAGCACCGCATTGCAGCCTGTGGTCGCGTTCTCCACGAACGCGATGTCCGTGCCATTGGCCCCGACGAACGCACCAAGCCGCTCCGCCGCGCGACGCAGCGCCTCAGGCAGTACCGACCGCATGAAACGCCCGGGCTGTGACTCCATCCGTTGCTGCCACTCACGTTGTGCCGCGAGCACCACGCGTGGCGTTGCACCGAAAGAGCCATGATTGACGCTGAGAAAATCTCGATCCAACGCCCATTCGTGGCGCACCGCCTTGCCCAATAGCGGCATCGTTAAGCGGCCACCATCCGTGTGCGTTCAGCGATCATCTGTCGTGTCAACGGCAGAAGGCTACGGCCGTACTCGATCGCATCCTCCAGCGATCGAAGCCACGTATCAGGAAAGTCGTGATGCCCAACGCATGGTACTCGCACAACGCTTCGGCGACCTGCTGCGGGGTGCCCACCAGGCTCGTGGTATTGCCGCGCGCACCGGTCAACAGCGCAGCACCGGTCCAAAGCCGCTTATCCAATCGCTCACCCTGCGCGGCCGCGGCAAGCAAACGCCGCGAGCCCTCATTGGCTGGCTCCCGCGCTCCAAGTCCCGCCTTCGCACGCAGTTCGATGATCCGCTGCTTGATCCTCTCGGCGCGCTCCCACGCCGCATCCTCGGTCGCCGCCAGGATCGGCCGGAATGACAGGCTGAACCGCACCTCGCGCCCATGCCGCGCCGCTGCCGCGCGCACTCGCGCGGTCAGTTCCCGCACCTGCGCATGCGTCTCGCCCCACAGGGCGTAAACGTCGGCATGTTTGCCCGCAACTGCGATCGCAGCATCCGAAGCTCCGCCGAAATAGATCGGAATCCGCGGCTGCTGTACGCAGCGCATGGCGGTGGAGGCTCCGACGAAGCGATAGTACTGACCCGCGTGATCCACCGTGCCCGTTTCGGTCCAGATGCGCTACAGGATGTGCACGTACTCATCAGTCCGCGCATAGCGTTCGTCCTTCGGCAATGTATCGCCGTCGCGCAACTGGTCGG
>JBKPSV010000317.1:0-4347 GCA_046735215.1 Pseudomonadota bacterium | reverse complement strand
TGTGCACTCGCTCGGCCAGAAGACCTGCGAGGGTCTGGTCTACACCGACTCATTCTACTGGGACATGACCGACAAGACACGCGCCTGGTCGAAGCGCTGGAGCGACAAGATGGGCGGCATGGTTCCTGGCCTGCTGCACGCCGCCAACTATTGCGCCGCCAATCATTGGCTTAAATCGGTGAAGGCCGCCGGCACCACGGATGCCGAAGCCGTGGTGGCGAAAATGAAGGCCACACCGGTGAATGACTTCTACAATACGGATGTGAAGATCCGCGAGGACGGCCGCGTGATGCACGTCATGCATTTGTGGCAGGTCAAGCCGGTGGCGGAGTCGAAACATCCCTACGACTACTGCAAGGAACTGGTGACGATCCCGCCGGACCAGGCGTGGCGTCCCCTCGCCGATGGTGGCTGCCCGCTGGTGAAGGCCTGACTACCGCAGCAGCGCCGCTTCGATCTTCTCCCGCGTGAACGGCATGTCGCGAATGCGCGTGCCCAGCGCGTGGGCTACAGCGTTGCCTATCGCTGCAGCGGTCGGGCCGAATGTGCACTCGCCCATACCGAGTGTCGGCAAGTCAGGTGCATGGATGATCTCGGTGTCAATCTCCGGCACCTCAGAGAAGCGCAGGATCGGATAACTGTCCCAATCAACCGACGTGATTCCCTGGCCCTCCATGCGCACCTGTTCCTTCAGCACCATGCTGGCGGCCTGCACGATACCGCCTTCAAGCTGATTGCGCGCACCATCCGGATTGATCACCAGCCCCGCATCCGCGACGCACCACACCCGGCGCAGCTTCACCTCCTGATCGACCTCGACCGCGGCTGCGACCGCAGCGTATGCCGCGCGGTTCTTGTAACGCGCCCAGCCCAGTCCCAGCCCGCGCCCGCTTCCCGCCGCACCGCGTGACGCCCAGTTGCAGCGCTGCGCAATGTTCTCGATCAGCCGTCGCGCCCGGCTATCGGACAACATCGACAACCGATAAGCGACTGGATCGACGCCGGCCCTCTCGGCCAGTTCATCCATGAAGCACTCGATCGCAAACACGTTCGGCAGCGCGCCGAGACCACGCAGCGCAGAAGTGCGAACCGGCGCGCGCAACACCAGATGATGCACCACGCGCTTCACCGGCACATCGTACAGCACGAACGCATTCCGCGTGCCGCCACCACCGTTCGCTTCCGGCGGATCGGTTGGTCGCGGATCGGGTGGCGGCGTCGGCAACGCCTCGTGGGTCAGCATGTTGCCGCCGCTGGAGGGCCGCTGCACGTGCGTCGCCGACCAGATTTCCGCGGTCCAGTCCTGTGGTTTTCCGGCATCGTCCAGTGCGGCGCGCAATGTCACCTGCATCGCCGGCCCGACCGGCTCGTAGCCGAATTCCTCCTCACGGCGCCATTGCACACGGATGCAGCGATCCGGGATCTGCAACGCGATCACCGCCGCATCGACCGCGACATCGTCCGCACCATTGTGGCCATAACAGCCGGCTCCATGCGCGTGTCGCACGGTGATCGCGTCCTGCGACAACCCCAGCACATTCGCCAGCGCGCTACGCAGCGGATAGACACCCTGTGTATGCGACCACACCGATAGATGTCCGTGGCGATATTCCGCCAGCGCGCAGGACGGCGCAATCGAGGCGTGTGCGACATAGGGCCGCGAATAGCTGGCGCTCACCACGTTGGTCGTGACAGGCGGCACCTGGGTTCCCAGCACGCGATCATGCGACGGCTGACCCACCAACCAGTCCGCCTCCTGCTGCTCGGGCGCGATCGGCGCGACATTGTCCCACTTCGCATGCAACGGTGCCGCTGCCGCCGCGCGCTGCACGACCGTCTCATCACTACCGACGAACGCGACCAGATCACCCACGCGCACGATGCGAAACTCACCCCGCGCCACACGTCGCAGCGCCACCTCGTCCAGCGCCACAAGTCGCGCGCCGCGACACGGCTGCCGCAGCATGCGCGCGTGCAGCATATCCGGTCGCACCATGTCATGGACAAATGCCGCCCCGGTCACCTTCGCCGGCAGATCACGCCGCGGCAGCGGCTTGCCGACATAGCGGTAATCAGTGTGCGGCTTGGGCGCCGCAGTCCCTAAGATCTCTTCTGCAAAATCTTCGGCAGCAAAAAAATTCCAGTAGTCATGACCCGTGGGCGCATCGCCTCGACGGAACACACCATCATCAACCGTCAGTTCCGCAGGACTGCAATTTAGCCGCCGCGCCAGTCGATCCAATATGCGCGCGCGCAGTTCCGCTGAAACCAGCCGCACCGATCGTCCCGACACCTCAATCGACTGGCTGGACGTGGTCTGGCCCTCGTCCGGCGCGTCTTCGGTATCACCCGACAGCACCGAGATCCGCGCCAAGTCTACATCCAACTCATCGGCAGCGATCTGCGCCAGGGCGGTGACGTTGCCCTGACCCAGTTCCACCTTTCCGACCGCCAGACGAACCGTGCGATCTGCTTCGAAGCGGATCCACCTCTCCATGCGGCGGTTGTTCTGGATCGACAGCGGCAAAGTGTCGCTCATGCGTGATCTCGGGCGAACGCCCGACCCTCCTTCGTCATGGCTGGGCTCGACCCGGCCATCATGCGCCCCTCCCTTCCCGCAGCATGGCAGCCGCATTCTCCACTGCGCGCAGGATGCGAGGATGTGCGCCACAGCGACAGAGATTTTTGTCCAGTGCACGCGCAATTTCGCCCCGCGTCGGTGACGGATTGTGGTCGAGCAGTGCCTTCGCCCGCATGATGATGCCGGACAGACAGTAGCCGCACTGTCCGGCTTGCTCATCCAGAAACGCCTGTTGCAGCGGATGCGGCTGTTCGGCCGTGCCCAGACCTTCGATCGTCGTGATGCGTCCCCCGGCGGCAGTGCCAACCTCGCGCGAACAGGCATAGATTGGCTCGCCATCGAGCAGCACCATGCAGCTGCCGCACTGTTCAAGCCCGCAGCCGTAACGCGCTCCCTTCAGATCAAGCTGATTGCGCAGCACGTCGAGCAGCGGCGTGACGCTCGGCACACTGACCTGCACCGCCCGACCATTCACATTCAGCTCGATAGCCATGGCTCAGGCTGACCGACGCTGCACGTTGGCGCTGCGTACCGGGATGCCTGTCTGCTGATAGCAGACCTCTGCCAAAGCGGCGACGCCTTCGCGGATCACCTCCTTCGAAGTAAGAGCGAAACACAGACGCATATACGACTTTGCCGGCTCCGGATTGCACACCCACTCTGGGCCTGGGTTGAACTGGATTCCCGCATCCGACGCCGGCTTCACCAACTTGCGGACATCGACACTGTCCGGCAGCTTCAGCCAGAGGAATATGCCGCCTTCCGGCTTCCACATCTCGGCGCTGGTGCCGAATTCGCGTTCCACCGCCTCGATCATGCAGTCCAGCTTGTCCTTCAGCACCGCGGTCAGCGCCGGCACATGATCGTCGAAGTGCTTGCCGAAGTATTCGGCGACGATCATCTGATCCAGCGCCCCGGTGCCGCTGTCGGTCTTGCACGCGATCATGCGCGACAGCACCGGCCATTCCGACACCGCGTAACCGACGCGCAGCGCCGGTGCCAGCGTCTTGGAGAACGAGCCGATATGCACCACCTGCTTGGGATCCATGGAATACAGCGATGGCGGCGCGGCGCCGCCCCAGACCAGGTCAGCGTAGCATTCGTCCTCGAAGATCGGCACACCGTATTGGCGTGCCAGCGCCAGCATCTGCTGGCGGCGCTCCATCGGCAGGATGCTGCCCGTCGGATTCTGGATGGTCGGAATGGTGTAGATGTATTTTGGCGTCACACCCTTGCGCTTGAGCTCTTCCAGCGTGGATGCCAGCACGTCCATGCGCATTCCCTGCTCGTCAAGCGTAATACCGACGATGTTCGCACCGACGCGTTTGAAGCGGTTGATGGCGCCCGCATAACAGAACTCCTCCAGGATCACGGTATCGCCCGGATTGACGAAGATCCGGCTGATCATGTCGATGCCCTGACCGGAACCGGTGGTAATCAGCACTTCATCTCGCGTAATGCGCATGCCGCGATGACGGTTCAGCTTGTCGGCAACCATCTCGCGCAGACCAATGAAACCCTGTGGCCCCTGCGCCAGGTTGTACATTGCCAGCTTTGCACCCTCGCGTCGCAGCACCGACGCGGTGGCCTCGATCAACCCTTCTATCGGAATGCGCTCGGGGTCATTATGGCCGCCGACAAAGTTGTACTTGGGAAATCCAGGGAAGCGCGGTGCTGGATCTGGCAGCCCATTGGCAAAGCAAGATGTCAGATCGAACGCTGCGCTCATGATCGTTTCCTTCCGTCCGGCGTTCCCCAACCCTGTC
>JBKPSV010000316.1:0-14144 GCA_046735215.1 Pseudomonadota bacterium | reverse complement strand
CTATCCGACCTGAGCGCCACGTCCGCAACTCTATCGCCACGCTCAGCGTGAGGATCGCCATCACATTGGCGCAAACTCTACCTCGATGTCCTTGCTGCCAACGCACAATGCAGCACCAGTTATGACACAGTAAGATTAGAGAGCAGGCGCCGACGCGGCGGCCTGTTCCGCAAATACCTGCTGCTGTTCATCGGACTGGTGGCGGCGGCATTACTGCTGAACGCCGGTATCGAAGTCGCATTCACCTATCGCGAGAACCAGGCCATGCTGACGCGGCTGCAAGGCGAGAAGGCCGATGCAGCCGCGCAGCGGATCGCGCAATTCATAGCAGAAATAGAGCATCAGGTCGGCTGGACCACGCAGGGCCAATGGGCGGCTGGAAGCGTGGACCAACGTCGCTTCGACTATGTACGGCTGTTGCGCCAGGTACCCGCGATCACCGAGCTGAAGCAGCTCGACGCTGCAGGCAAGGAACAGCTCAAGGTGTCCCGGCTCGCCATGGACGTCGTCGCCAGCGGCAACGATTTTTCGCACGACGCGCTGTTCATCGATGCACTTGCCCACAAGATTTCGTTCAGCCCGGTGTATTTCCGCAACGAGTCAGAACCTTATCTAACCATCGCCATTGCCGGATCCGGCCGAAATCCTGGCGTCACCGTCGTCGAGGTCAATCTCAAGTTGATCTGGGACGTCATCCGCGAGCTGCGCATCGGGCGCAGCGGTTATGCGTATGTGGTCGATCGGCAAGGGCGACTGATCGCACATCCCGACATCAGCCTGGTCCTGCGCAACACCAGTTTCGCGATGCTGCCTCAGGTGGCCGCGGGATTGCGCGAAATGCGCGGTGCAACGTCGGCGCCTCCCGCCGAGGGCGCTGAAGCGAATGATGCGGGCGAACACGTGCTGAGCGCGCATGCGACCTTGCAGCCACTCGGCTGGCTGGTCTTTGTGGAGCTGCCGAGAACCGAAGCGCTCGAGCCGCTTTTCGACTCGATCATGCGGACAGCGGCCGTGCTGCTGGCCGGTCTGGTTCTTGCTGCCCTTGTGGCCTGGTTCGTGGTTCGGCGCATGGTTGGCCCGATCCGTCTGTTGCAGACCGGTGCCGCGCGCATCGGCGCCGGCGATCTGGATAGCCGGATCGACGTGCGCACCGGTGACGAACTCGAATCGCTCGCTGACCAGTTCAGTACGATGGCGGGACAGTTGCAGCAATCATACGCCGGCCTCGAACGCAAGGTAGCCGAGCGCACGAAGGAACTGCACCAGTCGCTGCAAGAGCTGAAGGCAATCCAGGCCAATCTGATTCAAGCCGAAAAGATGGCCTCGCTGGGCCAGCTCACCGCTGGCATTGCACACGAGATCAAAAACCCGCTCAACTTCGTCAACAACTTCGCCACCCTGTCGGTGGATCTGTTGAGGGAACTGAAGGAAACCGCTGCGCCTGGCTTCGCTACGCTGTCGGCTCAACAGCACGCAGAGGTCGAAGACGTCTCCGCCATGCTGACCAGCAACCTGGAGAAGATCGCCGAGCACGGCAAACGCGCCGACGGAATCGTGAGGGCTATGCTGGAGCACTCGCGTGGATCCTCGGGCGAACGCCGCATGGTCGACCTAAACGCGCTCATCGATGAGGCGCTCAATCTCGCCTATCACGGGGCTCGTGCACAGGATCAGGGCTTCACCATTGTACTGGAGCGCGATATTGACCTCAGCATCGCACCGGTGGAACTGGCACCGCAGGACATCACCCGCGTTCTGCTCAACCTGTTCAACAATGGGTTCTATGCTGCCCGCAAACGCCGACAGATGGAAACGAACTCAGGCTTCCAGCCCACTCTTCGGGTCGTCACGCGGCAGCTGGACAATGAAGTAGAGATCAGAGTGCGCGACAACGGCGTTGGCATCCCGGCAGACATTACGGACAAGCTGTTTCAGCCATTCTTCACCACAAAGCCTACCGGCGAGGGTACAGGCCTCGGCTTATCGATCAGCTACGACATTGTGACGCAGCAGCACGGTGGAAGCATCACCGTGGAAAGCAAGGTCGGCGAATACAGTGAATTCACGATACGGCTGCCGCGTCATCCGTGAATTTGATATATGGTAGCGGGATTGGAGGAAGCGTGATGGTGGAACTGCAATTTCGTGCCACAGCCGCCGCCGGATACGACCAGTCGGTCGGCCTCATGACGTTGCGCTATGTTCCAGCACTCTTACGGGGTGCCGGCATCGCACCCGGCCAAAAGGTGCTCGACGTCGCCACTGGCACTGGCATCGCTGCTGAAGCGGTCGCCGCCGCGATCGGTCCTTCCGGTCGCATTATCGCGGCTGACATATCTCCCGCGATGGTGGAAAGGGCGCGAGAACGCCTGACGAAGCTAACCAATATCACTTTCGCCGTGGAGAATGGTCAGGCGCTTACCTTCGCGGATGCGAGCTTTGACTCCGTGATTTGCAATATGGGTCTGATGTATTTCCCCGATCCGGCCCGTGGCTTATCCGAATTCCATCGCGTGCTCCGGCCCGGTCGACGGTCTGCTGTATCTGTTCTGACTGCTCCTGAACATTCGGCTTTAGCGCGTGTTCTGGTAATCATCGCGCGGCATGTTCCAACAAGAACTGTAGAGGCTCAACAGCAGTTTGCGCTCGGGAACGAGCAACGGCTTCGTTCTCTCTTCCAAGAGGCGGGCTTCCGCGAAATCCAGACCAATGCCGAGACGTTTCACTTTACCTATCCGTCTTTCGACGCCTTCTTTGGGGGTGTCGAGCGAGGTGCGGGCAGTGTCGGACAAGAGTATATGGCTCTTCCAGAAGACCTGCGCCATCTGGTCCGCGAGGAGACACGCCGTGAAGTCTGCGATCAGGGCGGCACGATCGAGGTGGATGTGAAAGTCACATATGGCAGCGGCCAGCGCTAAGGGGACCTTCATCCAAACGCACATGCGGGCAGCGTCGAGAAATACCACCAGGTTAAGTCTGGTTTAGACATAACAGATGGATTGATACAGCATGGAAGAACGAGATGCTGCCCTTAAATTGACCGAATTGATCAACGGCTTTCAGGTGTCGCAGATTATCCATACCGCCGCGATTTTGGGCATCCCCGATATGCTGAAGGAAGGCGCAAAACCTAGCGACGAAGTCGCCACCGCGACCCGGGCACACCCAGGTGCAATGTATCGGCTGCTTCATGCACTGGCATCCGCCGGGATCCTCGAAGAACAAATAGGTGGACTCTTCTGCCTCACTGCCCTTGGGCAATGCCTTCGCTCCGATGCGCGTCACTCTCGGGCAGCTTGGGCGCGTAATATTGGACGTCCCTACGCTTGGGCGGCATGGGGAGACATGCTGCAGTGCGTGCGCACGGGCCAAGATTCTTTCCGGCGACTACAAGGGAAGAGCGTTTGGCAGTGGCGCGCCGGCAATCCGGTCGAGACGGCTTTCTTCGATGCGGCAATGACAGAACTATCGCGCGGAGTCGCCGACGCGATAGCCGACTCCCTCGACTTCTCACAGTTCCGTTGCATTATGGATGTTGGCGGTGGCCAGGGGGAGTTTTTGGCAGGCATTCTGAACAGAAATCCCCAAACCAGGGGCATCCTCTTCGATCTGCCACATGTCGTAGCGGGTGCACCAAGTGTGCTTTCCGCGCATGGTGTTGCAGACCGGTGCGACATCGTGGGCGGCAGCATGTCCGTCTCAGTGCCAGGAGGCGGCGACGCTTGTATCCTCAAGAATGTGTTCTTGGATGAGGAGGATGACCAGGTCTGCGGCATCCTGAAGATCTGCCGCGAGGTGATGCCGGCCTCTGGTCATCTGTTCGTGATCGAACCGTTAGCGACTGAGCCAAACAAGCCCGAGCCGTCTCTTCTCGATATGACAATGTTGGTGATGACGGGTGGACGGAAGCGTAAGCCAGAGGAATATCATGCGCTCTCTGCCCGGGCGGGTTTCAAAGCCGAGCAAGCGGTAGCAAACCGTTCAGCTTTGCAGATTCTGAACGCGGTGCCAGCTTAGAGGCTGAATGACGTCACTGGCGAAGCGGAGCCCGTCAAGCTTTATGCTGCGCACGGGTGGTAGCGATACACATCGGCTGTCATTCAAAGTTGGTCTCGACAACTGGTAAGAATCAGGCCGCGGCGCGCTGGGGCGCCGCGATCGCATCCTCCAGGATCATTGCCGCCGCCTTTTCGCCGATCATGATGGTCGGTGCGTTCGTGTTGCCGCCAACCGCAACCGGCATGATCGACGCGTCGGCGACGCGCAGTCCATCGATCCCGTGCACACGCAGCCGTGGATCGACCACGGTGTTTGGGCCGTGCCCCATGGCGCAGGAGCTGGTGGGATGCTGGTTGGATACGCCGCTCTCACGCACATAGGCTGCCAGCGCGTCGTCGCTGGTGACCGACAACCCGGGCTGCAGTTCTTCCGCGACATATGGCCTCAGCGCCGGCTGCTCGGCGATCTTGCGGGCCAGATGGATACCGAAGATCACCGCCTGCATGTCGTAGTCGGTGCGCAGATAGTCGAACAGCACGGCCGGCGGGGCGAGCGGATCACCGCTCGCAAGCCGCACGGTCCCGCGTCCATCCGGCCGCAAATGCACGGGACTGATGGTGAAGCCCGGGAACGGATGTGGCACGATGCCGTCTCTGTCTCGCCGCAGCGTGCTCCACTCGAACATGTTGAGCTGAATATCGGGTCGTTCCAGCCGCGGATCGCTGCGGGTGAAGACGCCGGCATGGATGCCGTTGCTTGCCATCGGACCAGAACGGAACAGCGCATAGCGCATCGCGGCCGATACTTTGCGCAATTTGCTGCGTTCCAGGTCGTTGAGCGTGATTGCCTTGCTGCACCGCCACGCGACGTAGGAATTGAAGTGATCATGCAGGTTCGATCCAACGGCCGGCATGTCGCGCACAACCGTGATTCCCATATCCTGCAGATGCTGTGCCGGCCCAAGGCCGGAAAGCAGCAGCAGCTGAGGCGATCCATAGGCGCCGCCGGACACAATGACCTCGCCACGCACCCGTGCCGTCTCGCGGCCGCTCGCTCCGTGGAATTCCACGCCCACCGCCCGGTTGTTCTCGATCAGCACGCGCGTCGCGTGGGCACCGGTGCGGATCACCAGATTGTCGCGGCTGCGCGCCGGACGCAGATAGGCCTGCGCCGCGCTCCACCTGCGGCGCTTGAGTGTGGTGGTCTGGTAGTAGCCGCAGCCCTCCTGCTGCGCACCATTGAAATCGCGGTTGCGCGGAATGCCGGCCTGCACGCAAGCCTCCAGCACCGCATCGGCCAGCTCGAACTGGCCCGGCTGATCGCTGACATTCAGTGGACCGCCGACGCCGTGAAACTCATCGGCACCGCGCGTCTGGTTCTGGGCCTTCTTGAAATAAGGCAGGACCGAATCCCAATCCCAGCCTTCACAGCCGCGCTGGCGCCACTCATCGTAGTCACCGTGATTGCCACGAATGTACACCATGCCATTGATCGAACTGGAGCCGCCCAGTGTCTTGCCGCGCGGTAGATAGAGCCGACGGTTGTTGAGCTGCGGCTGCGGCTCCGTTTCGAAGCGCCAGTTCACGATCGGATCGACATAGGTCTTGGCATAGCCGAGAGGGATGTGAATCCACGGGTTGCGGTCGCGTGGTCCGGCCTCGAGCAACAGCACGCGATAGCGACCGGACTCGGAAAGGCGAGATGCCACCGCGCAACCCGCAGAACCGGCACCGGTGACGATATAGTCGTAGGAGTCGCCAGAAAGCGCCATCAGCCTTGTTCCCCCGCATCCAGGCGAAATACGCTGGGCTGCCGTCCGCTATGTCAAGTTTCGCCCCCGTTGCGGCACGTCGTGTGTGGTGCCGAATACCGCTCGCGCCGCGATCAGCTACGTTCGCGACCCCCTGATCCCAGCGAAGTAGTCGTCGATCGCGTCTTTCATCGCCTCCACCAGAACGTTTCTGTGTCCCGGTCGCTTGAGCAGCGACTCATCCTGGCGATTGGACAGAAAGCCCATTTCCAGTAGCACGCTTGGGATATCGCGCGAGCCGAGCACATAAAGATGCGCCGTTCGTGCCGGTGCCGCAACCATGCGCACGTCGTCGTTAAGTTCATCGATCATGCTGTACTGCAGCCAGGCGGACCCTGGTTGCGCGCGCGGTGTCGGCGTCGAAAGCACCTCGGCAATTCGACCCGCACTTCCAGCCCCGGTGACAACGCGCGTCGTCCTCTCGCCACTGCGCACATACACGCTGGCGCCGCGAGCGTGCCGGTCCGGTGATGCATCGGCATGAATGGCGATCATGAGATCGGCATCGTTGCTCTGAGCAAAGGCCAGCCGGTTCGCGAGCGAGACTGAACGATCGCCGGTTCGGGTCAGCGCGACTCGGTAACGGCCGCTGGCCAGAAGTTGGCGGCGCAGTTCAAGAGCGGTCGCAAGTGTGACAGTCTTCTCCATTGTCCCGGAGACACCTATCGCCCCGGGATCGGTTCCTCCGTGCCCAGGATCGATCACAATCAGCGGCCTGACCTCGTCTCGCTTCGGCGCACTCGTCCAGATGCGTCGACCCGGGTGAGCCGCGTGTTTGGCGTGAGTGGGCCGCTTGCTGTGGGCCGTCTGCCGCTTGTGCTTCTTGGTGGCGTGCGGCGACTTATGCGCGACCGCCTTAGGTTGGGCTGTCGCATCGTGGCGTTGCGGAGTGTGGGTGCGCCCGGCGGAGGCCGGAGACGCCAGCAATGCACACACCACTCCGAACAGGAGGGCGCGGCGGATCCGCATCATTTGCACCCCATCATTGCCCGGCAGACAAAGATGCCAATTGTCAAATCACCGGCTGTCCCTTCTGCCATGCTTCCCCCCGCCCGTGATAGGCTTCACTCTCTGTTTACCAATATACTTGTCAACCTTAGAAGCTTAACTGAAGGCTTTGTGTCAACTGATGCAGCAGGCGGAAATCCGTGTCCGCGGACGGGTCCAGGGGGTAGGTTTCCGCCCCGCTGTCTGGCGCCTCGCACAGGAGCGCGGCCTCACGGGCGACGTGCGCAATGATGCCGAAGGAGTGCTGATTCGCGTGGCCGGCGATCATGCGGCGATTGTCGACCTGGTTGACCGGCTGAAGCGAACCCCCCCGGCCTTGGCGCGGGTCGATTTTGTCGAGGTCGCGCCAGGCTATGCACCCTGCGATCCGGGTTTTCGCATCGTCGACAGCATCAACGGCGGCGCACGAACGGAAATAGCTCCCGACTCGGCCATCTGCGGCGAGTGCGCGCGCGAGGTATTGGAGCCTGGGCAACGACGCTACCGCTATCCCTTCGCCAACTGTACGGAATGTGGACCACGCTTCAGCATCATTCGCGCCATTCCCTACGACCGCGCCGCGACGACAATGGCCGCCTTCCGTCTCTGTCCGGCGTGCGCCGATGAATACCGACACCCCGCAGACCGGCGCTTCCATGCCGAGGCAATCGCCTGCGAATCGTGCGGACCGCACGCACGGCTGGTGCCTGAGATCGCGGCGGACGATGCGGTCGACGCAACGGCGAGCCTGCTGCGCGACGGACGCATCGTCGCGGTGAAGGGATTGGGCGGTTACCAGCTTGCATGCGACGCGACCAATGCAGCGGCGGTGTCCCGTCTGAGGACCGCGAAGCGCCGCAACAGCAAACCATTCGCGCTTATGGCACGCGACCTCAACGTGATCCGTCGCTACTGTGACATATCGGCAGAAGAAGCAGCCCTGCTGCATGGATCATCCGCCCCGATCGTAGTGCTGCAGTCCAACGGCCAACCATTGCCCGAGGCAGTGGCACCGGGCCTGAGAACGTTCGGCTTCATGCTGCCGACCACGCCGCTGCATCTGCTGCTGCTGCGCGACATCGATGTGCCTGTGGTGATGACCAGCGGCAACTTGACAGATACCCCGCAGATCATCGACGACGATGAGGCGCTGACACTGTTGGGACACGTCGCAGATTTTGTGCTGACGCATGACCGCCAGATCGCGACGCGGGTCGATGATTCGGTGCTCCGTGTGGTTTCCGGCAAACCCAGAATGTGGCGACGCGCACGCGGCTATGCACCTTCCTCTATCCCGCTGCCCCCTGGATTCTCGGCCGCACCCGACCTGCTTGCTGCGGGCGGCCAACTGAAGGCGACGTTCTGCCTGCTGCGGGACGGTGCCGTGATCATGTCCCCGCATATGGGTGACCTGGAGGACGCGCGTACGTTCGATGATTATCGGCGCGGCATCACCCACCTCAGCAAGTTGTTCGATCACGCCCCGACCGCAATCGCGATCGATGCACACCCTGAATACCTGTCTGCCAAGCATATGCGCGCGAGTGGCCTTCCGCTGATCGAAGTGCAGCACCATCACGCGCACATCGCTGCCTGCCTGGCGGAGAATGGCCGCCCACTCGCAGCCCCACCCGTCCTCGGCATCGTGTTGGACGGCCTGGGCTGGGGCGACGACGGCACGATCTGGGGCGGCGAGTTCCTGCTGGCGGACTATCGCAGTGCCCGACGGATGGCAGCATTCCAGCCCGTGGCGATGCCAGGCGGCACAGCCGCCGTGCGCGAGCCATGGCGAAATCTTTATGCGCATCTGAAGGCCGCGGGGCTGCAGCCCGAAGCATCGCATCCAGTCCTCGACGCAATGATCCACAATGGGGTCAACACGCCGATGGCGTCGTCCTGCGGCCGGCTGTTCGATGCCGTGGCAGCTTCTCTCGGCATCTGCGTCGAACGGCAGGGCCACGAAGGCGAGGCCGCCGCCCGGCTCGAGGCACTGGTCGATGCGCACACGCTGTCGGACGAGGACGATGCGCTCGCATACCCACTGAGCGTAACAATGCCGTCATCCGCAGGAATTGCGACGATCGGTTACTGCGAGATGTGGCAGTCACTCACCGCCGAGATCGCCAGAGGCACGCCGTCTGGCGTCATCGCCGCACGTTTCCACAAGGCGATCGCCATCGCCTTGGTCGCGATAACCCGCGCCCTCGCCGGACTGGAAAACTTTGACACGGTTGCCCTGTCCGGCGGTTGTTTTCAGAACGCCATCCTGCTGGAGCAGACCGAACGACGCCTGCAGGACGCCGGATTCACCGTGCTGACGCACAGCATCGTCCCCTGCAATGACGGCGGCCTCTCGTTGGGGCAGGCTGCCGTCGCCGCCGCGCGGCTGATCGCAGCCGCATAGGAGAACAGCACCCATGTGTCTCGGCATCCCCGCTCAGATCGTACGCATCGACGATGCAGAACGTATGCTCGCCACCGCCGAGGTCGGCGGCGTGCGCCGTCAGGTCAACATCATGTGCATCGTCGATGATCAGCATCCGCCGGACGCCTGTGTCGGCGACTGGGTGCTGCTGCATGTCGGCTTCGCGCTCAGTCGAATCGATGCCGCGGAAGCCGCCGAAACGCTGCGATTGCTGAGCGAACTCGGCGAGGCGCAGGCGGAAATCGATGCCATGGGACAGACCGCATGAAATATGTTGATGAATTCCGCGATCGCGACAAGGCCACAACCCTGGTGCGCGAAATCACCACGATCGCCCGCACGTTCCACCTGGACCGACCGATCCAGATCATGGAGGTCTGCGGCGGCCACACCCACGCGATCTTCCGCTATGGCCTCGAAGGCATGCTGCCGGAGCAGATCGAACTGGTGCATGGGCCAGGCTGCCCGGTCTGCGTCCTGCCGATGGGTCGCATCGATGACTGCCTCGCGATCGCCACGCAGCCAGGCGTCATCCTCACCACCTTCGGCGATGCGATACGTGTGCCGGGATCGCGCGGCAGCCTGCTGCAGGCGAAGGCGAACGGTGCCGATATCCGCATGGTCTACTCGCCATCCGACGCGCTGGCGATCGCGCGCACCAATCCGGAACGCGAAGTGGTGTTCTTCGGTCTCGGGTTCGAAACCACGATGCCATCGACCGCCTTGACGGTGCTGGAGGCGGAACGCGACGGCATCAGCAACTTCTCGGTGTTCTGCAACCACATCACCATCGTGCCGACGATAAAAGCGATCCTCGACAGTGCAGACCTGCGGATCGATGGCTTCCTGGGACCTGGCCACGTGTCGATCATCATCGGCACAGACCCCTACGAATTCATCGCGCGGCGCTATCGCAAGCCGATGGTGGTTTCCGGTTTCGAGCCGCTCGACGTGTTGCAGTCGATCTGGATGGTGCTGCGCCAGCTTGCCGAAGGTCGAGCCGAAGTGGAGAACCAGTACGCGCGCGTGGTCAGCGCGGGCGGCAATGCCGCGGCACTGCGTGCCATCGAGACGGTCTACGAACTGCGCGAGTTCTTCGAATGGCGCGGCCTCGGATCGATCGATTTTTCCGGCGTTCGCTTCCGCAAACCCTATGAACGGTTCGACGCCGAGTGTCGCTTCGCTGTGCCCAATGTGCAGATCGCCGACCCGGCGGCATGCCAATGCGGCGACGTGCTGAAGGGCAGCCTGAAGCCTCACCAGTGTCAGGTGTTCGGCACCGCCTGCACGCCGGAGACGCCGCTGGGGGCGCTGATGGTTTCATCCGAGGGCGCCTGCGCCGCTTACTACCGCTACGCTGCCAAAGCTGCATGAAGACAGTGACGATCAGCCACGGCGGAGGCGGCAAAGCAATGAAGGACCTGATCGACGAGGTATTCGTTGCCGCGTTCGACAACCCGTTGCTGGCGCCGCTCGACGACCAGGCGCGCGTGCCGATGTCTACACTGGCACAACAGGGTGACCGGCTGGCGATCACCACCGATTCATTCGTTGTCGATCCACTTGAGTTCCCGGGCGGCGACATCGGCAAACTCGCCGTGTTCGGCACGATCAATGATCTGGCGGTCGGTGGCGCGATTCCGCTCTATCTGTCATGTGCAGCGATCATCGAGGAGGGCCTGCCGTTCGACGTGCTGCATCGCATCGCCCGATCAATGGCGTCGGCGGCCAGCGAAGCTGGCGTCCAGGTGATCACCGGCGATACCAAGGTCGTGCAGCGCGGCGCCTGCGACAAGCTGTTCCTGACCACGACCGGCGTTGGTGCAATCCGCACTGGCGTCGATCTGTCGGCTGATCGCGCACGACCCGGCGACGTCGTGCTGGTCAACGGTGTGCTGGGCGATCATGGATCGGCAATCCTGGCGGCGCGCGGCGACATGGCGCTTGATGTGCCGATCGACAGCGATTGCGCCGCGCTGCATGGTCTGGTCGGCGCGATCCTGGCCGCGGCACCCGCGACGCGCTTCATGCGGGATGCAACACGCGGCGGCATCGCCACCGTATTGAATGAGATCGCGCTCGCCGCAAAGTGCGGCATCGAGATCGACGAGGCGGCGGTACCTTTGCGCGAAGCGGTCAAAGGCTTCTGCGAGATCCTCGGTCTCGATCCCCTTTATCTGGCCAATGAAGGTCGGCTTGTCGCCATTGTCCCGGCTGAACAGGCCGATGCCGCACTGGCAGCGCTGCACGCACATCCACTCGGCAAGGAGGCATGCCGCATCGGCAAATGCACCGAACGCCGCCCGGGCCAGGTGGTGATGCACACGATGCTGGGCGGGTTGCGTATCGTCGACATGCTGATCGGCGACCAGCTCCCGCGTATCTGCTGATGCACGAACTGGCGCTCACGCATGAGATCGTCGCCATCGTCTGTCGGGCGGCGGGCGATCGCCGCGTGCACAGCGTGACGCTGGAAATCGGCGAGCGATCCTGCGCCACGCCTGAGTCGATCGACTTCTGTTTCGACGTCATCGCCCGCGGCACCTGCGCCGAAGGCGCACGGCTCGACATCCGCCGGACCGATGGCGATGACCTCTTGGTGACGACGATGGAAATCGAGGAGGCTGCGTGATGTGCGGTCATTGTGGATGCGGCGAGCCGGACCATGAGCACGAACACGAACACGCAGACGGTACCCGGCACAGCCACAGCCATTCCCACAGCCACTCGCATGCGCCGACCACCTTGGTCGAGCTGCAGACCCGTGTACTGGCGAAGAACGATGCGATCGCGGCGCGCAATCGTGCATGGTTCGCCGGTCGCGAGATGCTTGCGGTTAATTTGGTAAGCTCGCCTGGGGCCGGCAAGACGACACTGCTGGAACGGACGATCCGGGACCTGCGCGGGCAACACGACATTGGTGTGCTCGAAGGCGATCAGGCCACCTCGCTCGACCGCGACCGTATCGCCGCGACCGGCGCTCCGGTGATCCAGGTGAACACCGGCACCGGATGCCACCTGGAAGCCGACCAGATCGCCGGCGGGCTGAACGAACTGCGCCCCTCGCCCCGCTCCATCCTGCTGATCGAGAATGTCGGCAACCTGGTTTGCCCCGCCATGTTCGACCTTGGCGAGCGGGCAAAGGTGGTGATCCTTTCGGTCACCGAAGGCGACGATAAGCCGCTCAAATACCCGCACATGTTTCGCGCCGCCACGCTCATGCTGATCAACAAGATCGATCTGCTGCCGCACGTGGACTTCGACGTCGCGCGCGTCACGGCGCACGCCCACGACGTCAATCCAGGCATTGCGGCGATATCCCTCTCGGCCCGAACGGGCGAGGGCATGCAGCAGTGGTACGATTGGCTGCAACGCGAATGGACGGTGGCTACCGAGGCCGCTTTCGCCTAGACGCTCCTTCGACCTGAAGGAGCACCCCCGTTGACGGCCGATCGGGGCGCCGAGTCTGCCTATGCCTGGTTGCGTCTCGCCGTCGGCGTCGCGTTGAGCACGCTGGGCGGCATCAGCCTATGGTCGGTGGTCGTGGTGCTGCCCGCAGTGCAGGCGGAATTTGGCGTCGATCGCGCCGCCGCCTCCCTGCCCTACACGCTGACGATGATCGGCTTCGCCCTCGGCGGCATCGTCATGGGCCGATTGGCTGATCGCGCCGGCATCGTGTTGCCGACGCTGATCGGCGCAGTGGCGCTCAGCCTGGGTTATGTCGCTGCGGCGTACACCACAACGCTATGGCAGTTCGCCCTGGTGCAGGGACTGCTGATCGCGATGTTCGGCGGCGCCGCATCATTCGGACCGATCGTCGCCGACATCTCGCACTGGTTCACCCGCCGACGCGGCATCGCAGTGGCGATCGCCGCCTCCGGCAACTACCTCGCCGGCACCGTGTGGCCGCCGGTGATCCAGCACTTCGTGCAGATCATAGGCTGGCGACAGGTGCATCTCGGCATCGGTTTGGCATGTGCTGTCACCATGATCCCATTGGCGCTCGCGCTGCGACGCAAGGCACCGACCCAGTCGAGTGGGACGATGCAATACACCGCCTCGGCGCAGTCATCGCTTGGCCTGTCACCTGCCGGCCTGCAGATCGTGCTTGCCGTCGCCGGCTTCTGCTGCTGCGTCGCGATGTCGATGCCGCAGGTGCACATCGTCGCCTATTGCAGCGACCTCGGCTACGGCGTGAACCGTGGTGCGGAAATGTTGTCGTTGATGCTGGCACTCGGCATCGTCAGCCGCGTCGGCTCGGGCTTCGTCGCCGACCGGATCGGTGGCCTGCCGACATTGCTGCTGGGTTCCATCGGACAGATGCTGGCTCTGCTGCTGTATCTCGGGTTCAGCAGTCTGTTTTCACTCTACGCCGTATCAGCGTTGTTCGGCCTGGTGCAGGGCGGCATCGTGCCAAGCTACGCCATAGTGATCCGCGAATACCTACCGGCGCGCGAGGCCGGCATGCGCTTTGGCGTGGTCATCATGGCCACTTTGCTCGGCATGGCGTTCGGCGGCTGGATATCCGGCGTGATCTTCGACGCGACCGGATCGTACAGCGCCGCGTTTGCCAACGGTGCTTTATGGAACCTGCTCAACGCCGGTATCGCGTTGGCGGTGCTCACGCGGAGTGTGCGGCGTATCGCGCCCGCCTGAAATCAGGCGCCGGCCGCTTGATCGGCCAACCGATCAGTCCGCGCGAAGGCTCTGCGCCGTCTGGTTGAATAGGATCTTGCGCTCCTCGTCAGAGGGCGGCGCACGACGGCGCAGTTCCTTCCCAAGGTCGATGCCCCGTTGCACCGCCGGGCGCTGCTTGATCGCCTCTCGCCAACGGGCGACGTTGGGAAACTCGTCCAGCGCCTGACCAAGCGGCTTTGAAATCAGCACCCAGGGAAACGACGCCATGTCGGCGATCGAGTAGGC
>JBKPSV010000315.1:0-14490 GCA_046735215.1 Pseudomonadota bacterium | reverse complement strand
ATCGAACGGGCCGACCGTGTTGTTCAGTAGGAACGGTGCAGTGGACCACAGGCTGACCAGCGATGGCGGCCGCGTATAGCCGCGTCCACCGGCCGGCATAGAGAACTTGCCATCCTCGCCGGTGAATGGATCCTTCACCGTGATCTGCCCCACCGACGGCAGGTCCTTGTAACTCTGCGAGGAAAAATTGTCCCAGATATTGTCGGCCAGCGCATTGCGCGCCAATGGACTGCAGGCATTGGTTTGCAGCAGTGTCACCGGTACGCGGAATTCGCTGGACAGGTAGTTGTCCTTCAGGAAGTCCGACGCATTCACGATCGCCAGCATTTTCTGCTTGAAGTCGTCGGTCTTCGTCCACGCCCAGTACTTGCTCCAGCATTTCAGGTAGTCAGGTCCATTGCAGCTCTCGGCCCCGGGTCCTTGCATGCCAACCACCGGATCCGGCAACTTGCTCGAGTGGCAACGAGCACAGCGTTCGGCAAAAACTGTCTTGCCGCGATCCAGCACCGCCGCATCGTCAGTTAAATAGCGCGACCGGTCCGGCTCAGGCAGATCGGCGAGACGGTCCGGCTGACCTGCCTTCACCAGAAACTGTGCCATATAGTAGGTCTGCTGCTCGGTTGCCTGCCAGTACGCGGAATTGCGCTCGGCGTCGGCGATGCGGATCGGTGTGATTCGCTGGCCGCCGGCGAAGGCGTTGAAATGCAGCAACCACTCCTCGCTGAACAGGCCGATATTGATATAGACGCGATTCAGCGCACCGAGCGCACCGACCGAATCCGCGCCATCCTTCAATATTCTTGGTGTATAGACATACGGCTTGTCATACAGGTCGACCAGCGGCGGCGACGAGACGAAGTCGTTGAATTGCTTGTTGTCAAGCTGCCCGCCCGTCAGCAGCTCTCGCCCGAACGGCATCGCATGCAGAATGCGCGGACCCAGCTGATAGATTGCGTTCATCGTCCGCGGATTGGCGATGCTGTCGGTGGAAACCAGCGACGTATCCAGCGTACCGGGCCGGTATGTATGCAGCAGTTGGAAGATATAGTTGGACTTGTCGGCCTCCCAAGCGAATACACGGTCGAACCAGAAGTACTGCGAGCCGACGGTCGAGTTCAGGTTCTTCCATTCCGGACGTTCCGGATCGGCCGGCGGATTGGTCGGGCTCGGTCCGATGTGGCAGAAGCCGCACGCCATGCCGACTCGATATGGTCGAACCAGATCCTTCTGCTCATAGTAGTTAGGATCTTTATAGAAGCGCTCTGGATCCCATCGCTTGCGAGCCGCCTCATCGAAGTCTGGGTTGGGAAACAGTCTCAATCCGACAATACCGGTGGGTTCGCCATAGAATGACCCGGTCGCCAGGCCTTCGCTGCCACGCGCGCCCAGTTGCACGCCAGGATATTTGGTCGCATCAGCGAACGGATCTGGTGGGCAATCGGTTCGGCGCTGGTCTAGCCAGAGACCAAAATGCTTTGGATCCGGTGCCGTCGGTTTGTCGAAGCAAGGCTCGTTAATGACGCCGAAGTAGTTCCAGCGGTTCTCGCGGCTGTATGGCAGTCCCGGGGCGGAGGAAACGGTCTTCAGCAGATCGAAGGTGCCGAACGCGTGCTTGACCATCACGTCCCAGAATCGATCGTTGCCGCCGGACCAGACCAGCCACATGTTGCGGCCCTTCACCTCGTCCGGGCTGAGCTGCACGCCGTTGTCCATATCCTTGAAGTAGTCTTCGTCAGCCGCCGGGAAGGAACTGGCTGACCGACCGGCGATCATCGCTTCATCCCGTACTTTGCCCGGCTGCGGTCCGCTGCCCGGCAGAAGCAACAGCGCAAGGACAATGATCAGCAACAGGCCCGCGGCGATCAGGATGAAGCGCTTCATGTTCTCCCTCGCCGCTCGCTATTGATGCTGCGCGAGTCGTCAGCAACGTAATGTCCACCTCGAACCGCTGTAAAGCGAATAAGCAACCCGTGGTGAGCCACTTCACAGCTCTGATTCTCGTTGCGGCATTATAAGCCGCGCTGCCATACTCCCGGCATGAGGGGGAAATCAGTGTCGGATCAACCGCCGGTACCGCGTCCGGTATCGACCACTGCCGGCGCCCTATGGCAGGAGTTCGAAGCGATCCATGGCCCTGATCGCCCCGCGTGCACCCGACAGGGCCACGATGGCTCGCTACGTGACTACTATGACGCGGCGCTGCAAAAGAACCAGTCCGCCCTGTGTCTATCCGGCGGCGGCGTACGCAGTGCGGCATTCTCACTTGGCGTGCTGCAGGGCTTGGCGCGACGCGGGCTGCTGACCGAGTTTCACTATCTTTCGACCGTCTCTGGTGGTGGCTACATCGGCAGCTGGCTGCAGGCGCTGGTGCACGCACACCGAGGCGATGCGGCCGAGGTGCAAAGGGAGCTTGGGGCAAGCGAAGCGGCGCCCGAGCTTCGCACACTGCGGAAATACACCAATTATCTTACTCCAAGGCCGGGCATCAGTTCCCCCGACACCTGGGCCGGCATCCTGCTGTGGGTACGTAACGTCCTGGTCAACTGGCTGATCTTTGTCCCAGCCCTGTTCGCCATCGCCCTGCTTCCCGGCCTGTATCAAGATGTGTTGGTCGCGATCGGTCCAGGCTGGGGCTGGCCGCTGCTGTTGCTGGGATTGGTCTGTCTATTCATCGGCATCTACAACGGCGCGCGGCACCTGCCAAGCCATGCGCTGAGCAAAGCAGCGGCGCACAGTCCGGACGGCGTGTTCGTGCCGAAGTGGGTGGTCTGGCCGCTGCTGACTTGGTCGATACTGGTTCCGCTCGCCGCTGCACCATGGCTCCGTGTCGTGATGCCGGGCAATGCCATTCTCGGCGATGTCATCCCGCCGCTGGGCTTCATCGTCATGGAACTGGCGTTCGTCATCGCGGCGTACCGCGAGGCAGGCACGCACCGCCGACTGTTCAGTCACAATCTCGGCTGGTGGAGCCTGGCGTCGTTGGTCGCAGCCTTCATCCTATGGCTCGAGCTTGAGCTCTCGATCGGCCTGCCGGTGATCTATATCGCTGTGCTTGGCCCGCTCGCGGTGACAATCGCCCACCTGATGCAGTCACTGATCTACGTTGCGCTGCGGACCGAGGCATTTCGCGGTGACCTCGATCGCGAATGGCTGGCGCGCTTGAACGCCGAGAAGGTGGTGCCTGCATTGCTGTGGGCGACCTTTGCGGCGATCTGCCTGCTGCTGCCGATCATTGTGCTCGATCACACCTCCAGCTTCACGTCCTTCGTGGTCAGCGGCTTTGGACTGCTCACCGGGCCGGTCGCGGCCTATGTCGGAAAGATCTCCGGCGACATGTCCGGCAAAGAGAAGACCGAGGCGGGCGGCGGCTTCAGGCCTTCCTCCAACCTGATACTCGGCGTGATCGCCGCGGTGTTCGCGGCAACTCTGTTCATGCTGCTTGCGCGGCTTGGCTGGATGCTCGCCGGTGGCAATGTCATTGGCGACCTGATCCTGATCGGGATTGCCGGCGTGCTCGCCTGGGCACTCGGTCGGCATATCAACGTCAATCGCTTTTCCATGCACGGGGTCTATCGCAATCGATTGGTCCGCGCTTTTCTGGGTACGGCGCGCAGGGAGCGCCAGCCGGACGATTTTACCGGGCTAGACCCGGGTGACAATCCGCGCATGGCTGAGCTGGAACCGAAGAAGCCAAAGACCCGCCGGCTGTTTCCGGTTGTGAACCTGACATTGAATCTGACGGCCAGTCGCAACACCGCTTGGGCAGAACGCAAGGGCGAGAGCTTCACCGTGACGCCCAGCTCCTGTGGCGCAGCCTTTCTGCACAAGCGCGAGGATGTCGCTGCCGGCCATCCGGTGCGTGGCGCCTATGTCAGAACCGAGCTATATGCCGGCAGCGAGCGTGAGACCGGCCCCGACGACCACTGCCGCGGGATCACGCTGGGAACTGCGCTTGCGATATCCGGAGCCGCCGCCAGCCCCAATATGGGCTATCACTCGTCACCGGGAGCGGCGTTCCTGATGACGTTGTTCAATGTGCGGCTCGGCGCCTGGCTACCAAATCCAGCGACGGCAACCACCTACGAGCTGCGCCGGGCAAAGCCGCCCAACGCCTTGGTAACCCTGTTGCGTGAATTGCTTGGTCTGTCGGACGATCGCGGCAACGCGGTGTACCTGAGCGACGGTGGCCACTTTGAAAATCTCGGCCTGTATGAGATGGTCCGCCGCCGCTGTCGGCGCATCCTGGTGGTCGATGCCGGAGAGGATCCAAACGCCAGCTTTGAGGATCTGGGCAACGCGATCCGGAAAATCCGCATCGACTTCGACGTTTCGATCGAGTTCGTCCCGCAGGTCGCCATAGGATCCCGCAAGCAGCCACTCCTGCCGTTCCGCAGCTTTGCCTTCGCGAAGGTGCATTATCCGGAATGCGATACGCCGGGCGAACTGGTCTACCTGAAACCGGCGGATCTTGCGGAGGTGGCGATGGATGTACGCTCCTATCGCAATCTGAACGAGGCATTTCCGCACCAGTCCACGCTGGAGCAGTTCTACGGTGAGAGCCAGTTCGAAAGCTATCGCGAATTGGGGCGGTGTGAGACCGCGTTGCTGGCTGCTGATGCGCGAACGCTGGAGGCATTCTTCGACAGCGTTCAACGCCAGGCGCCCCCACCGCCGATACCCAGGCAAAAACCACTGCCGCCGACCGCGATCGTCACGAGGAACCGACGATGGGCAATGACGTGATTTTCGAGCCGCTGAAGTGGCGGAACATTGAGATCAAGAATCGTATCTTCCGGTCGAGCATCTCGGGACGCTTCGACAACGAGGACGGCAGCCTGTCGCAGACCCGCGTCAACTGGGAGAGCAAATTCGCGCGCGGCGGCGTCGGCGCGATCATCTCGTCTTTCGTGCCGGTGATGCTGCAAGGCCGCATCGCTGCGGGATACGCCACCATTCATCGCGACGACTTCATCCCGATGTGGCAGAAGGTCGGCGAGGCGGTGCACAGCTTCGGCTGCAAGTTCATCCTGCAGCTTAGCCACTCCGGTCGGCAGATGGACATTCCTGGCATTGCCAACCAGAATCGCCGCACGCGCAGCTCTACCGGCAAGAACGAGACGCTGCACGGCTTTCTCACCCAGGCGATGACCAAGTACGAAATACGCCAGACGGTCGATGCGTTTGCTGCCGGCGCCTGGCGCGCCCAGCAGGCAGGGTTAGACGGCGTCGAACTGCACGGTGCCAACGGCTATCTGATCACCCAATTCCTGAGCTCCGGCATCAACGACCGGCGCGACGAGTATGGAGGTGACCTGCGCAATCGCGCACGCTTCCTGATGGAGATCATCCAGGCGATCCGCCTGCGCTGCGGCAAGGACTTCCATCTCCAGGTCAAGTTCAGCGGCATTGATTTCAACAATGTGATTCCATGGGAGAAGAAGGGCAACACGCTGCAGGAAGGCGTCGAGCTGGCAAGGATGATCGAGCAGGCCGGCGCCGATGCGCTGCATGTCTCGACCGGCAGTCTTTTCCCTCATCCTCTCAATCCGCCGGGCGACTTCGACTTTGACACGATAGCGACGACCTATGACGGCATGCTGGCCTCGGGGATGTACACCTTCCGGAACTACCTGACGTTCCGCTATCCCACTCTGCGGCCGATCTTTCGCTGGATCTGGTTCCGTATGAAAAAGGGCCGACCGGTCGAAGGCGTCAGTATCGATCAGTGCCGGGTCATAAAGCAGGCGGTGAAGATCCCGGTCATAAGCACCGGCGGCTATCAGACCGCTTCGTACGTTCGCGAGATCATCGGCAACGGTTCGTGCGATGGCGTCTCCATTGCGCGTGCCCTGATCGCCAACAATGATCTGCCGAAGCAGTGGGAGGCTGGACACGATCTCCCCGCTATTCCTTGCACTCACTGCAACAAGTGCCTGTTGAACGCACCCAAGAACCCGCTCGGCTGCTACGAGCTCGACCGCTTCCGCGGCGATTACGAGGCGATGATCGACGAAGTGTTCTCCGTCTATCGGACACACGCGAACCTCGTCGTTCCGACTTAGCGCCAGACACTCTGCAGGACCACGACGATGGCGAACAGCACTTCGGTATCAGTTGTTCAGCGGGAGGTGCTGCGGCGCTCCTGGAAACGGCTGCTTGTCGCGATTATCCTGCTGTTGATATTTTTGATCGGGCTGGTGACGATCGTCGTAGGCGGCGTCGCGTATTGGCGCTTCACCAGAACGGGCACGCCCTCATTCTCAAGCGATATCGACCACTTCAAGTACGGCTCCATTGGCAGCGAACCGACGAGCGGTCTCCCCTATTGGATCTGGCGCGCGTTGCCGGGGCTGTTTCCTGAGGTATTCGATGGCAAAGACTACAGCGTGTTCGGTTTCCTCTACGAAACCGATGCGCAGGGCAACAAGCGCGACTTGCCGATCGGCATCAGCCGCCGCGAAGTCAGTGGCGTCGAACTCGCCTGGATGAACTGCGCGGTCTGCCACACTGGCACGGTTAGGGACACGGCACAGGCCGCACCGCGCGAAATTGTCGCGATGCCGTCGAACAATCTGGACCTGCACCGCTTCATCAAGTTTGTTCTCGGCATCGCCGATGACCCCAGACTGCAGCCGGACAGTCTGATCCCTGCCGTGCAGAAGGCGGGCGCCGATCTGGATTGGCTGGATCGGCTGACCTGGCGCTACATCGTCATCCCGCAGGTTCGCCAGGGATTGCTGGAGCGACGGGTGCGGCTGGACCCGCTGCTGGCCTACCAGCCGTCGTGGGGACCAGGCCGCGTCGATACCTTCAACCCATATAAGCTTATCCAGTTCCACATGGCCTGGGACAGCCTGACGCCGCAAGAACGCGTCGGTACCGCGGACTTCCCGTCGATCTTCAATCAGGGTCCGCGCGAAGGTATGCATCTGCACTGGGACGGCAACAACACGTCCTTGGCCGAGCGGAACCTCAGCGCGGCACTTGGCGCGGGCGTTACCGTGCAGACGGCTGACCACCCCAGCATCGAGCGCGTGGCGCACTGGCTGCTGGATCTGCATCCTCCGCCAAGTCCGTACCGGCCGGACAGCGCCAAGATCGCCGCGGGCCGCGCAATCTACATGAGCGAATGCGCCAGTTGCCACGGCTATCAGGACAACAACAATTACGTGTTCAAAGGTGAACAGATCGGCCAGGTCGAGCCCAATGCCAAGCTGAATGCAGACCCCGGTCGCCTGGACAGCTACACGCAGCGGTTCCGCGACATGCAGCTGACGTTGTTCAGCGGCACGCCCTATCAGTTCAAGTACTTCACCAAGACTGACGGCTACGCCGACCTGCCCTTGGATGCTCTATGGCTGCGGGCACCGTATCTACACAACGGATCCGTTCCGACGCTTGCTGATCTGCTGGTGCCGCCCGACCAGAGGCCGAAGTCGTTTGTGCGTGGCCTGGACGTGCTGGACCAGGAGAAAGGCGGTTTCCAGGCGCCGCCCTGCAGCCCCACGCAGCCTACAGATAGAGGATTCTGCTTCGATACCTCCCAGGTCGGCAACGGCAACGGAGGTCATCTCTACGGGACCAATCTGTCATCCGACCAGCGCGCCGCGTTGCTGGCATACCTGCTGACATTCTGATCATGCAGACGCAAGCCTGCCTCACCTGGTTCCGGCGGATCATGTGGCTTGGCATCGTCGCCAACGTCGTCGTTGCCGCAATCAGTATCGCCGCCACGGCGACCGTGCTTGAGTTCTTGCGGTTGCCGTTGGCGCAACCATTGGTGTGGCCCCGGTTCGCCGCTTTCCTGCTGATCCTGCTGTCGATCTTCTATATTCCATCGGCGCTTAATCCCGTGCGCAACCGGTTCGCGGCGGTTTTCGCCGTGGTCTGCCGCTTCGGCGGTGTCATATTCTTCCTCGTGGTCGGCGGCGGCTACATCGTGTTCGGATTGTTCGACTTCGTCTTCGGTCTGCCGCAGGCAATCCTGCTGGCCCTTGGCCTACGCGGCACAGGAGCACCGCGATGAACCGGCACAGGCGCTGGATTGCCGGGATCGTCGTATTCGTCATTCTGCTTGGTGCTGGCGGCTGGGTCGGCTACGAAAAGCTGCTCCGCCGCGATATTCCCGTCTACGGGAGCGATGCCGATCAGTTCAAGTACGGGTCCATCGGCAACGATGAGGCCAACGGGCTGCCCTATCTGATCTGGCGTGTGTTGCCGACTGTGTTCGCCGATCACCTGCCAGGACCAGGCGGCTATGCATCAGTGGGCTTCCTCTGGGAACCTGGCCGCGACCACTCCGAGGCGCCGATCGGCTTTTCCCGTGCCAGGGTTGGCTTCGAGCGCATGGCGATCAACTGCGCCTTCTGCCACGTCACCGAGGCCCGACTGGACGCCAACGAACAGCCCCAATTCTATATCGGCGGGGCGTCGAACACGGTGGACGTCCTCGCTTATCAGAAGTTTCTCACTGCCTGTGCCCGCGATCCTCGCTTCAACGCCGACGTTCTGTTGCCGGCAATCGAACATGAGGTCCCGCTGACGTTCATCGATCGGATGTTGTACCGCTTCCTGATCATCCCAGCCACGCGCAAGGCGCTGCTGCAGCAGGGAGATCAGTTCGCCTGGGCAGACAAGCGACCAACCTGGGGACCGGGCCGGATTGATCCGTTCAATCCGGTGAAGTTCGGCATGCTCAAGCTTCCGGATGACGGCACGATCGGCAATTCCAAGATGCAGGTCGTCTGGGGGCTCGATGCGCGCAACGCCATTCGGACCAACGCGCCCTTGCATTGGGACGGGCTCAATACGTCAGTGCACGAAGTCGTCGTCAGCTCGGCTCTGGGTGACGGCGCGGATGCCAAGGGCTTCGACCAGCAAACCAGCGATCGCATCGAGCATATTCTGCGCACCATGCCGCCGCCGCCATCGCCGATCAAAACTGATGCGTCCCTGGTGCAGCGCGGGCAATTGGTATTCGCAGGCAACTGTGCGGAGTGTCATGCTAGAGGCGGCGAACGTACGCTAACTGTGATTCCGCAGGCGGAACTGGGTACCGACCCGCATCGCATCGCAATGTGGACCACTCAGGCGCGCGACACCTACAACAACTATCGCGAAGGCTATGATTGGGGATTCAAGTCGTTCCAGAAGATGGAGGGTTATGTGGCCGAGACACTGGAAGCGCTCTGGCTCCGCGGGCCTTACCTGCACAACGCATCGGTGCCAACCATCGCCGACCTGCTGCAGCCATCCGAGCAACGGCCTCGCAACTATCTGCGTGGAAGCACAACGATCGACCAAGACCGCGTGGGTTTTGTTACCGGATCATGCGACCCCTCGCAGCCGAAACAGGGTTTCTGCTACGACACCACCCAACTCGGGAATGCGAATGGCGGGCATCTCTACGGCACTACGCTGCCGCCAGAGGACAAGCGCGCACTGCTGGAATATCTCAAGACCCTGTAGAACTGCCGACTATTCGAAGACGCGTTGGAATATGTGATCTACGTGCACAAGGTGAGCCTGCGCATCAAGTGCCGCATCCAATTCAGCAGCACTTACGCGTCCTACGACCTCAGGATCATTCAATAGATTTTCGCGGAAGCTGCGGCCATTTGCACTTCCCAGCTTCTCCCATGTCGCCATCGCGTTCCGCTGCACGATGGCATAGGCCTCCTCGCGCGAGATGCCGGCGCGTGCGAGCGCGAGAAGAACGTCACCCGACTGGACCACGCCGCCGAGACTAGCCAAGTTGGCCGCCATCCGCTCGGGATAGACCACCAGTCGCTGCATCATTCCCGCCAGGCGAACCAGCGCAAAGTCCAGCGCGATCGTCGCATCGGGAGCGATCACCCGTTCGACAGACGAGTGCGAAATGTCTCGCTCATGCCACAGCGTCACATTCTCCAGCGCCGGCACCACCGCCGCCCGCACGATGCGCGCCAATCCGGTGAGATTTTCGCTCAGTACGGGGTTGCGCTTATGCGGCATCGAGGAAGAGCCCTTCTGCCCCGGATGGAAGAACTCCTCCGCCTCCCGCACCTCGCTGCGCTGCAAGTGCCGAACCTCGGTCGCCAGGCGTTCAATCCCCGACGCGGTCACTGCAAGGGTGGCGAAAAACATTGCATGCCGATCGCGCGGGATCACCTGAGTCGATACTGGCTCTATCGCCAGCCCAAGGTTCTCCGCGACGTGAGCTTCCACCCGAGGATCGACAGCAGCGAACGTTCCCACCGGTCCGCTGATTGCCGCCACTGCCACTTCGCTCCGTGCCGCCGCCAGCCGGGCGCGGTCTCGAGAGAACTCGGCATAGTGCCCCGCGAGCTTCAGTCCGAAGGTCGTCGGTTCCGCGTGTATGCCGTGGCTGCGGCCGACGGTCACCGTATGCCTGTGCTCCAGCGCCCGTGCCTTCAGCGCAACCAGGAGCGCGTCCAGGTCCTGCAGCAGCAGGTCCGCGGCCTGGCTCAGCTGCACCGAAAGGCAGGTATCCAATACGTCGGAGCTGGTCAGACCCAGGTGCACGAACCGGCTGTCCTCGCCAATCGCTTCGGCCAGCCAGGTGAGAAAGGCAATCACGTCGTGCCGCGTCTCGCGCTCGATCGCGTCGATCCGTTCGATGTCGGCTTGACTGATGGCTGCGACCTTGGTCTCGCCCTTGGCGCGAATGCTCTGCGCTGCGGCCTCGGGAATGATGCCGATCCGCGCCATCGCCTCAGCGGCCAGCGCCTCAATCTCGAACCAGATACGATACCTGTTGGCGGGCGACCAGATGGCCTCCATCTCGGGTCTGGTGTAACGCGGAATCATCGCTGCCCTGTCCCGTCCAGTCGGTAGGCCAGCTAGACCGCCTCGCCGGGGGCTGACAAGGGCTGCAGTCGCATGGACCAGATCGCGCTGACACACGAACTTGCCGCTCTGGCACAGGTGATCCTGATCGATATCACCCTTGCCGGCGACAATGCCGTGGTCGTCGGTTTAGCGGTCGCGGGATTGCCCGCACGCCAGAAGCGGCCTGCGATCATCCTCGGTATTCTTGGCGCCACCGTGATCCGCATCGCGCTCGGTGCCGTCGCACTGCAGTTGCTGGCGATCATCGGGTTGCTGCTTGCCGGTGGCCTGCTGCTGCTTTGGGTGTGCTGGAGGATGTTTCGCGAGCTGCGCCGTCCGCATACCCAGGCCGCGCAGACGGGCCACACCAAGACGCTCCGTCAGTCGCTGACCGAGATCATCGTAGCCGACCTTTCCATGAGCCTGGACAACGTGCTGGCCGTCGCTGGGGCGGCACAAGGCAGCACTTGGGTGCTCGCGATCGGGCTGCTGCTGAGCGTCGTGCTGATGGGGGTTGCGGCCAATATCCTGGCCAATCTGCTGGAGCGCTACCGCTGGATAGCTTGGGTCGGGCTGCTGGTCGTGCTCTATGTCGCCGTAGCAATGATCTGGGACGGTGCGTTCGATGTGGCAGAGGCGGTCCGGGGCTGATCGCGCGAACTTGAACCACCGCCGCCTCTCATTCCGGAACTCACGAGATTGCGACAGGGGCGTGACGGATTTTCGCCACGAACTGCCACCTTCTTTCACTCCACGAACGGACCGCGACAACAGATGTGGGGAGCCAGACCATGCCCAACCGTCGACCCATCCTGATCATCGAGGACGACGAGACCCTGCTCGAGATGCTTGCTGAGTATCTCGAAGAGACCCAGGAGTTCACCGTCGCAAGAGCAACCAGCATCGACGGGGCCGAGGCACAGCTCGCCGATGAGAATATGCACTTCGATGCGCTTATCCTCGACATCGGTCTACCGGACGGCGATGGGCGGGACTTCTGTGCCAGGCTGCGTCGGCAAGGCCACAGCATGCCCATCATAATGCTGACTGGTGCGACCGAAGAGATCGATGTGGTTCGCGGCCTCGACTCGGGCGCGTGCGATTACATCGCCAAGCCCTTCCGTGCGCACGAACTTCTCGCGCGCCTGCATGCGCAATTGCGCAATTTCGACCGCAGCGAGGAAGCTGTATTCCCAGTTGGTCCTTACACCTTCCGCCCGGCCAAGAAGCTGCTACAAGATTCTGCGAAGAACCGCCGTATTCGACTTACCGACAAGGAAACTGCGGTGCTGAAGTTCCTTTACCGGTCGGAGTCGGCGGTAAATCGACAGATTCTGATGCATGAGGTGTGGGGCTACAACTCATCGGTGACGACGCACACGCTGGAAACGCATATCTACCGGCTGCGTCAGAAGATTGAATCCGATCCTGCCCACCCGTCGCTGCTGATAACTGAAGGTGGAGGCTATCGCCTGCGGCAAGAGGCGGCCCCAGTCGAGCAGTGGTAGGACGTCAACCAGGGGGCTGCAGCCCCTGGATGCCGACCAACTCGATCATTGGCCATGAAGCACGGAACACGCTCAAGGCTTGGCCTAGGGACAATCAAGCCAGTCGGCACGCAAGAACGGGTCAATCGGGGTCTGCCCAGTGGGTGTGCTATCAGGTAAGGCTTGCTGACAGGTCTCGCCTACGGTACGCCCGCTTTCTCCAAACCTTCATCCATTTTTTTGGCTGCCTCTGCTAGCGGACGATATTGTTCATCGCTATAGATGTCCCTGATCTTGGCACGCGTATATATGGGAAAAAAGTTCTTAAACTTCTCCCCCTCCTCTTGCGCTTTGGCAACCTGACCGCTCAGAGCGTAGGCCGCGACCCGATAAGATTGAAGGAAGTACAGGTTGCCTCGCTTTTCGACCGCCTTGTCCAGCCATTCAGCTGCCTTCTGATATTCTCCCATCACGAAATATGCGCGGCCTACGATAAAGTAGAAAACCCCAATGGACTGATCGAGTGGGCTGCGGTCAATCGCCTCTTTTCCCGGCTCTATCGCCTCCTTCGGCCTGCCATTGAAGACCAGCTCATTGGCCTTTTGGGCGTAGGCCGCAGCGAAATTGTAATCTGCCTTGATGACGTCCTCAAATTTGTTGAGCGCACTCTGGTGATCGCCGCGCATACGGTAAACGAAGCCAAGAGAATAATGTGCGAGCGCTATGGACCCGTCCTTCTTGATTGCCGCTTCAGCGAGTTTCTGCGCTCGATCAACTTGCAGCTCGCGTTCCGAGCGTTTTAGACCCATCTCTTCATTCCAGCTATTGAGGTAAGCTGACAGTATTATATCAGCCAGCTCCGCCATCGTTCTTGGATCTTCCTGCCCCTGCGGCGCATTCGCCAAACCCTGCTCAGCGTTATTGAGGGCAGCCTTGAGGCTTTGAGGTGTTAACATACCCGTCTTTGCGCTCATGGTTCTGAGCCTTTGATCTAGAGGATTGCCATCTCCCGCGAGGGTGCCAACCTCATGCCTGATATCGGCCCTTATCACCTCGTCATGAAGGGAGCCTGCAATTCTCGCGATTACCGCGTCTTGCAGCTCGAATAGGCTTGTAGTTTCATAGTGAAATCGGTCAGCCCAAAGGTTAGTGCCGGTTTGAGCGTCGACCAACTGGGTGTTGACATGAACGACAGCCCCTGTCCGCCTCACGTTGCCTTCCAGCGCATAGCGGACGCCGATGTCGTGGCCAATCTGGCGCACATCGATCGACTTATCTTTATAAGCAAATGCCGTTGCGGAAGCTATTACCCAGGCTCGGCGAAGCCGAGAAAGCTCGGTTGTCACTTCTACCGTAATCGCATCGGCGAGATAATTGTCCGCCGCATTGCCGTCAACATTCCTGAATGGCAGCACAACAATAGAATTTGTATGAGCGACTGGTTTGGCTCTTTCGGCCGAGTTCAGAACGGAAAAGGCGACTACCGCGGCCGCTATCGCGCCTGCGACCCCGGCAACTATCCATGCCTTCTTATGTTCAAGAAATCTGCCAAGGGACGAAAGCCGGATCGGCTCGTAGGACGCTTCATAAACGCGTATCGGATAGGGAAAGTTCTTGACCCTATGCCATCCCCGGTCCGCGAAAAACAGACCAGGTTGCCCCCGTGTCTGGTCGTAGATGTTTTGGCTGACGCAGACAGCGCCGGGCATGGCTAACGCTTCCAGCCTCGCCGTGATGTTGACCGAAGTGCCGTACATGTCGCGCTCATCCACCAATACATCGCCGGTATTGATGCCGACGCGTAACCGGATCGGATTTGGAACGCCGCTTTGACGCTCAGCCAGGCCGCGCTGGATATCAATCGCGCAGCGCACGGCATCAAGGGCGCTCGGGAACTCAACCAACATCCCGTCACCCATGGTGCGCACATACCGGCCGCGATATCTTGCGACGGTCGGATCGACTAACTCACGGGCGTGCACCGTCAAACGGGCGTGCACGGTGTCCTCGTCATCACTCATCATGCGGCTGTAGTCGACCACATCGGCGAGAAGCACCGCTGTCAGTCGGCGGGTTGGCAGGGTGGTTGCTGAGTCGTCTGCCATTGGGACGTCCCCCTTCGTCCTACACCCAGATATGGCATTAGACTGCCTCAACCCAGTCCGCTACAATT
>JBKPSV010000314.1:0-12799 GCA_046735215.1 Pseudomonadota bacterium | reverse complement strand
AACTCGGTGTTTTCCTGACCTGTTATTTGCGCGACGGCGGCCACACGGTCCGCGGGCTTGCTGCCGATCTAAAGGTCTCAAAGCCAGCGATTACCCGTGCATTGGACAGGCTGGGCGAGCTTGATCTCGCACGTCGCAAGGTGGATCCACAGGATCGCCGCAGCATTCTTGTGCAGCGTACGCTGAAGGGTGCGGCGTTCCTGCGGGATCTGCGGTCTATAATGGGCGAGGCCGCCGGAAGCGCGAAGAAAGCGCCGACGCCCGCCGCTGAGGCGCCAACGCGTCGCACCACGTTCGCTTGAGCGCGATCGCTTGAGGCGGTATCGCCGAAAAGCGTGAATCGCGCTCTGCATCAATGATGCCAGAGCATGAGCGGATCAATCTGATCCGACCAGCTTAGCCCCAGCGCGTTACGCCTGCGGCCCTTGCCAGATGCGCCACGAAGGCGAGCCAGATCAACTGCGGCATCAGCGTCAGCAGGGGAATGTATGGCTTGGCTTCCGATGGGACTGCGATGAACAACAAGGCACAGGCCCCACCGAACGTGGTGAACCCCCAGTGAATCAGCGTGACGCCGGTGGCTGGAACGCCGGCTCGGTGGGCAACCTGGTATAGATGCCCGCGGTGCGGCGCGGTCAGCGGCTCTCCGGCGACCACGCGCCGGGCCAAGGTGAAAGCGACATCGAACAACACGCCTGAAAGCAGCATCGGTACGATCAGAAATGAAAGTTCGACGTTGTCGAACCGGCTTGCGACCACCGCCAGGACCGCAAGGATGAAGCCGCAGAACTGACTGCCGACATCGCCCATGAAGATGCGCGCGTTGGGAAAGTTGAACGGCAGGAAGCCGGCTAAGCCAGCAACCAGCAGTAGCGCCGCAAAGTAAGCGAACCAGCCGCTATGGGTGGCGGCGATGCCGGCGAGAAATCCGGCAGTGATGAGTGCCACGCCGCCGGCGAGGCCGTTAAGCCCATCGATGAAATTCATCGCGTTGGTCGCGAACAGTAGCCACAGAATGGTCGCGAGCGGCGCTAACCAGCCGATGTCGGGTGGTTGAATGTAGGGCACGTGATAATTGACGACGTAGATGCCGCTGCTGACGGCGACCAGCGAGGCCAGTGCCTGCGCAGTCAGCTTGACCGTGAATTTCCAGTCGCAAAGGTCATCCAGGAAGGAGACGATGGCGATGGCCACCGACGCCTCAATGACTCCCACGAAGTATGGATCTGCCAGGCGGGCGAATGCGGCGAACTGGTAGAGCACCGCGATGCCGACCAGGAAAGCGACAACCACACCCACACCGCCGCCCTTCGGCGTGGCAAGTGTGTGAACCTTGCGCGGGTCGGGACGATCCAGGACGCGCACCGCGATCATGAGCCTCACGACCGTGGCCGAAAGCAGTGCAAGCGCAGTTGCGAACGCCAGATGGCGCAGCAGGGCGACAAGAGTCATTCGGGCTCCTCAAGGGAGGAGCCCGATACAGCGAACCGCGGCCGGTGGCCAGCGACGGTCCTGATCGACTATCGGATGAAGCCCTGCAGTTCTTCCTTGGCCCAGCCGATGGTCGATTTGATCGACTCGCCTGCCATCAGCCGGGCCACCATCGCTGGCGCAATACCGCGGTTCCACATCTGCACCGCGATTTCCGGCGGTGCCGACGAGCCGGCGATGTAGTACTCAGAGTCGTGCCAGGGGCGCACCGGATAGTTGTAGATTGTGCCCTTCGGCGGCTCGACCTCATTCCAGATCTTCATGTCGTACATCGAGGTGAACGGCGGGATGTCGTAGCCGGCAACCGGCGCGGCCAACACCTCGACCTGCTCGCGCTGCGACAGGTGCTCAATCAGCTCCTTGGCCGCGGTCTTGTTCTGCCCGAACTTCCAGAGGCCCCAGAAGTACGGCCGGTGCGGCACCATGCGACCCGCAGGTCCGCGCGGTGTCGAGAAATGCCAGCAATCGGCAGCGATCTCCGGCGCATCGCGCTTTGCCACCGCCCACGCCGAGGGCGGGTTCCAGATATAGGCGGCCTTGCCAGATATCAGCGCACGGTTATTCGATGCATCATCCCACTGCGGCGCTTCAGGTGGCATGAACTTGATGAGCTTCTGGCAATACTCCATCACCGCCATGACATTGTTCGAGTCGGCGGTGATTTCGCCCTTGTCGTTCACGAGGTCCGCGCCGAACGCTCCGAACGTGGCGCCCCAGACCTGCTTGGCGTCGGTGCTGTCGTCGGGACGGCAGCCGAAGCCGATCGGATAACCAGCCTTGTGGAACAATTCCGCGACCTCGAGTTGCTTCGCGTAAGTCCATTCCTTGCTGGCGTCCGGCGTGGAGGGTTGGTCGGGGAACCACTTCTTCACGTCGATGCCCGCGAATTTCTGCCACATGCTCAGGCGGGCGACCGGCGGCAGCGGCGCCGAGCCCCAGCCGACAGGGATGGCCATCCAGTGCTTGTCGATGAACGCCAGATATTCATAGGCGCGGCCCAGCTTGCCGTACTTGGCGATCAGCCGCTCCATCACGTCATCGACCGGATCGAGGCTGTCAGCGTACTGATGTACAGTCCACTGATCGAACGCGTACACGTCGTGGCCGGTCTTGGCCTGCGCCTCGGCGGCCATGGTGATGTTGATCTTGGCGCCGACGCTCGGGATGAAGTCGACGTTCACCGCGACCTTGTTCTTCTCGGCCCATTCGTCGATCAGCTTCTTCATCGCGGCGTCGCCGGTGGGAACCCAGTGATCCCACAGCGCTAGGCTCAATTTTCCGGCAGCGCCCGCGGTGCGTATATGCACAAGGGGCAGGGCGGTCGCGGCCGCTCCGATCTTGAGAGCCGACCGACGCGACAAGCGGTTCTTCGCTAACATAGTGTACGTTCCCTTCCGCGGCCGGAATAACATCCGGCCGTGCCAACAAACTCCCGCGGCCAATGCTGCGGAATGCGTCTCCCACGCGTCTCTATTATTACGCACACCGGAGAGAATTGCGATAGTCATCTCTGGTAGCGCTAGCTGGGCCACGAGCAGGCGCTGGGCTATACGAGCCGCCATGAAAGCGCGCCCGCCCGTGCGAATCGCGATGAACGTCGCCATCGATGGCGCGCTGGCCGCGGCGGCAATTCCCCTGGCGCGCGCCATCGCCGATCCATCGGCGGCATGGCTGGACCCGCCGTGGCTGCCGGCGGCTGGTGCTGCTTCCCTTCTGCTCGCCGGCCTGCCGGTCCGGCTGCCGTGGCAGTATTGGCGGTTCGCCGGCATCGACGATCTCGTGGGCGTGGTCTGGGCGGCGGCGGGCGGTGCCGCGCTGCTCGGCGCGGCGCTGGCCTGGGCGGGGATAAGCACGGGCAACCCCACGTTTCCCATCACCTACGGGCTGACCCTGCTGGCATTACTGGGCGCACCCCGAGTCGGGTATCGGTTGTGGCGCCACCGGAAGGGCGGTGCATCTGCCGGCAACGTACCGGAAACTCCGAGTGCTCTGGTGGTTGGCGCAGCCGAGGACATAGACCTGTTCCTGCGTGCGCTGGCCTGGGACCGACAGCAACGGCTGCAGGTCGACGGCCTGCTCGCCGTGGGTGCGCGCCAGACAGGCCGGCGCATCCACAACGCGCCGTTCCTGGGATCTATCGACGACGCGGCGGCTGTCCTTGATCGCCTGACGGCGGAAGGCAGATTGCCCGACACGCTCGTCGTGGTCACCCCAGACCTCGCCGGCCAGTCGCTCGCACCGCTGGTTGAGCAGGCGGAAAGGCACGGCATGCGGATCCGCCGTGCACCACGGCCTACAGCGTTGAATCCGGCCGGTTCCACTGACCGTGCGCGGGACCTGGAACTGCGGCCGATGGCGATCGAGGACCTGCTGAACCGCCCGCAGGTGCCGCTCGATCGTGAAGGCATGGCAAGGCTGGTGCAGGGGCGAAGCGTCATCGTGACGGGAGCCGGCGGCACGATCGGCAGCGAGCTGGCCCGCCAGGTGGCGGCACTGGGGCCTGAGCGGCTGATCCTGGTGGACAATGGCGAATATGCGCTGTGGCTGATCGACCTGGAGCTGGCGGAGCGCCATCCGCATGTGCCTCGTGTGTCGCTGCTGGCCGATATCCGCGACGAAGTGAGAGTCCGCGACGTGTTCGAGCAGTTCCGCCCCGAGCTGGTGTTCCACGCGGCGGCGCTGAAGCATGTGCCGATGGTGGAGGCCAATCCGCTCGAGGGGCTGCTGACCAACGTTGCCGGCACGCGGCATGTCGCTGATGCCGCCCGCGGCACCGGCGCCAGGGCCATGGTGCTGATTTCCACCGACAAGGCGGTCAATCCGACATCGCTGATGGGAGCGACCAAGCGACTGGCCGAGATGTACTGTCAGGCGTTGGACATTGCCGCCCGCCACAGCAAGCGCGGCACGCGGTGCATCACTGTCCGCTTCGGCAACGTCCTGGGCAGCACCGGATCCGTTGTCCCGCTGTTTCAGCGTCAGTTGGAACAGGGCGGCCCGCTGACCGTTACCCATCCCGACATGCAGCGCTACTTCATGACCGTCCGCGAAGCGGTGGGTCTTGTGCTGCAGGCGAGCGTGGTCGGTATCGGAGACGCCACCCTGCCCTCGGGCGAGGACGGCGGCATATTCGTGCTCGACATGGGCAAGCCGGTGAAGATTGTCGATCTGGCACGCCAGATGATCCGACTGGCGGGACTTGTGCCGGAACGGGACGTGGAAATCCGCTTCACCGGATTGCGGCCCGGCGAAAAGCTTTACGAGGAACTGTTCCACGGCAAGGAACCGCCGGTGCCGACCGGGTTTCCGGGTCTGCTGATGGCGGCTCCGCGAACGGCAGACCCGGCGATCGTCGGTCGTGCCATCGACGAAATCGCCACGGCCTGCCGCACCGGACATGCGCGATTGGCACTGGCGCTGCTGGGCCGGCTGGTGCCGGAGTTCGAGCACAATGCGGAAGGACTAATGCCTGTGTTGACCCACCCATGACTGCGCGCCCACCCATTTCGTTCATCGACCTGAAGGGACAGCAGGCGCGTATCAGCAGTGAGCTGCGCAGGCGGTTGGATGCAGTGCTGGCACATTGCCAGTTCATTCTCGGCCCCGAGGTGGCCGAGCTGGAGACGGAGCTGGCGCGTTTCTGCGGCGCCCGTCATTGCATCGCGGTCAGTTCCGGCACTGATGCGATCCAGATCGCCCTGATGGCGGAAGGCATTGGCCAAGGGGATGCTGTATTCCTGCCGGCGTTCACCTACACCGCGACCGCCGAAGTGCCCTTGGTGCTGGGCGCCACGCCGGTGTTCGTCGATGTCGATCCGCACACATTCCAGATCGACCCGGCGCATCTGGAGCGTCGGGTCGCCGAAGTGCGCCGCGAAGGGCGGTTGCGGCCGCGCGCCCTGATCGGCGTTGACCTGTTCGGCCAGCCCGCAGACTGGATGGCGCTGGCAGACATTGCCGAGAGAGAACACCTGTTCACGGTGGACGATCTGGCGCAGAGCTTCGGTTGCACATTGCACGGCAGACCGTTGGGAACGGCAGCGGATGCCACGGTGACCAGTTTCTTTCCATCCAAGCCATTTGCCGCATACGGCGATGGCGGGGCGTTGTTCACCGAGAGTGACGAGCGCGCATCGCTGTATCGCAGCTTGCGCACGCATGGCGAGGGTGCGTCACGCTACGAGGTGCTGCACACTGGGATGAATGGCCGGCTCGATACCATGCAGGCCGCGGTGCTGCTCGCCAAACTGACGGTGTTCGCCGACGAATTGCAGGCCAGGGAGCGCGTGGCGCACACTTACGATTCCCGGTTGGGCAATGCCGTCGTGACGCCCGCCCGGGTGCCGGACAGCACCAGCGCCTGGGCAATTTACGCGATCCTGCTGCGTGACCAGGCCGCGCGCGCCGATGTGCAGGCGGCGCTACGGGCGAACGGTGTGCCAACGGCGATCTACTATCCTCGCCCCCTGCATCTGCAGCCCGCCTATCGGCATCATCACAACGGGATCGGTTTGCCCGTGTCGGAGGATCTGGCCGAGCGGATCCTGGCATTGCCGATCCATCCGTACCTCTCGGAGACCGACATGGCGCATGTCTGCGATAGCGTGCTGAACGCAGTGAGCTGACGCCCAGAGCCGGACGAGCGCAGGCGGGTGCGTCCATCCGGCTCTGGTCGGAGGAGAGCTTCCAGCCGATCGTATTGGATAGCCTTATCGCTGACTTCATCTGCTCGGGTTCTTGATGATCAATCCACCGGGCCGGGCAATGGCAGTATACCGCCCTGCGCTCGCCCTCTTCATGTGTTGTCGTTGCAAAGGTCAGGCTGGCGCCTGCAATGATGCCAGGCAGAGTACTCCTGCCTGCACCGTCAGCGACGACCATTACGGTCAGGCTGGCGCCACTGAACGCGCCGCTGACCCCGTCCAACGCCGTATGCCGACCGTAGGACTGTCACGTCACGCAGTTCTATCCGCCCGCCGCGGGTCACAGCATCCGCTCGGGCTTCATCCAACCGTCTTCCAGCCGGGCAAGCCCGATGACGCGCGGTCCCGCCATGGCGCGAACCAATCCACCGGACGGATCGGCCGTGCCAGGAATGCGGCCCATCAGCGTCACCAGGCTGATGGCCTGGCCGTGCCGGAGGCCACCTGCCTCGGCATCGGTCAGAGCCAGAGGGGGGACATCAGCAAGTGCGGTCGCCACCGGAAGCAATGCGTTCAGTGCATCAGGTGCGGCCAGGGCCTCGTCCAGCGAGGTCGCCTGGGCCTCGGTGAACGGTCCGACCCGGAGACGGCGCAATGACGCGATGTGACCCAGTGTCCCGCAGGCGATGGCGAGGTCGCGCGCCAGGCTACGCATATACACACCCTTGCCGGAGGCAACGGTGAAGATCGCCGTATCCGCATCCGGCCGCTCGATCAGTTCGAAACAGTCGACTCGGGCCGGACGCGGCTCGAGGGCGGCAGGACGGCCCTCGCGTGCCAGGTCATAAGCGCGCTCGCCGGACACCTTCACCGCAGAGAAGGTCGGCGGCACCTGCATGATGTTGCCGCAAAACTGCGACAAAGCCGCGCGGATCATCGCATCCGCCGGCCGGTCCGGCGAAATAGCGGTGATTTTGCCATCGGCGTCGTCGGTGTCGCGCGCCTCGCCGAAGCGGAGCGTGAAGCGATAGAGCTTGGTCCCGTCCATCACGTATGGGACGGTCTTGGTGGCGGCGCCGAACGCGATCGGCAACACGCCGGTGGCCAGCGGGTCGAGTGTGCCGCCGTGTCCTGCCTTCTGCGCGTCGAACCCGCGGCGAACGCGGTTGACCACATCGGTGCTGGTGAGCCCCGGCGGCTTGTCGATGATCAGCCAGCCGTCGAGCGGACGGCCGCGCGGCTTGCGGCGGGGCATTCGGTCTCTCGCATCCTGAAGGGGGCGCCCTATGCAGCCCTCTGATCCGCCACGTCAACGCCCGGTCGCCAACATCCGTCTATTCGGCGCTGAGCGCGGCACGAATATCTGCGACACCGCCTGGGTCCTCCAGCGTTGCCAGCCGACCAGCCGCCAGCAAGGCGAAGCGATGCAGCAGCGCACGGCGGCGGGCGGCAGCGAGCGGATGTGCCGGAGCCTCGCGCAGCAGGTCCGCCTCCAGGCCGGCGGCGACGATCAGCCCCGCCTCGGCGGGCAACAAGGCCTGGGGGAAATCGACATCGACGGCGAAGAACAGTTCGTCGGCGAAGTCGCGATAGTCCTGCCACTTCAGATCGGTGAGGAAGTCGCGCGGCCCCGACTTCACCTCGATACACGCAAAGCAACCATCCGGCCGCAGTGCCAGGATATCCGCGCGGCGGCCATTCGGCAGTCCCACCTCGTGCAGCGGCGCCCAGCCAAGCCGCAGGCACAGCCGCGCGCTCGCACGACGGATGGCAAACGCCCGTTCGGGGAACGACAGTTCCATCAGGCGAGCAAGGCGTCGATCGCCTTTGCCAGTTTCGCGTCGTTGTCGGTCAGGCCGCCGGCATCATGCGTCGAGAGCTCGATGCGCACGCGGTTCCACACGTTCGACCATTCCGGGTGGTGGTTCTGGCTTTCGGCGAGCAGCGCCACCCGGTTCATGAAGCCCCATGCCTCGTTGAAGTCGCGAAACTGGAAGTTGCGGGCGATCGCCTCGTGGCCGTCCACCATCGACCAGCCTGGCAAGGTGTTTTTCAGCGATGCGCGTTCAGCGTCAGTCAGGCGTGTGGCCATCGAATCCTCCCTTACAAACCTTGGCGGACGCGCGGGAACAGTTCCTGCGCGATCATCTCGATCGTCTCGGTGGCAAGGCTCGCCGGCATGCCGGCCCATTCGGTGCTCATCACCAGATGGTTCACGCCAAAGCTCCGATGCAGCGCCAGTACCTGCTCTGCCACTTCGTCAGGTGAGCCGATCAGGAAGCGGTCGCCGATGAGGCTCTCGAACTCCTGGTCGAACCCGCTGTCGTCGGCGGGCAGTTCCTGACGCCACGCATGATACGCCTTGTACTTTGCGCCGAGATAGGGCGCGCAGAGACGAATGGCGTCTGCACGCGTACGCGCCACGAAAACTTCGCGGCGCATCGGCAGCTCTGTCGGGAACGGCTTGCCTGCGGAGTCGAGTGCCCGGCGGTAAAGCTCCATCTGACGTTCGACGGTGGCGCGTTCCACTCCCGGACCGATATACCAGCAGTCGCCCAGACGTGCCGCGCGCTCCACCGCGGGATCAGCATTGGCGCCGATCCAGATCGGCGGATGCGGGCGCTGCAGGGGCTTTGGCAGGCAGGATGCATCGTCCAATTCGAAATACGACGTCCGCATCGAGACCTTCTCCTCGGTCCACAAGCGACGGATCGCAACCAGGTTGGCTTCAAACCGGCGCGCACGCTGCTGTCGTGTCATGCCGAACGCCTTGAATTCCACATCGCGATAACCGAGCCCGACTCCGAGAATGATCTTGCCGCTGGACAGTACGTCGAGCGTGGCAAACTCCTCGGCGACGTGCAGCGGTGAATAGAGCGGCAGCAACAGCACGCCGGCATTCAGTCGCAGTCGTGGTGCCTCGGCAGTGAAGCGCGCCAGCATCGGCACCATCTGTAACATCTGAAACGGATGCGCGCTGTAGTGCGCGGTCTTGGTGACCGAATCATATCCGAGACGATCGGCGAGGCGCACCATTGCCAGCGTCTCCTGCAGACGGCGCGAGATGTCCTCGCCGTGCTCCGCCTGGCCACGAATGACGAGACCGAACTGAAATGAAGAAGCCATACGTGGTACCTGACTCTGTTATCGATTTGACAGCTGCTATGCACGCCCATCAGCATGCCCGCAATGCCGGGACCAAACCACCGGCAAAGGGAGATAAACGATGCCGGCAGAGACTATGTCACGCAGCGCTATTCACGGCCATATCGCGGCACGGATTGACCGGCTGCCGTTGACGCGGGTGCAGTGGCAGCTCGCTATACTGGTCGAGGTGACCTGGGGCTTCATCATCTTCGATACCGACGGCATAGGTGCGCGGCTGTATCCGTTTGTGTGGCGGCCCAATCACATCATCGATGTGTATCAATACGCGGTGATCCAGGCACTGCAGGTCGGCGCCGGCATTCTGCTTGGCGTCTATCTAATGAGTTGGGTTGCCGACCGCTACGGGCGACGGCCGGCGATCCTGCTCGCCACATTCCTTGGCGGCATCTGCATCTGGCCCTTCGCGTATGTCACCAATTTCTGGGGCATGGTGGTGCTGTCGATACTCAGTACGCTGGGCGTCGGCGGCATCGTCGCGACGCACTCGGTGTATTTGTCCGAGATGACCTCGCCCGACGTCCGCAACAAGGTGCTGCTGGCGTCGCAGGGGGTCACCGCACTGGTCGCGGTCAGCGTCAATATGCTCGCGTTCTGGCTGATCCCTGACCAATGGCGCGCGTTCCTATGGGTCAGTGCCATCATCGAGATCGTCGTCCTGCTTCCGTGGTTATACTTCAAGCTGCCAGAGTCGCCGCGCTGGCTGGAGGCGCACGGCAGGCACGAAGAGGCCGAGCGCGCCGTGGAAGAATATGAGCGCGCGGTCCAGCGCCGCGATCCAAGGCCTCTGCCGGAACCACGCGGCGCCGACAACCCGGTGGTGATGCGAGGGCCGGGCGCTTGGAAGGAGCTGTTCACCAGCCCGCAATATCGGCAGCGCACCTGGGTACTGATCGCCTGCTGGATGTTTGGCTATGCCGGGCTGATCTACGGTGTCGGTGCGTTCCTGGCTGTATACATGGTGGACCACGGCGCCACCGCGCATGAAGTATTCCTGACCCTCGCTGCCGCATATCTTGCGTTGTTTGCCGCGTTCCAGGTGAATGCGCGACTTGGCGAGCAGGTCGAGCGTCGCGATGTCATCGCCTTGATGGCGATCCTGTTCGCGATCTGTTGGGTCGCCGCCTGGGCGGTACCGACGTTGGCGGTTATCGTGGTCGCCTATATCATCAGTCGCATCGGCACCGGCCTGTTTCTGTTCAACCTGTACAACTACACGGCGGTCGCTTACCCGACGCGCATTCGCGCCGTTGCGTTTGCCTGGACCGATGGGCTTGGCCATCTTGGTGCGTGGGGCGGCGTGACGCTGCTTGGACCACTCTACGCATTTGGTCCCAACCATCTCGGCTGGATCTTATGGATCGTGCTCCCGGGTGCGCTGCTGCCTGCCCTGTTGATCTGGGGTTATGGCATCAATCAGTCACGCGCTGTACTGGAGCAGGTCTCCACGTGAGGCCGCCGACCGCCGACGATATCGCAGAAATGGCCGACCGTGCGCTGGCGGGCATCCCGGCGCCACTGGCGGAGCATGTGCGTGGCGTCGGCATCTCCGTGGAGGAACTGCCGGATGACGAGACGCTGAACGATCTCGGTATCGAGTCAGCATGGGAGTTGACCGGGCTTTACCGCGGTATCCCGCTGACCGAGCGCCGCCTGAGCGATGTGGCTCCGCAGCCGGATCTGATCTTTCTCTACCGCCAGCCAATCCTGTTGGAATGGATTGAGACCGGAGAGGACCTGTATCGCCTGGTGCGCAACGTGCTGGTGCATGAAGTCGCGCACCACTTCGGCTTCAGTGACGCCGATATCGAGGCGATCGAGCAGGAGATGGACTGACGGTCGGCGGCGGGGGCAGTCACAAGCATGAGCGACACTGCGAACCGCGTGGTGATTGTCGGTGCGGGCCACGCAGGAGGGTCGGCGGCGGCACTGCTGCGGCAGTACGGATGGCAGGGTCAGATAACATTGATCGGCGCCGAACCGACGGTACCGTATCAGCGCCCACCTCTGTCGAAGGCCTGGCTGAAAGGCGAACAGGAGCTTGGCGATCTGCTGTTGCGGCCGGCGACATTCTATCCCGACAATCGGATCGAGCTGCGGCTCGGAAGTGAGGTTGCGGCGATAGACCGCATGGCTGGTTGCGTCGTGCTGTCGAACGGCGAGCGTGTGGCGTATGACCACCTTATCCTCGCTACCGGGTGCCATGCGCGGGCGCTCGCGGTGCCGGGAAACCAATTGGCAGGCGTCGTCGCACTCCGTACTAAGGCCGACGCGGATCGGCTGCGGCCCCTGCTGCGGGCCGGTGCGCGCATCGCAATCGTCGGTGCCGGCTACATCGGCTTGGAGGTCGCGGCCTCGGCACGCGCGCTCGGCGCCGAGGTCGTGGTGATCGAGCGTGAGGCGCGGGTGTTGCCGCGTGTAGCCTCGGAGCCGCTGTCCGAGTTCTTCCGGCAACGCCATGCGGGCGCTGGCGTTCGTATCATCACCGGCGCAGCCGTGCAGGCGTTCGATGGTGACCGGCAGCGTGTTGCCGTGGTCCTCCTGTCCGACGGCGAGGCCATCGCATGCGATGTCGTGCTGGTCGGAATTGGCGCAGTGCCGAACGAGGCGCTCGCCAGCGGCGCGGGGCTTGCGTGCGACAATGGCATACGCGTCGACCTCACTGCGCGCACCTCCGATCCGGCGATCTATGCCATTGGTGATTGCACGCATCGACCAGTGCCGCTGTACCAGCAAACCTTTCGACTGGAGAGCGTGCCGAACGCGCTGGAGCAGGCAAAGCAAGCAGCCGCTGATCTGTGCGGCCGACGACCCCCGGCACAAGAGGTGCCCTGGTTCTGGTCCGATCAATACGAAGTACGCCTGCAGATCGCCGGACTGCCGTTTGATGTCGTCGAGACTGTGACCCGCGGCGATCCTGGGTCGGGCTCCTTCGCAATCTTCCATCTGGCGGAGGATGGTGCCGTACAGGCGGTTGAGGCGGTGAACGCGCCGGCAGAGTTCATGGCCGGGCGAATGATGATTGCCCGCCGCAAGCGGGTGGTAGCGTCCAGGCTGGCGGACGTGTCATGCTCGATCCGCGAACTGGCGGGTTAAGCAGTCAGGGGAGGACCATGCCGAAGGTCACTTACATCGAGCACAACGACACGGCGCATACCGTGGACGTGCCGGTCGGCACGTCAGTGATGCGCGGCGCCGTCGACAACAACATTCCCGGCATCGATGCCGACTGCGGCGGCGAGTGTGCGTGCGCCACGTGTCACGTCTATGTCGATGCCGCCTGGCTGCCGAAGATCGGCCTGCCGGAGGCGGGATCGCAGGAGGCTGCGATGCTGAGCTTCGCTGCAGTGGCGCAGCCGGACTCGCGTCTGTCTTGCCAGATCACGATGCGCGAAGACCTCGACGGCCTTGTGGTCCGCATGCCGGAAGGACAGCACTGAAGCCAGACCGTGGAGCACGGCCATGAACGCACCCGTCAATCCCAATCTCGTTGCAGACGC
>JBKPSV010000313.1:0-19614 GCA_046735215.1 Pseudomonadota bacterium | reverse complement strand
AGGGGAGGCAATCGTGAGTGGTCAACATACGAAATTGGCCCACAAGGCGGCCGAAGAGTTCAAGGCAATGCTGGCACTTGCCGCTTACCTGTACGTCGGACTTGGTGCCCTATTGCTGGAGCGGACTGCACTGCTGCACGCGGAGGGCATTGGCTACGAGGCATGGGGCGGAGCAGCGGTGAAGGCACTCGTATTGGCAAAGTTCATGCTGATTGGGCATGCGCTGCACCTTGGCGAGCGATACCGGCATAAGCCGCTGATCTGGCCCACGCTACACATGGGGCTGATGTTCCTGATCCTGCTGCTCGTGCTGACAACCATCGAGGAACTCGTGGTCGGCCTGATCCATCACAGACCCGTCGCCGAGTCCCTGACCCATATTGCCGGCCCGACGATCTTCGTGGTGATGGGCAACCTACTGCTCATGTTCCTGATCCTGTTGCCGTACTGCGCATTTTGCAGCCTTGGCAACGTCCTTGGCGACGGCGCGCTGCTTCGCATGTTCTTCGTGTCTCGCGACGCCACTCCGGCCGTTCGCTGACGGCGCCGGCTCCCGGCGCAGCGGATTGCGGAGGGACCTACACGCGCGCAGACTTGTGCCATGTCGAAGACCTACCAGACCCTGCAGGTCGCGGAGCCGCAGCCAGACACGCTGCTGGTCACGCTGAGTCGCCCTGAAGTCGCCAACGCGATGAACACGCAGATGGGGATTGATCTGCTCGATCTGTTTCACTCGATCGGCGGGGCGCCGAACGAGCAGCGCTGCATTGTACTCACCGGTTCCGGAGGACGCGCGTTTTGCGCCGGCGGCGATCTGAAAGAGCGTAACGGCATGACGGATCAGCAGTGGCAGGACCAGCACCTGATCTTCGAGCGCGCCATTCGTGCGATCATCCATTGCCCGGTTCCTGTCATCGCGGCCGTGAATGGTGCGGCATATGCCGGCGGCATGGAGATCTCGCTGTGCGCCGACTTCATCTACGCGGCGGAACACGCACGGTTCGCGCTGACCGAGGTGACTCTGGGCATCATGCCGGGTGCCGGCGGCACGCAGACCTTGCCGCGTGCCGTTGGAGCGCGGCGGGCAAAAGAAATCCTGCTGACCGGGCGGCCGTTCACCGCGCAGCAGGCGTTCGAGTGGGGTATGGTGAACCGGATCTGCAAAGCCGAGACGCTGCTCGCCGAGGCGCTGGAGACGGCGGCGACGATCGCCGGCAATGCGCCGATCTCAACCCGGCAGATCAAGCAGTCGGTGAACTATGGGCTGAACATGGATCTGGCCAGCGGCATGATGTTCGAAATCGAGGCGTATAACCGCATGGTGCCGACCGACGACCGCCGCGAAGGCATCCGCGCATTCAATGAGAAGCGCAAGCCGGTGTTCCAGGGGCGCTGAGGAGCAAGCGACATGAACGTGATGACCGATATCGGTGCGCAGAACCTGACACGGACTTTGGCCGAGCAGGCGAGGACGTTGCGTTACGATGACCTGCCCGATGACGTACGCAAACTCGCCGGGCAATGCCTGCTGGATTATCTTGCCTGCACGCTGGCCGGTGCCCGGGAAGGGCTGACTGAAATTCTGCTGGCCGAGATGCTGGAGCATGGCGGCACGCCGTCCGCGACGATCATCGGGCATGCAGAGCGCCTGCCGGTGTTGTCGGCGGCGCTGGTCAATGGTGCTGCGTCGCACGCGCTCGATTTCGACGACGTCAACATGGCGATGACGGGGCATCCGTCAGTGGTGCTGCTTTCGGCGCTCCTGCCGTTGGCGGAAGAGCGTGGCAGCGCGGCGCACGATGTGCTGGCGGCGTTTGTCGCGGGATATGAGCTGCAATGCAGGCTGGGGCTGCTGCTCGCGCCGGGTCACTACAACTTGCTTGGCTTCCATGCGACCGGCACTCTCGGCAGTTTCGGTGCGGCGGCTGCGTGCGCCCACCTGTTGGGGTTGAACGCCGAGCAGTTCGCCACCGCGCTGGGTGTTGCCGGGACGCAGGCTGCGGGGTTGAAGTCGATGTTCGGCACGATGTGCAAGCCGCTGCATGCCGGCAAGGCGGCGCAGAACGGATTGTTGGCCGCGCGCTTGGCGCAGCGCGGCTTTACCAGCCGCGACGACGTGGTGGAGTGTGCCCAGGGGTTTGCGCGGACGCACAGCGCGGACTTCAATACGGGCGCTGCGCTGGCCGAGCCGCCGGGCGGCTTCCATATACGCAACAACCTCTTCAAGTACCACGCGGCCTGCTACATGACGCACGCGCCGATCGAAGCTGCACGCAAGCTGCGTGAACAGCACGGGTTGAAGCCGGAGCAGATAGCGCGGATCAGACTGAGCCTCGACGAGACGTGCGATCGCGTCTGCAATATCGCGGCCCCGCGCACCGGGCTGGAGGCAAAGTTCAGCTTGCGCCTGACGACAGCAATGGCGTTGGCTGGCGTGGATACCGGTGGGCTTGGCAGCTATTCAGAGGAAACCGCCGCTGACCCTATCTTGATTGCGCTGCGTGACAAAGTGGAGATCGACTTCCAGTCGGATCGGCCAAATACCATCGCCGACTTGGAAATCGGCCTGACGGACGGACGTATCGTGGCGGCGTCGCACGACTCAGGCATTCCCGCCCGCGATATCGATGAACAAGGGCGACGGTTGGTGGAGAAGTTCATGGCGCTCGCTTCGCCGGTGATCGGCGAAGCTAAAGCGCGCGATCTCGTCGTGCGGATCGGCGAACTGAGACCTGGCGACAAGTTGCTGCGTATCATGCAGCTCTGCGCTGCCAGCTAGGCTCCTGTCCTCGCCAATGGCCGGGCGTATGTGGCCCGGCCATGTGAGCGTCGTCTAGATTCTTGGCGACAAGGTATCACTGACTCGGCGGTGGCGGTGCCGACCAACCAACCATGATGCCCTGGCAGCTCACATTCGGACCGGCAATGTTGGCGACGAGATAGCCGTCGCTTCTGACCGTCCCGCTGATATCGGCGGTGCGATGCCGACCACCGACTTCCTCTGCCGTCATTTGGAATGTTCTGGCTTGCGGATTGATGCTGCCGGTGGCGTGCGCCATCGACTGCCAATTGTTCCAGGCAATCATGCCATCGAGCATGTTGTCCGGCGTCAGCACGACGTGCCAGTCCAACCCGGGGCATCCAGACTGGGCCGATGAATGGAAGGTATATACCCGCCCCGGCGGCAACTGCTGCATCGCCGCGGCGGCAGCTGGCGGCGGCGCCGGCGGTTTAGGCGTGCAGGCTGCGGCAGCGACCGCGAGCGCACCAAGGCCTACATACTTGGCCAATGTCATTTCCTGCGTCCCCCTTCCATGCGGATCAGCGCATTCTCTTTCCCGCAATCCGGCCGCACCGGCAACACCTCGGGCAATGGCATCGAAGCAGAGTGCGCGCATCTTGGTCACGGTGTTGTCGGCAGACCACACATGCCAGAAATCGGGCAACGGAACAGGAGGCGCCTCGCGCAACCGCAGGTAAGCGGATGTTACTTTTGGTTACAATAGTACCGGTCAGCCGAAGGCGGCGAAGATTTCCTCCAAGGCCTTGAACTGACCGCCAGAGGTCGATGAGGGCACGATGACCGGCGTATGTACGCCGGATGCCTGCCAAGCCTCGACAGCCTCCCGGACCCGCGAGGCGGAACCGAACAGTGCGACATCCGCAAGCCAGCGATCGGTGAGGAAGCGCGGCACATCGTCGCGGCGGTTCTCAGCTATTGCGCGCTCTATTGCGGTCATCTCCTCGACGTAGCCGGCCTCCTTCCAGTAGTTCCGGTAATTCGGCAGGAACGCATAGTGGATCAGGTTCTTGCGGCAGACCGCCCTCGCCGCTTCGACGTCGTCACTGATGCAGGTCGGCAGCATGTTGCCGATGAAAAATGCGGTGTCATTGCGCTTCGCGGGTGGCAATGCGGCCAGCGACGTTGCCATGTGCGAGCGGGCGGCATTGGCGAACACCACGCCATGAGAAATTTCGCCGGCCAGCGCCACCATCTTCTGCCGCAGCGCGGCGATGATGATCGGTGGAAATTCGCCGACGCCTTCGACTGCGCGCAGGCTTTCGACGAAGGCGCGCGTGTCGCCGAGCGGTTTGCCGACGGTCACGCCCATGCGCTGATGACCTGGCGCATGCGCAACGCCAATTCCGAGCCTGAAGCGACCGCCGGAGACCTCGTGCATGAAGGCGGCGCTCTGCGCGAAGTCCAGCACGGTGCGTGCGTAGATCGGTGCGATGGCAGTGCCGAACGAGATGCGCTCGGTGTTCCAGCACATCGCCTCGCACTGCGACATGTTGCCGTACATGCTGGGCGTGTAGATACCAGCGTAGCCCCGGCGCTCGATGTCGCGGGCGATATCGAGGGTGAGACGACGGCGGCCGGGGACGGCGACGAGGGAAATGGCTGGCAGCGACATGGCGGTTCACCTGGGTGGCGGCAGCCATCAGCTTGCGAGCCGACGGTCGGAAGGGCAAGCTGCGAGCGACTGAATGGAGGATGCCATGGCTGTAGCAGAAGCCGTCCAGGAAAAGCCGAAGCTGCTCGCCGAACCGCCGCAGCGTCTGCATCATCATGCGTATGTTGTGCGCGACCAGGAAGTGAACCGGCAGTTCTTCGAGGACCTGCTGGGCATCCCGCTGGTCGCCACCTGGTGCGAGAAACATCACAACAGCTGGCTCGGCCGCGAAGTTTCGTTCTGTCACACCTTCTTCGGGTTAGGCGACGGTGGGGCGCTGGCGTTCTTCTCGTTCGCCGACCCGGATGTCTACAAGCTGGTGATTGCCGAGAAGCCACCAGTGGTGGGCAACTTCGACCATGTCGCGTTCAAGGTGTCGGACCGCACTTATGATGACATCGTCGAACGGCTAAGCAACGCCGGTATGACATTCCGAGAAAGCGATCACGGCTACTGCAAGTCGGTGTATGCCACGTCGCCGGACGGATTGATTGTTGAATTCACCGTCGACCCGCCTGGTGTAGAGCAGATCGACGCGATCCGCCGCGCGGATGCACATTCCGAGCTGGCACGCTGGATGGCAGGCGATCATCGCACCAACAACGACGTGCGACCGCGCTAAGAACGGATGGCGCCGCGCACACTGAAGGTGGGTGCGGCGCTGCCGGATCCGCCGTTCGACGTAATGGACCGCGACGGTCCGGCTGGGTTTGACATTGCGCTCATGCAGCGCATCGCCCAGCAGCTAGGACGCGAATGGCAGCTGGTGCGCTATAAGGGCGCCGACTTCAACGGGATTTTTGCTGGTCTCGATAGCGGAGCATATGACTGCATCGCCTCCGGCACGACCGTCACGCCGGAGCGCGAGCAGCTTGCGGATTTCTGCCATCCGTATGCTGTGTCCGGTCAGTCGTTGGTCGTCGACGCGGTTCGGCTGCCCAACGTGCATGGTATCGGCGATCTCAACGGTCTGACGCTCGGGGTGCAGCGAGGGAACACGAGCCAGCCTGTGGCTGACAGACTGGTTGCTGAACACCGTGCGGCACGTGTGCGGGTTTATGCCTACGACCAGATCGAAATGGCGCTTGCGGATCTGACTACCGGTGGGTGCGATGTCTTCATGAAACTGGCACCGGTCACGGCATGGTACGTTAGGGACAGGCCTCGCTTGAAAGTTGTGCAGACGGGCATCACGCGCGAACATCTCGCCGTATGTGTGCGCAAGGGCGATAGTGCGCTTAAGGCCGCCATAGACGATGCACAGGACGCTCTGGTCGAAAACGGCACGCTATCCACCTTGATCAATCGATGGCTCGGGACAGCCGCCATGCCGCCGTGAGAGCGGCACCGGCCGACGTCTGGGACGGCTAGGCGCCCCAGATGCGCACCAACGGCCCGTTATCGCCGGACACCGGATCGGTCGCCGGCATCACGACATTGGCGACGTTCTGAGCAACCTCGTCGTGCTCGGCCGGCTCGCCCCGCCGCAGGTCGCGCTGTTCCGAATTGTCTGGATAGGCGCCGACGATCAGCAGATCATCCGTCTTGCTCTGACGACAATGGCCAACGCCCGCTGGGATCACCACCACGTCGCCGGCGCTCACCTCCAGCACCTGGCCGGCGGGGCCGCCGAACAGCACCTTGCCGGATCCACTGGCAACGCCGAGGACTTCATGGGCGTCGCTGTGGAAGTGATGGAACGGATGCACTGAATCGCGCCACGCGGCTGGCCAGCGATTGGCAGTGAAGATGCGCTCGATGGCCACCGGGTCGGCCGGCACCGCCTGGCGATACACCAGAAGCGGCAGCTTCGAGTTCGGGATGGCGCCGTCGTCGGCGAAGTTGAAAGCTTGGGGTTCAGTCATCGGGATTTCCTCCGCTGCTCGCATGTTCTGAACCGAGGCGCTGGTTGTCCAGACCTAACAGGAGGCGGGCGCCTCCTCAACCGCATCCTCCGCCTCGTCTTCCTCACCATAACCCACCAGACGCAGGGCACGACCTCGGATGCCGCGCGCGGCGGCGGCATGGATCAACGCCTCCTCGCGGCCATGCGTCACCCACACTTCGGGCGCGGCAACCTCGTCTATGGTGGCGTTCAACTCGTCCCAGTCGGCATGGTCGGAAATGACCAGCGGCAACTCCACACCGCGGGACTTGGCGCGCTGGCGCACGCGCATCCAGCCGGAGGCGATGGCAACGACGGGGTCGGCGAGGCGCCGCGCCCAACGATCAGTGACGGCACTGGGCGGGGCGAGCACAATGGTGCCGACCAGTTCGCCCTTTGCGGCCGCAGTGGCGAGGCGCAGATCGCCCAGAGATACGCCCTGTCGCTCATAAACCTGACAGATCGAAGCGAGCGCGCCGTGGAGCCAGATCGGCCGGTCCCACCGGGCCTGTCGCAGCAACGCGATCAGGCGCTGGCACTTTCCCAAAGCGTAGCAGCCAACAACATGCGTACGGTCGGGAAACAGCGCAACGCTGTCGAGCAAGCGCGCGATCTCCTGGTCCGGAGGGGGATGGCGAAATACCGGGAGAGCAAAGGTGGCCTCGCTTATGAACACGTCGCATGGCTCTGGAACGAAGCCGGCGCAGGTCGGGTCGGCTGTACGCTTGTAGTCACCACTCACTACGACGCGGCAGCCGCGATACTCCATCACCACCTGTGCGCTGCCCAAGACGTGCCCAGCGGGCTGGAGCCACACCCGCACATCATTGATGCCAATGGTCTCGCCCCAAGCGAGCGGCTGCTGCGCCTCCCCTGCCCGCTCCCCGAGCCGTTCCCGCATCAGCGCCAGGGTCTCGGGACTCGCCAGCACCGCGCCATGGCCGGGGCGAGCGTGATCGGAGTGAGCATGGGTGATTACCGCACGGTCGACCGGGCGCATCGGATCGATGAAGAACCCGGCGGGCTCGCAGAACAATCCCTGCGGCAACACGCGGAGCCAACTGGAGGGCGGCTGCATATGGCTGGATCCCGGTATTGATCGCTGGTCAGGTTCAGTCGCAATGGTTCAGGCTGGCTGGTGCGCAAGCTGGTGGTCGATCCGGGAGCCTGGGCAAGGTCTCCCAACCACCCTTAAGATGGCGAGACATGAGCACCCCTCAACATACGATAACGCCAAGATGCTTCAGGTTGCTCCTCTCGGTCGTTGCAGGTGGCATCTTGCTAGGGGGATGCGCGGTGAGCGATCGCCCATCCGATGAATACCTTACCGCTCACGGCTATTGGTATCATGACGGCAATCACAAGGATGGCTCGAGCGGTTCGGCGAGCCCGCAGGCACAATACAACGCGACCCACGGCACCTGGCTTTGGCCGCCGGCCGAGGTTGACATACCGAACTGAGCGGGATCCCCGGGTGAAGCGATGTCAGCCTGGGGGCGCAGGTTTGCCATCGCGAAAGCGAAAAACCTGAGGAACATTACGCACCAAATAATATTTGCCCCGACACGGTGAGAACTTCTGGTTTGGCTCTCGGGGCGAAAAGAAAAGGCCACGCCGTTGAGCGTGGCCAAGGTTCAGTAGGAATAGTCCTTCAATACACAACCGCTACGAGTAGCGCACTTCACGCTTTGGTGAGCAAAGCTCCGGGATACGCCAGCCCTTGGCGACGCTTCCCGCGGACCGGCGGACTCATTAAAACGTGCCGCATGGCTGGAACATTGCCGGAACCTTTCGGCGGCTGGTTCGCTGCGCAGGGTTGGGAGCCGCGACAGCACCAGCTTGCGATGCTGGATGCCGCACGGGCTGGGAAGAGTGCGCTGCTGATTGCCCCGACCGGGGGCGGCAAGACCCTGGCGGGGTTCCTCCCCAGCCTGGTGGCTTTGGCGCAGGCGCCGAGGAGCGGGCTGCACACCCTGTACATCAGCCCGCTCAAGGCTTTGGCGACAGACGTGGCGCGTAATCTGATGCGGCCGGTCCACGAGATGCAACTGCCAGTGTCGACAGAGACCCGCACGGGCGACACCCCAGCCAATCGCCGCGCGCGACAGCGAGCAGCACCCCCCAACATCCTGCTGACCACGCCCGAGAGCCTGGCGGTGCTGCTGACACTGCCGGACGCTTCGGCACTGTTCAGCAGCCTCTCCAGCATCGTCATCGATGAGGTGCATGCGCTGGCCGGGACCAAGCGTGGCGATCAACTGGCGCTGTGCGTATCTCGGCTGATGACCCTGGCGCCTCGCTGCCGTCGGATCGGGCTATCGGCGACGGTGGCGCATCCTGCGGCAATAAGCGCCTATGTGGCAGCCGACAGGGTCATCGACGTGCCGGACGGCACGCCGCCGGAATTGCGGATGCTGCTGCCGGAAGGCGAACTCTCCTGGTCCGGACACATGGGACTGGACGCTGCGGCGCAGGTAATGGCGCGCATCCGCGCGGCTGGCATGACCATCGTGTTCGTCAACACCCGCGCGCAGGCCGAATTGATGTTCCAGGCGCTGTGGCGGCTGAACGAACCGACACTGCCGATCGCTCTGCACCACGGCTCGCTTGAGGTCGAGCAACGCCGGCGGGTCGAAGCGGCGATGGCGGGCGGGAAGCTGCGCGGCGTAGTGGCGACATCGTCGCTGGATCTGGGTATTGACTGGGGCGGCGTCGACCAGGTGATCCAGGTTGGTGCACCGAAGGGTGTCTCACGACTGCTGCAGCGCGTGGGACGAGCCAATCATCGCATGGATGAGTCGAGCCGCGCCATTCTGGTACCGGCCAACCGCTTCGAGGTTCTGGAATGCGAAGCGGCAATCCTCGGTGTGGCGGGTCGCGAACTGGATGGCGACCTGCCGCGGCCCGGCGGGCTGGATGTCCTGGCGCAGCACCTGCTGGGCCTCGCGTGTTCGGCTCCGTTCCGGCCGGACGAGGCGTTTGAGGAGGTGCGGCGGGCCGCACCGTATGCCGACCTGCCGCGTCGGGACTTCGACGACGTGTTGATGTTCGTTGAGAACGGCGGCTACGCGCTGGCCGCGTATGACCGCTGGCGCAAGCTGTTCCGCGATAGCGAAGGCAATGTGCACGTGCGCAGCGAACGCGTCGCGCGGCAGCACCGCATGAACATCGGTACGATTGTCGAGGCGCCCCTGATCAAAGTGCGATTGGCTGGAAAACGGCGGCTCGGACCGGTGCTAGGCGAGGTCGAAGAGTATTTCGTCAATACGCTGCAGCCGGGCGATACGTTCATGTTCGCCGGACGATTACTCAAGTTCCTGCGTCTGCACGAAAATGCGGCCGAATGTGCCGAAGGTGGCACGGGCGAGCCGATGGTTCCCGCCTATGAAGGCGGCCGGCTGCCGCTGACCACATACCTCGCCAACCGAGTGCGCGGACTGTTGCAGGATCCGGCTAAGTGGGCGCTGTTTCCCGGAGGCGTGCAGGCGTGGCTGAAGCTGCAGCGGGTGCGGTCGCGCATGCCAGGCCGCAGCGACCTGCTGGTGGAGACATTTCCGCGCGGTGATCGCTGGTACCTGGTGGCGTATTGCTTCGAGGGACGCAACGCGCACCAGACCCTGGGCATGCTGCTGACCAAGCGGATGGAACGGGCCGGATACGCACCGCTCGGCTTCGTCGCCACCGACTACGTGCTTGGCATCTGGTCGGCAGAGCAACCACGGGACGTGGCAAGGCTGTTCGACCAGGACATGCTGGGGGATGACCTAGAGACTTGGCTGGCGGAAAGCTCGATGCTGCGGCGGACCTTTCGCAACTTGGCGGTGATCGCGGGCCTGATCGAAAGGCACCATCCCGGTGCGGAGAAGACGCGCAAGCAGGTGACGGTGAATTCGGATCTGATCTACGACGTGCTGCGCCGGCACCAGCCGGACCATATCCTGTTGCGGGCGACGCGCGCAGACGCGGCGGGTGGGCTGACCGATCTGTCACGAATTGCCGGCATGCTGGCACGGGTGAAGGGACGGATCGTGCACATGGTGCTGTCGCGTGTATCGCCGCTTGCTGTCCCGGTGCTGCTGGAGATCGGCCGCGAGAGCGTTCGGACTCGCGATGATGAGGAGAGGCTGCTGGCAGAGGCGGAGGCGATCATCGCAGAGGCAACCGGGGAAGGAGAGCCACCGGCGGTGAAGGCGATCCATCGACGGAATGCTCTGCGGCGGCAGGCGTCATTGTTCGAAGCATGAGGGCCCCCTCCCCCCCTCCCGCAAGGGGAATTGCGCTGCCATTGCCTTCATGACGGTCGCGCCGATTCATCTTGCTGGCGAGCGACTCATGCTGGATCCGGCCGGGGTGCTGTACTGGCCGGCGATCAGCCTGCTCGTGGTGTCCGATCTGCATCTGGAAAAGGGGTCGTCGTATGCCCGCCGCGGCCAGTTGCTGCCGCCCTGGGATACTCATGCGACGCTGGATCGACTGACCCTGCTGCTGCGGCGGTATCGGCCGCGTATCGTGGTGGCACTGGGCGACAGCTTTCATGACAGCGACGGCGCATCGCGACTGCCGGCCGGGGAACTTGCGCGACTGGGCGCGATGACCGAGGCGCATCGGTTTGTCTGGGTGAAGGGCAATCACGATCCCTCCCCGCCGAATGGCGTGGGTGGCGAGTGGGTAGAGGCGTTTACTACCGCGACGCTGGTGCTTCGGCATCAGGCGCTCGCGGCAGCAGCGGGGGAAATCTCCGGGCACCATCACCCCAAGGCAACCGTTCCGGCGCGGGGCACAACGGTCAGCCGGCCCTGCTTTGTTGCTGATGCGCGGCGCGTGGTCATGCCAGCGTTCGGCGCCTACACCGGCGGGATGGACGTGCGCGAACCGGCGATCAGCCGGCTGTTCCCGCGTGGCGGACGGCTCTTTCTGCTAGGCAAGGAACGGCTGTTCAGCTTCACGCTCAGCTTCCCGCATAGCTTCCCACCGGGGACACTCCGCGCCTAGGCTGGGGCGACATGCCAGGCCGGTCCATCCCTCAGGGCGCTCCCATCCGGGTGGTTGGCGACGTGCACGGCGACGCGACCGCGTTCAGCTATGCCGCCGCCACAGACCGCTTTGTCGTGCAATTAGGCGATCTGACGGATTACGGTCCCGATAACGCTGGCGCCCTCCGGATCATGTTCCGCATGATCGATGAGGGCCGAGGACTGTTCCTGCTTGGCAACCATGACCTGAAGCTGGCGCGATTTCTTGCCGGGTATCCGGTGCGCAACGAGGCCACCCTGGGCGCCACGCTGTCGCAGCTCGACGACACGTTGCGCGAGCGGGTCGTGGCTGAGGTTGCATTGGCACCCGCCTGGCTGCAGTGCGACGAGGCGCTGTTCGTACATGGCGGCTTCCACACGGCGATGCTGAATGCGCCGGCTCCGGTGCATGGTCTGGATCGGGCGCATGGCGTGCTGGCCCGCGCGTTGTACGGCGAGCCGACCGGGCGGATCCAGCCGGACGGGTATCCCGAACGCAGCCTGCGCTGGGTTGATCGGATTCCGAGCGGGATAACGGTGTATTGCGGGCACGACCGGCGCAGTTCGGACGGGCGTCCCTACATCCGGCATGGCGCCGCTGGCGGGTCCGCGGTGTTCCTCGACACCGGCGCCGGCAAGGGAGGCCATCTGTCATGGATCGATCTCTGAAGGTCGCGCTGGTCACCGGTGGCGCACACGGCATCGGTGCGGCCATCGCGGCGAGGTTGGCAAGCGATAGCTGGCACGTTGTGGTGGCCGATATCGATCCGCGTGGCGGCGCGCCGATGGGTGGACGATATGTGGCATGCGAGGTCGCAGACGAGACTGCGGTGAACGCACTATGTGCGACTGTGGCGGCGCAGGAGGGGCGGCTGGACGCACTGGTGTGCAATGCCGGCGTCAACGTCCGCAAGCCGATCCGCGAGTTGTCGCTGGCACAGTGGTCGCGAGTCATCGGCACAAATCTCACCAGCACCTTTCTACTGACGCGCGCCGGAGAAAAGATGCTGCGTGCGAGCAAGGGTGCCATCGTGACGATTGCATCGACGCGGGCGCATATGTCGGAGGCGCACACGGAAGCATACGCGGCGTCGAAGGGCGGACTGGTGGCATTGACGCACGCGCTGTCGATCAGCCTGTCACCCGAGGTACGGGTAAACTGCGTCAGCCCCGGCTGGATATATACCAAGGGCGATGCGCCACGCAGCGAGGATCATGCGTTCCACCCGGTCGGTCGCGTGGGCAGGCCGGATGATATTGCAGCACTCACCGCGTTTCTCGTCGGTCCCGACAGCGGCTTTATTACCGGCAGCGAGTTTGTCGTCGACGGCGGCGTGACACGAAAGATGATCTATCCGGAGTGAAAGTGCATTCTAACGCACCAGGTGCGGCCATATTCCAGTGAGCCCGACAATGATCAGATACAGCGCGACGATAATGTTGAGGAGCCTCGGGATTACCAGGATCAGAATGCCGGCGATGAGCGCGATGAGGGGCTGAAGCACAATCACGTTTAGAGTCATCGTGTACTCCTACAAGGAAATGTCGGTGCCGAGGTGGAACAGGCAGTCACCGCGTATGGTTCGCCCCGGAACGCGTTTGCACAGCACAAATCCGTCGTGCGCAAAATGTGCGGTTGCTGGCTCCGCCCAGGGCGTTTCCGGCAGGTGGATGTGCGCCGCGGGCTGGCCGGCACGTACGGTGTCGCCGAGTTCGACCAGCGGCTCGAACAGGCCGTTCTCCGGCGCATAGACGAAGTAGTCGGCGCCGCCGACCTCCAGCATGCGCGTTGGCTGGTCCGGGGCGATGTGCGCGCTGGGCGGCAGGACACCCAGATGAACCAGCATGTTGTTGATGCCGCGCTCGACCATGCGCAGCGCAGACCGCGTAACGTGGCCCGAGCCACCAGCCTCTGTGCCAATGCAGATCACGTTATGACGTGCCGCACCTCCCGATAGCGTACGGCTGCCACCTTGCTGTTGTTCAGCAACATAGGCGATGGGCGAGCCGAATGCCTTCAGCGCCTCGATCCCGGCTGCCGTGCTGCCATCACGGCGCCAATTGCCGAACAGCGCCGAAGGCACATACATCAACGATGAACCCCCGGAGTGCAGGTCGCATACCAAGTCAGCCATCGGCACGAGCTCGTGTTCAATGTGATAGGCGATCTGTTCCGTCACGTTGCCGTCGGGATCGCCGGGGAACAATCGGTTCAAATTGCCTTCATCAATCGGTGAAGTGCGCCGACCGACCAAGGCGGCAGGGAAGTTGGCCGCCGGCAGGATGATCACGCGACCGTGGATGCTCGCCGGGTCGAGCGATTTCACCAGGTTGCACAGCGCGACCTGGCCTTCGTACTCGTCACCATGCGTGCCGGAGACCAGCAGCGCGGTCGGTCCATCGCCGTTCTTCAGCACGACGATCGGGATGGGAATGAAGCCGTAGGCTGAACTGTGAACGGAGTGGAACAGCCGCAGGAAGCCATGCTGGCGGCCGTTCCTGTCGAAATCGACCTCGGTGACGATGCGGCTTCGGCTCGCGACGGCCATGCGTTCCTCCCAGCGGACTTGCGGCGGACGTATCGCTCGGCCATATTGGCCTCAGGCAGCAACAAACTGAAAGGAGGTGATCCAGTGTCTCATTGTCTCATCGTGGCGCCGTTTACCGTGGCCTGGATCTCCGACGCTCGCGTCGCCGTCTAGACCTACAGACTGGGCAACGACGCCCGCAGACAATGCCGAAGGCTCCGGAGGGAAACCTCCGGAGCCTTCCTCATTTCGGGCTATGCGTCTTGCGATTGGGCCGACGCTTTCAGGGTGAAGCGGAAGACCGCGCCTGCGTGGGCAGCGCTTTCGGCCCAGAGCCGCCCGCCGTGTGCCTCGATGATCGTGCGACAGACAGACAGGCCGACGCCCATGCCGTTAGGCTTGGTAGTAACGAAGGGCTGAAACAGCCTGCGCTGCACCTCGTCGGAGAGCCCTGGTCCCGAATCGGCGACACTGACCTGCACCATCTCCGAATCGGAAGGCTGGACCGCGATGTTGATTTCGCGCTTCGGCTGACCCTGCATTGCCTCTATGCCGTTGCGCAGGATGTTGAACAGTACCTGTTGCACCTGGACCCGATCGACTTCCACGCGCAGCCCAGGGTGGACATTGGTCGTTACGTTGAAATCCTCGCCTCTAGCGCTGTCGCGCGTAAGTTCAACGGCTTCGCTGACCACCTCGGCGAGGTTTTCTGCACGCAGGTCAATGTCGCGCTTCTTGACGAAGTCGCGAATTCGCTGGACGACGTCCCGCATACGCTGTGTCTGGCCGCCGACGCGTTCGAGGGCGGTGACGATCGCTGGCAAGTTTCCGGCCGCGGCGAGCCGACGACTGGCGTTCAGGTAATTTGTGATGGCGGTCAGCGGCTGGTTGACCTCATGGACGAGTGCCGACACGAACTGACCAAGTTCGCTTAGCCGCTGTACGTGCACGAGTTCGGACTGTAGCTCGCGAACGCGCCGTTCGTTGGCATCGCGCTCCGTGAGGTCTCGCGTGATGTTGGATGCGCCTACCAGATTGCCGCCCGTTCCCCTGATCGGAGAGACGGTCACCGACACCGGGAATATGCGGCCATTCTTGTGCTGGCGCTCCGTCTCGTATGTCTCGACCCGCTCACCGCGCGCAATACGCTCGAGGATCATGGTTTCCTCGTATAGGCGACCCGCGGGAATATGACGGTCAGTGGCCGTCCGAGCATTTCGGCCGAGCTATAGCCAAACAGCCTCTCGGCCGCGGCATTCCATCCGGTGACGACACCTTCGAGGTCCTTGGCGATTATGGCATCCTGGGAATGTGCCACGATCGCCGCGAGCCACGCCTGTTCGGTGGAATGGGTCGTCGGCACCTGCATTGCTGATCCGGTAAGCCGATTCAATACCTCTACGCATCGGAACTTATCGAACAATCATAGGCTATGGCAATGCGGGAATGGGGCCCACAAAGCCCGGCATCGCCCGCCAACGGTCAATTGGTTAACATGCAACGAGCCCCTGAAGGGCTTCACAACGCGGCGCGTGACCGCGACGGTGGAAAGGGAGACTATGTCGGCGAAACAGGTAATCGCGGCATGGCTGATCGGCCGCGCCGGTAAGCAGGTTTTGCCATCAGGCACGGCGAGACGGCGTGCAGCCTCAGCAGACACCATACCGGCCGCCGCCTGACCGCGAGATTGCGACCCTTGCTGGTCAGCGAGAGGCTCGTGCGTCTTCGGGGCGCCGAGGCCGTCGACGTGCCAGCGGTGAAGATTTGGAATGGCGCCATCGCCGTCTAAGGTTAACGTGCAACCCGGTGGATCGGCCAGCAAAGGACAGCAATGGGGGTGACACATGCGCGTCGGCATTGCCTCGGATCATGGAGGATTTGAGCTGAAGCAGGACCTGATCGGCCAGCTCCGTGCGGCTGGGCATGAAATCATCGATTTTGGTGCGAGCAGCCTGAGCCAGGATGACGACTACCCGGATTTTGTCATCCCGCTCGGACGCGCGGTGGCCGCAGGCGAAGTCGAGCGTGGCGTGGCGATCTGCGGCAGCGGCGTTGGGGCGTCGGTCTGCGCCAATAAAATTACCGGGGTGAGGGCGGCGCTGATTCATGACCATTTCTCGGCACGGCAGGGGGTTGAGGACGATCACATGAACATCCTGTGCATGGGCGGCCGGACCGTAGGCGCAGCGGTCGCCTGGGACCTGGTTCAGACCTTTGTCGCCGCCCAGTTCAGCGAGGCAGAGCGGCACCTGCGCCGGCTGAGCAAGGTTGCTTCCCTGGAAGCAGCTACAGGCACAAGATAGCAGCACGATGCTTCATCATGAACGGATAAGACCACCACACGAGGACTATACGCCGGACGAGTGGAACCTGGTCGAAAAGGCCTTCCACCCGGAGTTCATCGCGCAGACAGAGTCGCTGTTCGCGCTGAGCAATGGATATCTCGGCATGCGCGGCGTACCCGAGGAGGGTGACCCGAGCGTGCAAAACGGCACGTTCATCAATGGATTTTATGAAGAGTGGCCGATTGTCTACAGCGAGACCGCCTACGGTTTCGCACGCACCGGTCAGACCATGCTGAATGTGACAGACAGCAAGATCATCCGTCTGTTTGTCGATGATGAGCCATTCAGCGTGGCTGGTGCGAATTTACGCCATTATGATCGGCGCCTGAACCTGAAGGCCGGCACACTCGACCGCGAGCTGCATTGGGAAACGCCGTCCGGCAAAGTGGTACGGATCAGGACACGCCGGCTGGTTTCCTTCCGGCATCGCCACGTGGCGGCCATTACCTATGAAGTTACACTTTTGAACCAGGAAGCACCCGTCGTGATCTCGTCGGAGATGCATTGCCATACGCCAGAAGTGCGAAAGACCGATGATGACCCACGCCGGGCAAAAATGTTTGCTGGGGATGTCTTAAGACACCGCGCAGGCTACGTGCGTGACCATCGCGTCGTGCTGGCCCATGGCACGGAGCGGAGCCGTATGATCGTCGCCTGCGGGATCGATCATGAAGTTGAGACCGACTGCCAGCATAGCTGGAAGAACAGCTATAGTGACAATTTTGGCCAAGTGGCTTTTTCAGTGAATGCTCAGCCCGGGAAGCCGATCCACATCACAAAATACATGGCCTATCACACTGCGACGATGGCCAACCCGGAGCCGCTGTGCAATCGAGTGGAATGGACGTTGGACAGAACCGTCGCACAGGGGTTCGCGACGCTTTTGAAGGAGCAGCAACACTATCTGGACGGCTTTTGGCATCGAAGCGACGTCAGCGTGAGCAACATTGATGCGGAGCGGGCCCGCCTAACGACCGTGGAAATCCAGCAGGCGATCCGTGTCAACCTGTTTCACATCCTTCAGGCGTCAGCGCGAGCCGAAACCAACGGCGTTGCCGCGAAGGGTCTGACGGGACAGGCGTACGAAGGACAATACTTCTGGGACACAGAAATCTACCTGTTTCCCTTTCTGATCTATACCTCACCCCGTATAGCCAAGAATCTTCTTCGGTTTCGTTATGGAATGCTGGACCATGCACGTGCCCGTGCCCGTGAGTTGGGCCATCGAGGCGCCTTGTTCCCTTGGCGCACCATCAGCGGCGAGGAAGCGTCCGCTTACTATGCGGCAGGTACGGCGCAATACCACATCAACGCCGACATCATGTATGCCTTGCGCAAGTATGTTCACGCGACCGGCGATCAGGAACTTCTGACAGAATGCGGCGCAGAGATGCTGGTGGAAACTGCGCGCTTATGGTGTAGCCTCGGATTCTTCTCGACGAGGAAGGCAGGAAAATTCTGTATCAATGGGGTGACCGGGCCCGACGAATACAATACGGTCGTCAACAACAACACATATACGAACCTGATGGCGCGAGAAAATCTCCGCTATGCGGTCGATACGGTAACATCCCTTAAAGCCGAGAAACCGGAGATCCTGCACGATCTGATCAAAAAGACTGGTCTGGACCTTGCGGAACTGGACCTGTGGGCGCGGGCTGCCGACAATATGTACGTGCCGTTCGAGGCTGCCACGGGAATCTACCCGCAGGACGACGGCTTTCTCGATCGTCAGCCCTGGGATTTCAAGAACACCCCGGAAGATCAATATCCCCTTCTGCTGTTCCACCATCCCTTGAACATTTACCGATCTCAGGTGATCAAACAAGCCGATGTCATTCTGGCGATGTTTCTGCTCAGCCATGAATTTTCAGCGGAGGCGAAACGGCAGAATTTCGATTTCTATGATCCGCTGACGACCGGCGATTCGTCTCTCTCATCCTGCATCGAGGCCATCGTTGCGCTCGAGGTCGGCGAGTTCGACAAAGCGGTGACATACATGCGAGCGGCATTGCTCATGGACCTCGCTGACGTTGGTGGGAATGTGACAGATGGGTGTCACATCGCGTCGATGGGCGGGACCTGGATGGTGCTCGTATATGGGTTCGGCGGCCTGCGCGATTATGACGGCATGTTGTCGTTCCGGCCACAGAGACCGCCGGAAGGCAGGTCAACGCTCCGGTTCCCGTTGACCTACCGCGGTCGGAGTCTGGAGGTTGAAATCGCACCGAACTCGACAACCTACACTATGCGCGTGGGAGACGAGCTGGCTATTCGTCACGAGGACGAAGTTGTCACCCTGACCCATGCCAATCCCACCGCGGTTCGACGCACACTCAGACCCCGACAGATCAGGCAACGCTGCGATTGCCGGGTGCCGCAAAGGTTGACTATCCTGCCGCAACTGCGTGGGATAGCCCACCCGAACGGGGCGTTGCATAGACCCGATGCGGCCAAGGACAGCGGAGCATCCGAAGTCGGGTCTGCGGCATGATCCACAACTGGTGCGCAGCGGTCGATGCGGCCCTTGCCGTCGCCGCTTATGGCGTGACTATTGACCTGACTACGCCGCACGACGTTGGGCGGCATCGATGACAGCAAATCACGGAGGCGATGGTGGCAAACGTGTTGTCGAACGACGAACGGGCACTGATCAATGCGTACTGGCGAGCCGCCAATTACCTATCTGTCGGCCAGATTTACCTCTATGACAATCCGCTGCTCAAACAGACGCTGACCAATGACCACATCAAGCCACGATTGCTCGGGCACTGGGGTACAACACCAGGATTGAATTTCATCTACGCGCATCTGAATCGGATCATCACGGCGCGCGATCTGGACATGATCTATGTGACTGGACCAGGGCACGGAGGACCCGCACTGGTAGCCAACGCTTACCTGGAAGGTACCTACAGCGAGGTTTATCCGAACATTACCCGCGACGAAGAGGGGATGAAACGGCTATTCACGCAGTTCTCATTCCCAGGTGGCATACCGAGTCACGTCGCACCCGAGACACCGGGCTCTATCCACGAGGGCGGAGAGCTTGGCTATGCGTTGTCGCATGCTTACGGCGCTGCTTTTGACAATCCGGACCTGATGGTCGCGTGTGTCGTCGGCGATGGCGAGGCCGAGACCGGACCGCTGGCGACAAGCTGGCACTCCAACAAGTTTCTGAACCCGGTGCGGGATGGCACCGTTCTGCCGATCCTGCATCTCAACGGTTACAAGATCGCCAACCCGACTGTCTTGGCCCGCATCAGCCACGAAGAGCTGGACCACTTGTTGCGCGGCTATGGGTACATACCGCATTTCGTCGAAGGCCATGAGCCTGACGTCATGCATGAGTTAATGGCTTCCACCCTTGACCGTGTCCTGGATGAGATT